>DASTZY010000116.1:0-98086 GCA_035764085.1 Gaiellaceae bacterium
CGACCTTCAGCGCGTGCGTGTCGGAGGCCGCGGCGAAGACGTCGTACGCCTGCTCGGCGCCTGCGAGCGGGAAGTGGTGCGTAGCGAAGGGTCTCGGATCGAGCCGGCCGCCCTCGATCAGCCGCATCAGCTTCGGCGTCGTCGTCGTGTCCACGAGACCCGTGGTGATCATCACGTTGCGAATCCAGAGCTTCTCGAGATGAAGCTTCGCGCAGCTGCCGTGCACGCCCACATTGGCGAGCCGGCCGCCGGGACGGATCAGCTCGGCGCAGAGCTCGAACGTCTCAGGCACGCCGACGGCCTCGATCGCCACATCGGCGCCGAGCCCGCCGGTCAGCTCCATCACCCTGGCGACCGCGTCTTCACTGCCGTTGTCGATCACGACGTCGGCGCCGAACTCGAGTGCCTTCGCCAGACGAGCGTCGGCGAGGTCGATCGCGACGATCCGGCCCGGGGTGTGCAGCTTCGCGGTCATGATCGTCGCGAGCCCGATCGGGCCGGCACCGACGACGACCACCGTGTCGCCCGGCCGGACGTCGCCGTTCAGGACGCCGATTTCGTACGCCGTCGGCAGGATGTCCGCGAGGAAGAGCACCTGCTCGTCCGACAGCTCGGCCGGCACCTTGTACACCGAGGTGTCGGCGAACGGCACGCGGGCGAGCTCGGCCTGCAGGCCGTCGATCAGATGGCCGAAGATCCAGCCTCCACCGCCTGTGCAGAGCCCGTAGCGGCCCTCCTTGCAGAAGCGGCAGCGACCGCAGGACGTGATGCAGGAGACGAGCACGCGGTCTCCCCGCTCGAGGGTCGTCACCGCGCTGCCGATCTCGACGACGGTGCCGACTGCCTCGTGCCCGAGGATCGTGCCCGGTGTCACCTCCGGTACGTCTCCCTTGAGGATGTGGAGATCCGTGCCGCAGATGGTCGAGGAGTCGATCCTCACGATGGCGTCGGTAGGCGCCTGGATTGTCGGATCGGGGACGTCCTCCCAGGCCCGCTGCCCCGGTCCGTGATACACGAGCGCTTTCATGTCGCGCCTCCTTTCTCTGCCGAGTCTCGTGTCGCTCGGCACGGGCGGCATCGGCGGCGTCACGGACTCTCGATGCGGCTAATTCCGGAGGGTTAGGCTGGCTGCGTGGACGCGCTCTCGGTCAGCGAAGGACGGCTGCGCGCGCTGTTCGCGGCCGGGCTTGCCGTCACGGCGGAGCTCTCGCTCGACGCGCTGCTGCACCGCATCGTCGAGGCGGCAGCCGAGCTCACGGGCGCGCGCTACGCGGCGCTCGGGGTGATCGACGCGAACGGCTCGGAGCTCGAGCAGTTCGTCACCCACGGCATCGACGACGAGCTGCGCGCGGAGATCGGCGAGCTGCCGCGCGGGCGCGGGATCCTCGGGGTGCTGATCCGCGAGGCGAGGCCGCTGCGCCTGCACGACCTCGCCGACGATCCGCGGTCGGTCGGCTTCCCGCCCGGGCATCCGCCGATGCGCGGGTTCCTCGGCGTGCCGATCCTCGTGCGCGGCGTTGCCTACGGCAACCTCTACCTCACCGAGAAGCAGGGCGGCGAGGACTTCACCGACGAGGACCAGGAGCTCGTCACGCTGCTCGCCGGCCAGGCGGCCGTGGCGATCGAGAACGCGCGCCTCTACGAGGCCTCGACCCGCTGGTCGCGTCAGCTCCAGTCGTTGCAGGAGGTCGGCAACGCGCTCGCGACCGAGACCGATCTCGACCGGCTGCTCGACCTCGTCGTCCGCCGCTTGCGGGAGCTGCTCAAGGCACGGGTCGTCGTGCTTGCCCTGCCGACCGGCGGCGACGAGCTGCGCTTCGCCGCCGCCGCCGGCGAAGGGGCACAGGAGCTGCTCGGCACGACGATCTCCCGCTCGGGGTCGAAGAGCGGTGCGGTGCTCGAGCGTCGGCGGAGCGAGCGCGTCGACTCGGTGATGGACGATCCCGAGGTGCATCAGGAGGTCTCGCGGCGACTCGCCGCACGCACCGGGATGTGGGTACCCCTGGTCGCACGGGAGCGGGCGATCGGTGTGCTGGAGATTCACGACAAGGAGGGCTCCGACGCTCGCTTCTCCCACGACGACTTCCGCCTGGCCGAGACGTTCGCGGCTCGGGCCGCCGTCGCCGTGGAGCTCTCGCAGCGGATGGCGCGAGACGCGCTGCGTCGCGTCGTGCAGGCGCAGGAGCTCGAGCGCCGACGACTCGCGCGCGAGCTCCACGACGAGACGGGCCAGGCCCTGACCTCCATCCTGCTCGGGCTGAAGCCGCTCGAAGAAGCACTCGCGGACCACCCGGCCCGTGACGCTCTCGCCGAGCTGCGCGAGCACGTCGTGTCCGCGCTCCAGGACGTGCGCCGCCTCGCCGTCGAGCTTCGTCCCGCCGTGCTCGACGACTACGGCCTCGTGCCCGCGCTCGAGCGGCTGACCGAGTCGTTCGCCGAGCCGACGGGCATGCGCGTCGACTTCCACTCCGCGCTCGGCGAGACACGGCTGCCGGGCGAGGTGGAGACGGCCCTCTACCGGGTCGTGCAGGAGTCGCTCACGAATATCGTCAAGCACGCGAACGCTCGCAGCATCAGCGTCTCGGTTGCGCGAAGGGGGTCCGTGGTGGCGGCGGTGATCGAGGACGACGGCTCCGGCTTCGACCCGCGCAAGGTGGGCGAGAACGGCATCGGGCTCCTCGGTATGCGCGAGCGGCTCGCGCTCATCGACGGCCGGCTGGAGATCGAGTCACGGCCCGGCGCCGGAACGACGATCGTCGCGGAGGTGCCGTCCGGGTGAGCACCCGTGTTCTGATCGTCGACGATCACGCTGTCGTGCGTAGCGGGCTGCGGCTCCTCCTCGCTGCGGAGGAGGACCTCGAGCCGGTCGGCGAGGCCGGCAGCGCGCGCGATGCCGTCTTTCAGGCACGCGCTCTCAAGCCCGACGTGATCCTGCTCGACATCGTCATGCCGGAGCAGACCGGTCTCGATGTGCTGCCGCAGCTGAAGCACGAGAGCCCGGATGTGAAGGTGCTCGTCCTGTCGATGCAGGACGAGCCACGCTACGTGCGCGAGGCGTTCGCGGCCGGCGCGAGCGGCTACGTCCTCAAGGAGGCGGCCGACAACGAGGTCGTCGCGGCGGTACGCGAGGTCGCGGCCGGCGGCCGGTACGTCAACCCGGAGCTCGGCGCGCGGCTCGTAGCCGCCGACGCCGAGGCGGCGAAACTCGCGGACGAGGATCCGCTCTCGGACCGTGAGCGCGAGGTCCTGCGCTTGCTCGCGCTCGGCCATACGAATCAGGAGATCGCGAAGCAGCTCTACATCTCGGTGCGCACGGCCGAGACCCACCGCGCGCACATCATGCAGAAGCTCCGCCTCCAGACCCGCGCCGACCTCGTCGCCTACGCCCTCGAGCGCGGTCTCCTCGAGGCCGAGTGAGCCGCTGCTCGGCTACTCGGCCGACTCGTTCAGCAGGTGGTGGAAGACTGCGCGCATCGCGCGCTCCTCGTCCTCCGAGCTTGCGGATGCGAGCCTTCCGCGGATCTCGAGGAGCCAGGTGGCGAGTGCGGCATTCGGCACGATGCCCACCTCATCGAACGCGCAGCGCCCGCCGAGTGCGGCGCCGCCCGGCTCCCAGAAGGGGCAGGCATCCGCGGCGCAGGCCTCGGTCTTGCCCACCGCCGCTTCGAGGGAGCAAAGCCGTGTGGTCTGCGTGCCTGCCATGGCACCAATGGTCGCGGGCGGATCGCTCGGACGCGTCGTGCCGGGCGCGGATCCTCGGTGCGGCTTTCCCCGTAACGAGTGAGGGCCGCTCGAGAGCGGCCCTCACTGTCCTGCGGCGGAGTCGGGCGCTTATGCCACGGGCACCGCGGGAGCCTTGTCGAGCTTGGCCCTCTTGCCGAACGACAGGGCGGGCTCCGCATTCCGGAGCGTTCCGCCGACCGCGAGGATCCCGAACCCGATCCCCGAGAGGAGGAGGGCGATTCCGACCACGATCCCGAACAGAGCGAGCTGCGAAGCCATATAGCTCGTGTTCAGCGCAGTGGTCAGCGCCGTCTCGGTCACCCAGAGGTTGCGGCGGGCGTTGTCGACCGGCTGCTTGGTCTTGGGATCGACAACCGCATACTTGTCGATGCTGGTTGCGCCCTGACCATCGGTGAACTTGGCCGGCGTTCCGGGCTTCGCCACGTAGCGACCCTGCTGCGCGTAGGTCAGACCACCGCTCGCCTCCAGCGCGTGAATCCGCATGTAGCCCGCGAACGCACGTGCCTTGTCGCCGGTGTTGATGGCCACGCCGACCGGCTGGCCGTTGACGGTCTTGACGAGGCTCATCGTCGGCCAGTCCTTGACTGCCGAATAGACCGCATTGCCAGCCTGCTTCGCCTCGGCCTTGATCGCCGTCGGCGTCATGTCCGGCGAAGCAGTGATGTACTCATGGGAGAGGCTGTTGTTGACCGTGTTGCGGCCGTTGACGCCCATGGCGATGGCGATGACGCCGAACGCGATGAGCACTGCCGCTGCGACGAAGCCTCCGATCTCCAGTGCCTTGCGCATGTCCCGACTCCTTTCGAACCGTGGTGCGTTTCGGCGTACTGTCGCGCCGTGCTGCGCAGGCGACGTCCGGGCGACCGCGGAACTCCGACGGGGGACTTCCCTCGTCTCGCTTGCGGAAAATCCCCGACGTGGAAGCTAGCGAGGCCGGCCGCTGGGGGCGTACGCGCGGCCGAGGTCGAGCGCGATCGCGAGCAGGAGCGTCGCAGTCCAGACGTTTACCGGGTCGAGCCGGAGAGGCTCATGCGAGCCGACGAGATCTGCGATCAACCTGACCGCGAACCAGAGCAGCGTCAGGCCGGCACGGCGAGGCGCTCGAGTGCGTGCTCGAGTGTCTTCTCGTGCTCCCGTTCGTCCTCCGCCATCTCCGCGAAGCGATTCGCGACTGCGATCTCGCCCGCAGCGCGCGCCTGGTCGGCGCAGCTGGGATAGGTCCACTCGACCTCGAGGTTCTCGTCCTGGATCGCGGCGCGGATGTTGTCGGAGTCCGTTCCGACGAGCTCGACGAGCTCGGCGAGCTCGGCGAAGTGCTCCTGCAGCTCCACTGCTGCGATTCCCTCGAACATCGAGGCGAGTCTGTCGCTGCCCCGCTTACGGGCGGCGGCGGCGAACAGCAGATAGCGCGCGTGCGCAAAGGCCTCGCCGTGCAGCGCCGCGAGGACGTTCTTGCGGGTCTGGGCGTCCATCGTTGTCCTCCGATCGTTGTTGCCTGCATCGTCTCGCGGCAGGAGACGGCCGGCATCGGTAGTCCTGGGCACACGCGGTCCGGAACCTCCCGGATGTGCAGCAGCCGGCGGCGATGCAACCTCCGGGTGTGCCGTACTCAGAAGCCGATCGTGCCGAGCTCGATTCGCTCCGGTCGGAGTGGCGGGAGGCGTTGCTGGCGGCCCGAGCGGCGCTCCGCGCGGAGGAAGGTGTTCTGAAGCCCGAGGAGCTCGAGGCGCACGAGCGCCATCTGCACGACGAGTACAAGACGGCCGCCGAGCAGCTCCGCCGATTTGCGCTCGACGAAGGTCTCAGTCCGGAGCTTGCCGAGCCTTTCCTGCCGCGCGACCTCGCGCAGCGGGCCCTCGGCCTGCCCGCGACGGTCCGGTCGTGCGTGTTCGAGCTGGACGACGTGCTCGTCGGCAGCGCCGGACTGCACCTGGAGGCCTGGACGCACACGCTGAACGAGCTGATCGAGTCTCGCTCCGACACGATCTACGGGCGCTTGACCGCACCCTTCGACCCGCTGACGGACTATCCGAAGCACATCGCGGGACGGCCGCGCCTCGAGGGCGTGCGCGCGTTCCTGGCCAGCCGGGGGATCCGTTTGCCGGAGGGACGGCGTGACGATCCGGCCGGTGCGCAGACCGTCCACGGCCTCGCCAACCGCAAGAACGAGTGGCTGGCTCAGCTGCTCGAGCAGCGCGGAGTCGCCGCCTTCGACGGTGTCCGCCATTACCTCGAGCTCGCTCACGACGCGGGGCTCAGCTGCGCCGTCGTCTCGGCAAGCGCGCGTACCGGCGAGATGCTCGAGAGGAGCGACCTCGCCAAGCTGGTGGACGGGAGCGTCGACGCCGAGACCATCGCGGCCGAACAGCTGCGCAACCGGCCGGCTCCCGACAGGCTGCTCGCGGCGTGCCGGAAGCTTCGGGTCGAGCCGGCGAGCGCGGCGGCGTTCGAGGCGACCGAGGCCGGGGTGGCCGCGGCACGGGCGGCCGGATTCGCCTGGGTCGTGGCCGTCGACCCCGCCGGCGACCCGAACCGCCTCCGGCAGCTTCGGCACGCAGGGGCCGACGTCGCGGTCAGCGGGCTGGCCGACATCCTCCGGCGCGCGGCCTGAGAGAATCGCGCCCGGGCTAGGGAGCGGCGTCCGCCTCGGGCCGCCAGCGCCACTCGGCGACCTCGGGAGCGTCCTCGCCGTGCTCGCGTGCGTGAGCTCGCGCTCGCAGGCGCGCGTCCTCCATCTCCTGCCGTAAGTGCCCTGCCCGGTCGGCGAGCCCCGGCACCCGGTCGATCACGTCGATGACGAGGTGATAGCGGTCGAGGTCGTTGAGCATGACCATGTCGAACGGCGTCGTGGTCGTGCCCTCCTCCTTGTAGCCGCGCACGTGGAGGTTGTCGTGGTTCGTGCGCCGGTACGTGAGCCGGTGGATCAGCCACGGATAGCCGTGGTAGGCGAAGACCACGGGCCGGTGGGTCGTGAAGAGGGAGTCGAACTCGTGATCGGGGAGCCCGTGCGGGTGCTCGCTCTCGGGCTGGAGCCGCATGAGGTCGACGACGTTGACGACCCGCACCTTGAGCTCGGGCAGCCGCTCGCGGAGGATCGCCGCTGCGGCCAGGGTCTCGAGCGTGGGCACGTCTCCGCAGCAGGCGAGGACGACGTCGGGCTCGCCGCTGTCGTCATTCGAGGCCCAGTCCCAGATCCCGACACCGCGTGTGCAGTGCAGGATCGCGTCCTCCATCGGCAGGAACTGCGGCGCCGGCTGCTTCCCGGCGACGACGACGTTCACGTAGTGCCGGCTGCGCAGGCAGTGGTCGGCCACCGAGAGGAGGCAGTTGGCGTCGGGCGGCAGATAGACGCGGATGATCTCCGCCTTCTTGTTCACGACGTGGTCGATGAAGCCCGGATCCTGGTGCGAGAACCCGTTGTGGTCCTGCCGCCAGACGTGCGAGGACAGGAGGTAGTTGAGCGAGGCGACGGGCCGCCGCCACGGGATCCCGCGCGTGACCTTCAGCCACTTCGCGTGCTGGTTGAACATCGAGTCCACGATGTGGATGAAGGCCTCGTAGCAGTTGAAGAGCCCGTGCCGGCCGGTGAGGAGGTAGCCCTCGAGCCAGCCCTGGCACTGGTGCTCGGAGAGCATCTCCACGACCCGGCCGTTCGGCGCCAGATGCTCGTCGACGGGCTCGACGCGTGCGTCCCACTGCTTGTCTGTGACCTCGTAGACGGCATCGAGCCGGTTCGACGCCGTCTCGTCGGGGCCGAAGATGCGGAAGTTGTCCGGGTTCGCGCGCACGATCTCGGTGAGCCAACCTCCGAGGGCGCGGGTGGCCTCGGCCGTCACGGCGCCCGGCTCGTCCACCTGAACGGCGAAACGGCGGAAGTCCGGCAGGTCGAGGTCGCGCAGGACGAGGCCGCCGTTCGTCTTCGGGTTCGCCGACATCCGTCGCTCGCCTTCTGGGCTCAGCTGCGCGAGATCGTCTCGGAGCCGGCCGCTCTCGTCGAACAGCTCCTCGGGGCGGTAGCTGCGGAGCCAGTCCTCGAGCTGCCGGAGATGGCCCGGGTTCGTCCTCACCTCGGCGAGCGGCACCTGGTGCGCCCGCCACGTCCCCTCGACCGGCAGCCCGTCGACCTCGCGCGGCCCCGTCCAGCCCTTCGGCGACCGGAAGACGATCATCCCGCGCCGGTCGTCGAGCGCCCGGTCGAGCAGCTCGGCGAAGCGGCGATGGGTATCGAGGTGGTCGTCGCCCGTGTCGAAGAAGAACGGCTCGTAGCCGTAGCCGCGCAACAGCGAGGCCAGCTCCTCTTCGGGAATCCGCGCGAGCACGGTGGGGTTCGCGATCTTGTAGCCGTTCAGGTGGAGGATTGGCAGGACTCTCCCGTCGTGCTCGGGGCTCGAGAACTTGTTCGAGTGCCAGCTCGTGGCGAGCGGCCCCGTCTCGGCCTCGCCGTCGCCGACGACGCAGGCGACGGTCAGGCCCGGATCGTCGAAGGCGGCTCCGTACGCGTGCGAGAGCGCGTAGCCGAGCTCTCCGCCCTCGTGGATCGAGCCCGGGGTCTCAGGGGCGGCGTGGCTCGGGATCCCGCCGGGAAACGAGAACTGCCGGAACAGCGCCTGCAGCCCCGCCTCGTCGCGCGTGACGTGCGGATAGAGCTCGCTGTACGCCCCCTCGAGATACGACTGCGCGACGACCGCCGGGCCGCCGTGCCCGGGCCCGCAGACGAAGATCGCGTCGAGGTCGCGCTGCCGGATGGCACGGTTCAGGTGCGTGTAGAGGAAGTTCAGGCCGGGCGTCGTCCCCCAGTGGCCGAGCAGCCGCGGCTTGACGTGCTCGGGGCGCAGCGGCTCGCGCAGCAGTGGGTTGTCGAGCAGGTAGATCTGCCCGATGGACAGGTAGTTGGCGGCGCGCCAGTACGCGTCGAGGGCGCGCAGCTCGTCGTCGGTCACGAGAATCCCCTTCCATCGACATCTTGGTCGTCAACGCGGGCTCCACGAGCCTCAAGCTTCGCCTCGTCTCGGGCGACGAATCCCGGCCGGTGGACGACTTCGTCGCGGCCGACGCGGTCGGGCACAGAGTGGTCCACGGCGGGCGCCGCTTCGTCGGTCCGGCCCTCGTCGACAAGGGGGTGGAGCAGGCGATCGAGGAGCTCTCGGTGCTCGCGCCGCTGCACAACGGTCGCGCGCTCGAGGAGATCCGGCGTGCGCGCGAGGCGCTCCCCGACCTGCCGCACGTCGCGGTCTTCGACACCGCGTTCCACCGCACTCTGCCCGCGGCGGCCTCGACCTACGCCATCCCGGAGCGGTGGCGTGAGGAGTGGGACGTCCATCGCTACGGCTTCCACGGGATCTCCGTGCAGTGGGTCGCCTCGCAGATCGAGGCCGAGCGGCTCGTCGTCTGCCACCTCGGCGGCGGCTGCTCGGTGACGGCGGTGCGCGACGGACGATCGGTGGACACGACGATGGGATTCTCGCCGCTCGAGGGGGTGCCGATGGCGACACGCTCCGGCTCGGTCGACCCGGGGGCCCTTCTCTACCTCCTCCGCGAGCGGCTGCTGACCGAGGAGGAGCTGGGCGAGGCGCTGGAGCACGAGTCCGGGATCGCCGGTCTCTCGGGGGGCGGGTCCGGGGACGTGCGGGAGGCGTCGCCGCTGGCGCTCGACGTGTTCGTCCACCGCGTCGCCGCCGCGGCGGCGGCGATGGCCGCTGCCTGCGGCGGAGTCGACGTCCTCGCCTTCACCGGCGGAATCGGCGAGCACGCCGTACAGGTACGCGAGCGAATCGTCGACCGGCTCGTCTTTCTCGGCGACTTCCAGGTCGAGGTCGTGCCGTCGCGCGAGGAGCTCGTGATCGCGGCCGAGACACGCCGCCTGCTCGAAGCCTGACTCGGAGTCAGGCGGAGGCGAAGACTTCGCGGGGGCCGTGACCGGCGGCGATCGCCCGGGCGATGTCGAGCGTCGAGATGACGCCGATCGGACGACCGGACGCCGGATCGGTGACGGCGAGGTGCGCGATCCCGTACTGCGCCATCAAGCTGCCGGCCTCGGCGATCGAGTGGTCGGCGCCTACGCTGACGAGCGGTGTCACGGCCGTCTCCCCGGCGGTCAGCTCATCCAGGTCGAGCCGCGTGGCCGCGACGAGGTCGAGGTCGGAGACGACTGCCCAGAGCCGGGCCGCCTCGTCGTCCTCGTCCACGTGCTCGAAGACGAAGATCGCGTGGACGCCGTGGGTCGCCATCATCCGGGCGACGACCCGGAGGGGCGTCTCGGGCGGGCAGCTGATGACCCCGTGGCTCATCGAGTCGCTCACGCTGGCCGTCTCGAACGGCACGGGCAGCTCCTTCCGTAGATGTTCTGCATTGATCACGCTCCGATCCTCACCGCCGCCCGGACGAGTCGCATCGGGAGAACTACTGAGCCGCGTGTGTGGTGCGCACGGACGCGTACCTTCGTCGGCCGCGCACCGGCGGAGAAGTCACTGGTATCGCAGTGCCTCGGCAGGGAAGACGCGTGCTGCGCGGCGGGCGGGCGCGAGCGTGGTCAGCATCGCGACCGCATAGACGGCGAGAAAGATGACGACGAGCGTCGGCCACGGCACGTCGAGGCCGAGATTCTCCATCGAGGGCTGGCGGGCGTACTCGTCGACCACGTTGAAGGCGACCGCCAGGCCGAGCCCGGTACCGACGACGATCGCCGTGAGCGCGATGAACGAGCTCTCGAGCAGGAAGCTCAGCTGCACCATCCGTCTCCGAAAGCCGATCGCCCGCAGAACCCCGATCTGCTGCCGTCGCTCGACGACGGCGCGAGCGCTGATGACGCCGAGAGCAGTCACGCCCACGAGCAGTCCGAGGGCCATGAAGGCCTCGATCAGCCGGTCGAAGGTGAGGCTCGAGGAGACGGCGTCGTGGAGGAGCTTCGACATGGCGTCCGCCTGCATCCCGTTGGCGAGGAATGCAGCTTCGAGGCGCTTGGCCGTCGCCACCGGGTCGGCGCCGCGGCGGAGTGCGAGCAGGTAGGTGGTCGGCCGGACGCGACCACCGAACGTCGGTGTGAGTGCCGACTGGGCTGTGTAGAGGCCGACCATGGTCTGAGGTGCGGTCTCGGACAGGACGCCGATGACGGTGAGCAGGCGAGCGTGCCCGGTCTGCCGGTCGCGGACGCGGACGCGCATCGGCGCGAATGTCTTGTCCTCGAGGTAGAAGCCGCGGAGCCGGAAGGCCTGGGCGGCGCCGAAGTTGTAGTTGATCTTGTGCGGCACGGACATCGAGTCGATCACGGCCAGTCCGGGATGCGTGCGCACCGCCCGCCAGACGGCGGCGGCGGAGGCGTAATGGGGTGCGTGCGCCGCGATGCCGTACGTGGTGTTGCGCAGGAAGGCGTTGTCGACGCCGTGGACGACGAAGTCCTCGGGTTTCACGCCCTGGCCGAGCTGCTGAGCCTTGACCGGCAGGCTCGACATGGCGGCGACGGCGCGGAAGTCGGCGGGATCGAGGCCTCGCGCATGTCGTAGCGCCTGGTGGACGTTGCCGATGGGTGTCGAGGGCGAGACGTCGGCCCGGACGTCGAAGCCGCCGCCATAGCTCCCGACGTCGTTGAAGGCGTGGACCATCGAGCCGGTGATGGTGGAGCCGACGACGAGCGTGAAGACGACGAGCGTGAACATGGCGAGGGTGACGCCCGTGCGGAAGAGGCTGCGCAGCGGATAGGCGACCGCCATCCGCAACACGGGTGCGAGCGGCCGGATCCGGCCGAGGGTGGCGCTCAACCCTCCGAGCAGGAGGTCCGCGTTGTAGGCGATCACCCAGGTGGCGCCGATCACGATCATCAGGCCGCCGAACACGAACAGCGAGAAGTTCGTCTTCAGCTGGCCGAGCAGCAAGCGCGGGATCGGCAGCGTGAACCAGCAGACGAGGGCGAGCCCTGCGGCCGTCCGGACGGGCCGGTCGGGCAGGCCGGCGAGCGAGAGGAGCGGAACGGCGCTGAGCACGAGGACCGAGAAGCCGACGCCGAGGGAGACCGCATCCTCCGCCTGGACGCCTGCCCAGACGAAGAGCAGCCCGAACAGAATCCCGACGGCCGGCCAGAGCCAGCGACGCCTGCGCGTCTTCCTGGCGGCCGGCTCGGGCAAGCCGCGGATGGCGGAGACGATGTTCATGCGGCTGACGCGGCGCGCCGAGTAGGCGACGACGAGGAGTGTCAGGAGGACGCCGATGGAGTAGGCGAGCGCGATGCTCGCCGCCTCGACCGTGAAGCCGACGCTGATGTCGCTCTCGGCGAACAAGCCCGAGAGGGCAAGCACCATCAGGTACGCCACGCCGATCCCGATGAGGGCGCCCACAGCGGCCGCGACGAGGTCGTAGCCGAGTCCCTCGAAGGTGTACATCCAGACGAGATGCGAGCGGCGCGTGCCGACGGCGCGTGCGATGCCGAGCTCGCTGCGCCGCTCGGCCGCGAGCATGACGAAGATGAGGAAGATCAGCAGGACGCCGGCCATGATCGAGAACGACCCGAAGGTCGTGAAGAGCGACATGAACGCCGCTCCCTGCTGGTCGGCGAGCTTGATGAAGTCCTGGCGCGAATTGTCCGCCTCGAGGCCGAGCGGCCCGAGAGTCGGCTTCAGCGCGGCGATCACGGAGGAGGTCCCGGCGACGCCGTCGCGGTTGCCGACGAGGAACGAGTCGACCATTCCCGGTTTCTCGAACAGCCGTTGCGCCGTCGGGAGCGAGATCAGAAGGCCGCCCGCCGGCGCGGCGCCGCCGGTGTAGCGCCGCACCTCCTTCACCCGCACGGTGATCGAGTTCGGGCCGGCGAGCACGCGCAGCGCATCTCCTGCCTTCGCGTCGAGCTTGTCCGCCGCCTTCGGGTTGAGCACGACCTCGCCCGGCCGGAGCGCACCGGTCGGGAGGCCTGCGGCGGTGCTGGCATAGAGCGTCACTCGCGGCTCGGTCTGCCGGCTGCGTATGTCGGCGACCGCGACCGAGTCGACCACGGCCGGATAGACGAACGTGACTCGGTCGCCGCCTGCGCGCACGATCTTCTGCGTGTCGGACTGTGGGAAGTACGGCATGCCGGTACCGCCCGTCCCGGTCGAGAACATGCTGCCGATGCCCTTGGCCCCCACGACCTCGTCTGCACTACCGAGCGCGCCGAGTGCGGTCGAGCGGATCGTCTGGCTCATCGTGTCGCCCGTGGCCAGGGCCGCCCCGATGATCACCGTGCCGAGCATCAGTCCCGCGACGATCAGCGCGCTGCGGCCTCGCCTCCGCTGGGCACTGCGCAACCCCAGGCGCACGAATACCCGATTGCGGACGGCAGCCACGGTGACCGCCGCCAGCGAGAGCACGAGCAACGCGACGAGAACGAGTGCGAGCGTCCCGACCGGGATCCCGAACAGCTTGCTCAACCCCGGCCCCTAACCCGCGATCGTCGTCGCATCCGAGACCACGACCTCGTAGCCCTCGCGCCCGGGCGCCGACCGGTAGACCACGAAGTCATTGAGCTTGTCGATCTGCGACTGGTAGAACCCGCTCGCTCTCGTGGCTTGCGCTGCCTCCTCGCTCGACCAGAGGGTGACCACGAGCACCTTCCCCTCGTCCGAGAGAAGGACGTAGCAGCCCTCGTAGCCGTCCTGCTCGCGCAGAGCCGGAACGAGCTCGCTCTCGAACCGCTCGATCGCGTGCCGCGGGTCGTGACGTACGGGATCGATCTCGGCGACCGTCACGCGGGCGACCATCACTACCTCACCTCCAATAGCTCTTCGCCGACGATCTCGCCGTCGACCATGCGCACGATGCGGTCCGTGGCACGGCCGACCGAGATGTCGTGGGTCACGATCAGGAACGTCAACCCCTGCTCGCGGTTCAGGCGCCGCATCAGGGTCACGATCTCGCTTGCGTTCTCACTGTCCAGATCGCCGGTCGGCTCGTCCGCCCACACGATCGCCGGCTGATTGACGAGCGCGCGCGCGATCGTCGCCCGCTGCCGCTGCCCGCCGGAGAGCTCGTCGGGTACGTGGTGAGCGCGGTCGGCGAGACCGACGAGCTCGAGCGCAGCAAGTGCCTTCTCCCGCGCCTCCTTCGCAGGCACGCGCGCCACGAGCAGTGGCAGCTCGACGTTCTCGACCGCGCTCAGCACCGGCATCAGGTTGTAGAACTGGAACACGAATCCCATGCGCCGAGCCCGGTAGTCGGTTCGCTCGTCGTCGGACATCGAGCTCAGCGCGACGTCTTCGATCAGCACCTCGCCGCCGTCGACCCGATCGAGGCCGGAGAGGCAGTTCAAGAGCGTCGTCTTGCCGGAGCCGCTCGGGCCCATGATCGCGACCATCTCGCCGGGCTCCACAGAAAAGCTGACGCCTCGCAGCGCATGCACCTCGACCCGGCCGGTGTCGTACACCTTGTCGACCGAACGCGCTTCGACGATCGCTTTCCCCTGCAGCGACGACTCGACCGGCCCGGCCTCCTGCACTTCCGGATCCGGCACAAGGCGCAGCGGGCGCGTGCGAACGGCCATGGCTCCTCCCCCTCGACTCGGTCTGGGTGGAGCGTGTCGCCTGGGCGACGAGCCGCCATCGGGGAAGGCCATGAAAGCGGGTGCGCAGAACTACGGTCACGGAGGTTCGGCGAAAAGCCGTGGACTCTCTGCGGTGAAGTCCCGAGGCCGGCGGAGCCCTGGACCGGGAGCATGGAGCGGTGACCACGGAAGCACCGACGCGAATCGCCAAGCCTGCAGCAGCTTCGGTCTTCGGCCGGATCCTGATCGGCGTCGACGGGAGGAAAGGGGCCCTCGACGCCTGCCGCCAGGCCGCTCGGCTCGCCGAGCCGGGAGCCGAGGTCGAGGCGGCATTCGTTTCCCTGTACCCACCGGCCACGGCTCGTGCCCTCGGCGTCGAGGACGTGGCCGACCGCATCGAGCGCACGTCGAGCATGGCGCTGGCGGCCGCCGCGCGGATCCTCGGGCCGCATGCTGCGCTGCGCCGCCTCCAAGGCTTCACGGTGGAGGCCCTGCTCGCCGAGGTGCGCCGGCTGCAGGCGACGCTGCTCGCGCTCGGTCCTCCCGAGCATGCGCGCATCGAGGAGATCGTCCTCGGTGGAGTCGGCGGGGAGCTGCTGCACAAGGCGCCGTGCTCGATCCTGGTGGCGCGGCCGGTCCCGAACGAGGCGAGCTTCCCACGCAGCATCGTCGTCGGGATCGACGGGTCAGAGTCGGCTGATCGCGCGTACGAGGTCGCGGATCAGCTCGCGACCCGTTTCCACAGCGAACTCGCCGGCGTGGTGGCCGACGGAGGCAAGCACGTCGACCTCGCCCGGATACGTCGGTGCCACCCCGGCGTGGAGCTTGCCGCCGGGTCGCCGGTGCCGGCGCTCGTCGAAGCGGCGTCCTGCGCCGACCTGCTCGTGGTGGGGAGTCGCGGCAGGCACGGCCTCAGAGCGCTCGGCAGCGTTTCCGAGCGGATCGCCCACGAGGCTGCCTGCTCCGTGCTCGTCGTCCGCTGAAGCCGGAGCCGGCTTCAGTCAGCTTCGTGCGCCAGCTGCTGGAAGAGGAAGCCGTACTGCTCGAGGTGCCGGTCACCGAGGAACTCGTCGGTCACGCGCCGGTGGGCGTTCTCGGCCAGCTCTGCAGCGGCCTCGCGATCCTGAAGGAGGGACTCGACGGCGGCACCGAAGGCCTGCAGGTCGGCCGGATCCTGCACCAGCAGACCGTGGGTGCCGTCCACGATCTGGTCGACGATCCCGCCGACCGCGCTGGCGACGACCGCCCTTTGCTTCCACATCGCCTCCGAGACCGTGAGACCGAAGCCTTCGGCCAGGCTCTTCTGGACGACGACGGAGGCGTGCCGCTGGATCGCGTTCACGATCGCAGCGTTCTCGTCGGGATCGGCCATCGGGATGCAGGCGAGGTGCACGCGGCTCCGCGCGGCGTGCGGCAGATCCCGCCACAGGCCCAAGCACTCGTCGAGCACCTCGGCCGCCTCCGGGTCGTCCGCTACGCCGGTCACGGCAGGACCGCAGAGGAGCAGATGAGCTCCGAGCGCGGGATCGACGTGCCGGACGAAGCCGTTCATCACGCCGGCCATGTCCTTCATCCGGTCCCAGCGCGAGATCTGCGCGACGAGCGGGACGTCGACGGGTGCCGGCGGCCCCGTCTGGACGACGTCGGCACGGCGGTTGATCCGCCCCGGGGACCCGTCGCGGCGGGCGAACGGGACGGCGGGCGCCGTTTCGATCGCCCCGTCCAGCAGCCCGACATAGGAGAGTGTCAGGCGGGCGTTCCGGATCGAGAGCGGCTCGTTCTTCGCCGAGAAGGGATCGATCGAGGGATGGATCACGTGGATCCGCTCCGGATCCACCCAGGGCGGCCCGAAGGCGGCTCGAGACGCGACGATCGCATCCGCGTCCACGAGGTAGGGATGCAGGAACGCCCACGAGCGCTCGCTCCACTCGTTGGGGCGGTCGAGGCCGACATGGCAACGCCAGACGACCCGGGCGCCGGCGCTCCTCGCCGCGGCCACGAGACCGGACGGCTGTGGATCGTGGATCACGACCACGTCTCCGGGGCGGATCAGAGCCCGCAGCTCGTCGGCGTTGCGCCGCAGGACGCGCTCGAAGTGCCGGTGCTCCGCCGGGCCCAGCTCGCCGCCGTCTCCGGGGCTGCCGTAGAGGCCGTTGTGGATCCGCTTGGTGATCGCGAAGAAGGCGGGATCTCCCTCGATCACGAGCCAGCGTGCGTCGATCCCGGCTCCGCGGGCATACGAGAGCAAGGTCTGCAGCATCTCCGCGACGCCGCCGCCCGCCCCGGTCGAGTTCACGTTCAGGACCGATCTGCCCGCGAGTGTCTGCCGCGCAGCCTCGGCCGCCTGCTCGAACCGCTCCATGCGCTCGCCGCCGATCAGCGGCTCGAGTCTTGCCGCGTCGATCGCCTGCACCGCGATCTCGTGGAGCCTCGGGTTCTTGCGGATGGCCACTCCGCGCGCAAGCCTAAGACACGCTCCGGCGGCGCCGCCCTCGTGCGGGAAGACCGTGACATCTACGGATGCGGGAGGTGGGGTCTACGGATGCGGCGAGTGCCTCGCTCGGCGGAGTGTCCGGGGCGCGGATGGCGGCACACCCTCCAGCGGATAGGCCTGTCTCCCCGGCAGTGCTCGGGCTGATACCGCTCGCCGTCTTCGTCGCGTGGGTCGTGGCGGCCTGCTATGCGATCGCGTACCTCGTCGCACGCTGAGACCCATCCCTCCGGTCTCGACCGTCCGTGCTTCCCCTGAGCGGCCGTGTGGACAAGTTCCGATGCGGCCTCCAAAGGGCGGAGAGAAGCTGCGCTCGGACTCCTAGGAGGTGATTTCAGATGAAAATCTGGGCAGGTGCGACCATCGCCGGCTCGGCTCTGGCCGCCGGCTCGGTGGTCGCTCTACTCGCGCTCACCGCGGGTGGGGCTGGCGCCTCAAGTCAGGCCTATCCGCGGTCGCAGACGCTCTACATGAGCGGGAACCAGTGGTCGCCGAACAACGACCTGAACCCGGTGAAGAACTGGGACTACGTCACCGGCCTCGTCGGGTTCGCCTACGAGACACCGTTCCGCTACGACCCGCTCAAGGGCAAGTTCATCCCGTGGCTCGCCAGCAAGGGTGTGTGGCAGAACCACTCGACCTACGTGATGACGGTCCGGAAGGGGGTCAAGTGGAGTGACGGGAAGTCACTGACGCCACAGGACTTCCTCTACACCTTCAACACGCTCAAGCTCAAGACCCATCCGCAGCACCCGCTGTGGGCGGACACCGGGCTGAAGAGCATCAAGGTGAAGGGCCAGACCCTGGTGTTCACGTTCGGCGCGCACCCGGGATACCAGCAGTTCGACTTCTACCGGTTCAACGTCGCGATCGTGCCGCAGCACGTCTTCAAGAAGTACAGCAACACGGACCTGACGACCGGGAACCTGAAGATGCCGATCGTCGGCACCGGGCCGTACCTCTACAAGTCGGGCTACGGAGCCCAGTCGCAGACGGTGGCCTGGGCGAAGAACCCGAACTGGTGGGCGACCAAGGCTCTCGGGCTGAAGGTCGCACCGAAGTACATCATCGACATCAAGAACGGCACGAACGCCGCGGCGCTGGGGAACTTCGTCGCGGGGAACATCGACCTGTTCAACAACTTCGCGCCCAAGTCGGCGATCAGCGGAAGCGCCAAGACGTACTACGGCAAGGCGCCGTACCACCTCGCCGCCAACACCGTCTGGCTCTTCCCGAACACGCAGCGTAAGCCGCTCAACGATCCCGCCTTCCGCCGGGCGCTGGCGGATTCGATCAACGTGAAGCAGATCATCGACAAGGCCTACCAGGGCCTCGTGAACAAGGCGAGCCCGACCGGGCTGCTGCCGATCTGGGACAAGTGGATCGACAACTCCGTCGTGCAGCGGTACGGGTTCTCGTTCAACGCCACGAAGGCCAAGAACATCCTCAAGGCCGCCGGCTACAAGGACGTGAACCACGACGGGTACGTGGAGAACAAGGACGGGTCGCCGATCAGCCTGTCGATCGTCTGCCCGAACGGGTGGTCGGACTGGATGACCGCGATCCAGATCGTCGCCGCCGATGCCAAGGCAGCCGGGATCAAGATCACACCCAGCTATCCGGAGTACGCGACGATGACCGACGACCGCGGCCACGGCAACTTCGACCTGCTGCTCGGCAACGACCGGCAGTACAGCAACACGCCGTGGACGTACTACCAGTACATCTACCAGCTGCCGATCACGGGCAATCAGACGACCACGAACTACGAGCGCTACAAGGACTCGAAGGCGTGGAACCTGACCACCGGGCTCGACCGGATCCCGTCGACCAACCCACAGGCGATCCGGACGCAGATGGCAGCGCTCGAGAAGCGGTTCCTGCAGAACCTGCCGGCAATTCCGCTCTGGTACAACGGCATGTGGGCCATGTTCAACACGAAGCACTGGACGAACTGGCCCTCGTCCAGCACGAGCCGGCAGTACACGACGGCCAGCTGGCGCAACTACTTCCAGATGACGGGCATCGACATGCTCACGCATCTGAAGCCGACGCCGGCCCCGTAAGGAGCAGTCGTGATTCCTGAGCATCCCTCCCGGCCACGCGCCGGGAGGGCTGCTCGTCTTCAGGCTCGACGCCGTGAGGAGACGCTTCGATGATCCGGTACCTCGCCCGGAAGCTCACCATCTACCTGCTCACGTTCTTCGTCGCGGTCACGGTCGACTGGGCGATTCCGCGCTTCATGCCGGGTGACCCGATCCAGCAACTCCTGGGCCGCATGCATGCGCAGCCCGGGTCGCAGCAGGCCCTGACGAGCTACTACACAAAGGCGTTCGGCTTCGACGTGCCGCTCTGGAAGCAGTACCTCAACTTCTGGGCGGCGCTCTTCCACGGCGATCTCGGCGTGAGCATCGCCAACTTCCCGACGCCGGTGTGGGAGTTGATCCGCGGCGCCGTGCCGTACACCCTGGCGCTCCTCGTTCCGGCCATCCTCCTCAGCTTCTGGGCGGGCAACAAGGTCGGCGCGCTCGCTGCGCGGCGCAAGGTCCTGGACAACACAGTCCTTCCCGCGTCGTATGTCTTGACGGCGACGCCGCAAATGTGGCTCGGCATCGTCTTCGCCTGGGTCTTCGCCACCACGCTCGCGTGGTTCCCGGTCTCGGGCGCCTACGACTTCTCCCTCCAGCCTGCGTGGACGTGGGAGTTCTTCCAGAGCTTCATGCACCACTGGGTCCTGCCGTTCCTGGCGCTCTTCCTCGTCGCCTTCGGCGGCTGGGCGATCGGGATGCGGAACATGATCATCTACGAGCTCGAGGCGGACTACTCGAACTACCTCGCCGCTCTCGGCGCGCCGACGAAGCTCGTGCGCAAGTACGCCTATCGCAACGCGCTGCTCCCGCAGATCACCGGCCTCGCGCTCGCACTCGGGGCTGTCGTCGCCGGAGCGATCGTCGTCGAGATCGTCTTCTCGTATCCCGGTCTCGGCACGCTCACGCTGAATGCCCTGCAGAACCGCGACTACTTCCTGATCCAGGGCATCTTCCTCTTCCTGATCGTCGGTGTCCTGCTGGCGAACTTCGTGATCGACATCGCGTACGTGTTCATCGATCCGCGGACGCGCGTCGGCATGGAAGGCGGCTCCTGATGGCGGTCTCGACGGGCCAGCTGCAGGCTGACATCGAGCCCGTGCCGCCGGGTGCGCTGCAGCCGGCCGCGCCGGCTCCGGCGCGCCGCTCAGAGTTCCTCTACTTCGCCTTCCGCAACTGGAAGTTCGTGCTCGGCCTCGCGGTCGTTCTCGCGTTTCTCGCGCTCGCCGTCTTCGGTCCGATGCTCACCGCGCACAAGCCGCTCGAATTCAGCGGCCCGACCGCCTCGCCGCCGTCGCACGCGTACTGGTTCGGGACGACGTCGTTCGGCCAGGACGTCTTCGCGCAATTCGTCTACGGCCTGCGGGCGACGTTTCTCGTCGGCTGCGTGGGAGGCGGGATCGCGTGGCTGCTCGGCGCGGGAGTCGGCTTCACCGCCGGCTACCGCAGCGGCTGGATCGACGACGTGCTGAACATGCTCACCAACGTCGTGCTCGTGATCCCGACGCTCGCGATCCTGATCATCGTCGCCGCCTACCTGAACGTGCACAGCTACGTGACGGAGGCCATCCTGATCGGGCTGACGTCGTGGCCCTGGGCGGCGCGGGCGGTGCGTGCGCAGACGTTCTCGCTGAAGACCCGTGACTTCGTCGACATCGCGCGGCTGAGCGGTCGGAAGACGCGGCATGTGATCACGACCGAGATCGCGCCGAACATGAGCTCCTACCTGCTGATGATGTTCATCCTGCTCTTCGGCGGTGCCGTTCTGATCGGCGCGTCGCTCGACTTTCTCGGCCTCGGACCGTCCGCCTCGGTGTCGCTCGGCCTGATGATGAACAACGCGTACAGCGCGAGCGCGCTCCTGCTCGGCTTGTGGTGGTGGTTCCTCCCGCCGGGCATCGGGATCATCGGAATCGTCGGCGGCCTCTACGTGATGAACGTCGGGCTCGACGAGATCTTCAACCCGAAGCTCAGGGAGCTCTGATGAGCCTCCACGTCGACGACCTGACCGTCTACTACCAGTCGCTCCGCGGCGATGTGAAAGCCGTCGACGGGGCGACGTTCGAGATCGCCGACGGCGAGATCATGGGGCTGGCCGGCGAGTCCGGCTGCGGCAAGTCCACGCTCGGGAAGAGCTTGATCCGTCTCGACACACGGATGCGCTACGTGCGCGGCAGCGTCGAGCTCGACGGTCAGGAGCTGCCCGTCTGGGACGACGCGCGGATGAACCCCTTCCGGTTCAGGCAGGTCTCGATCATCCCGCAGTACGCGCTCAGTGCGCTGAACCCCACCCGGCGGATCGGCAGGATGGCAGTCGAGCTGTTGAAGTCGCGCGACGTAGCGGTCGACGCCGTCCTGCCCGAGTTCAGGCGCCGGCTGGAGCTCGTCGACCTGCCGCAGGACATCCTCGAGCGGTTCCCGATCGAGCTCTCGGGTGGGATGAAGCAGCGCGTCGTGATGGTGCTCTCGTCGCTGCTCGACCCGTCGCTCCTGATCGCCGACGAGGTCACGTCGGCGCTCGACGTCTCGACGCAGAGAGCCGTGGCCGAGCTGCTCGTCGAGTTCCGCGACCGCGGCTTCGTGAAGAGCATGATCGTGATCACGCACGACCTTTCCGTTCTCTACCAGATGGCGGACTCGATCCTGGTGATGTATGCAGGCAAGCTCGCCGAGAAGGCGCCCGCGGAGACGATCGTCAACGACTCCCGGCACCCGTACACCCAGCTGCTCCTCTCCTCGCTGCCGGAGGTCGGGGTCCGCTACGCGGAGCGGCGGCTGAAGGGCATTCCGGGCCGGCCCCCCTCGCTGCTCGAGCCTCCGGCGGGCTGTCGCTTCCAGGCCCGTTGCCCCGTTGCCACGGAGAAATGCGACGAACAGCCTCCCTTCTGCCCCCTCGAGGCGGGACACGAGGCGGCTTGCTGGAAGGCGGTCGCCTGATGCTCGAGCTCGACACCTGCTGCAAGTCCTTCCGGGTCGGTGCGTTCGGCACGAAGGAGCTCGTCGCGGTTCGGGACGTGAGCTTCGAGGTGCGCTCCGGCAACGTGGTGTCGCTGATCGGCGAGAGCGGGAGCGGCAAGTCGACGATCGGGAAGATGATCCTGCGACTGCTTCCGACCACCCGCGGCACGATCACGTACGACGGCACGGACGTCTCCACGCTCCAGGGCAGGAGCCTGAGGGAGTACTACGCCGACGTCCAGGGCGTCTTCCAGGACCCCTTCAGCTCGTACAACCCGATCTTCAAGGCCTCGCGCGTCTTCACGATGCTCCGCAGCGAGTACTTCTCCAGCCTCAGCAGATCGGAGTGGAGCGCGAAGCTCGAGAGGTCGCTCGAGGCTGTCAGCCTCGAGCCGGGCGATGTGCTCGGCAAGTACCCGCACCAGCTGAGCGGGGGTCAGCTCCAGCGGATGCTGATCGCGCGCGCGCTGCTGCTGGACATCCGCTTGCTCGTCGCCGACGAGATCATCAGCATGCTCGACGCGTCCACCCGGATCGACGTGCTCAACCTCCTGGGGGAGCTGAAGTCGCGCGGGCTGGGAATCCTCTTCATCACGCACGACCTCTCGCTCGGCAACTACATCAGCGACGAGACGATCATCCTCCGCCGCGGCCGAATAGTCGAGATGGGCGCCACCGAGAAGGTCTTCGGTGATCCGCGTCATCCGTATACGCAGAATCTGCTCGCGTCGGTGCCGCACCTGCACGAAAAGTGGCGACACGACCGTGTGGTCGCGGCGGCCGTGCCCGCATCTGCGGACGACGGCCGCGCGCTGGTGGCGGTCGACGAAGGCCATCTCGTCGCGGCCGGGTTCGGACCATGAGCGCGACCGCAACGATTCGCACGTTCCCGCCCGAGTTCATCTGGGGCGCAGCGACGTCCGCCTACCAGATCGAAGGCGCCACGCACGAGGACGGCCGGGGGGAGGGGATCTGGGACCGCTTCTGCACCGTGCCCGGCGCCGTCCGCAACGGCGAGACCGGCGCGGTCGCGTGCGACTTCTTCCACCGCTACCCCGAGGACATCCAGCTGATGCGCGAGCTCGGGCTCGACGCGTTCCGTTTCTCGGTGTCGTGGCCACGCATCCTCCCCGCCGGACGCGGACGGATCGAGCCGCGCGGACTCGACTTCTACGACCGGCTCGTGGACGAGCTGTTGGCGGCGGACATCCGGCCGTTCGTCAATCTCTTTCACTGGGATCTGCCGCAGCGGCTCGAGGACGAGGGCGGATGGCCGGTGCGCTCGACCGCCGAGGCGTTCGTCGAGCTCGCAGAGGCCGTCGCCGGCCGTCTGGGCGACCGGGTCCGCGACTGGTCGACGCACAACGAGCCCTGGTGTGCCGCCTGGCTCGGCTACGGCCACGGCGTGCACGCGCCGGGCCGCAGGAGCCGGGCGGACGCCGTCGCGGCTGCACATCACCTCCTGCTCTCGCACGGCTGGGCAGTCGAGGCGATCAGGCGCGAAGCACGGGAGCCGCGCGTCGGCATCATCCTGGATGCCTGGCCGGTTCATCCCGCGACCGACGACCCGGCCGACGCCGCCGCAGCTCGGGCCGTCGACACGCTCCGTAACCAGTTCTTCTTCGACGGGGCGCTGCGCGGCACGTATCCCGACGACGCTCTCGAGCTGCTTGCGCCGATCGAACCGCCGGTGCGGCACGGCGACATGGCCACCCTCGCTCCGTCCCTCGACTGGGTTGGGGTCAACAACTACTCGCGGATGCTCGTGCGGGCGGATCCCTCCGGCGGAGAGCCGTTCGAGGTGCAGGCGCCGCAGGGTCGGCTGACCGAGATGGGGTGGGAGATCTATCCCGCAGGGCTCTACGAGGTGCTGATGCGCGTGCATCGCGAGTACGCGCCGCCCTTGCTCTACGTCACGGAGAACGGGGCAGCCTTCGGAGACGTCCGCGGGCACGACGGTCGGGTCCACGACCCGGAGCGGATCGAGTACCTCGCCGCTTACCTGGATGCGGTTGCAGATGCGATGGCGGAGGGAGTGCCGGTGCGCGGCTACTTCGTCTGGTCGCTGCTCGACAACTTCGAGTGGAGCCTCGGCTACGGCCGCCGCTTCGGCCTCGTCTACGTCGACTACCCGAGTCTCGAGCGGGTGCCCAAGGACAGCTTCCTCTGGTATCGAGACCTGATCGCTGCCGGCCGCGCTCCGCTTCTCGCTGCCTGAACGCGGACGCTGCGCTCAGGCGATCGCGACCTCCCGCGCAGCCTTCGCCACCACCGGCTCGAGGACGTCGGCGATGGTCGGGCGGCCGACCTCTTCGAGCTCGTAGCGGACGTGTCGGATCGGGTGCCGTGAGTCGATCAGGCGCCCGAGGTCGATCGGCGTGCCGGTGACGACGACGTCGCACTCGACCTTGTTGACCGTCTGCTCGAGCTCGCGGAGCTGGTCGTCGGAGTAGCCCATCGCCGGAAGCACGTTCGTCAGCTGTGGCCACCGTTCGAACACGTCGCGCAGCGAGCCGACGGCCAGAGGCCGCGGATCGGCGATCCGTGCGGCTCCCGCTCTGCGGGCTGCGACGAGGCCTGCGCCGAACGGCATCTCGCCGTGCGTCAGCGTCGGGCCGTCGTCGATCACGAGCACGGTCTTGCCGAGCAGGTCGGGGCCCGCGTCGAGCACGGGCGGCGATTCGGCGAAGACGAGCTGCGCAAACGGGTTGACGTCCTGCAGGTTCTCGACGACGGTCTCGACGTCGTGTGCGGCGGCGGTATCTACCTTGTTGATCACGATGACGTCGGCCAGGCGGAAATTCGTCTCGCCGGGGTGGTAGCCCAGCTCGTGCCCAGGGCGGAGCGGGTCGGCGACGACGATCAGGAGGTCCGGCCTGTAGAAGGGGAGGTCGTTGTTGCCGCCGTCCCAGACGATCACGTCGGCCTCCTGCTCGGCCCGGCGGAGGATCGCCTCGTAGTCGACGCCGGCGTACATGACCATGCCCAGCCGGACCGGCTCCTCGTACTCCTCACGCTCCTCGAGCGTCGGCCGGGAGCGGTCGATGTCCTCGAGCGTCGCGAACCGCTGCACGCGCATGGCCTCGAGGTCGCCGTACGGCATCGGATGACGGACGAGGGCCACGCGTAGACCGGCGTCGAGCAGTGCCCGGCCGACCTTGCGGCTCGTCTGGCTCTTGCCGCAGCCCGTGCGGACGGCACAGACGGCGACAACCGGCTTCGCCGAGCCGAGCATGGTCGCGTCCGGCCCGAGCAGACGGAAGTCCGCACCTGCCGCGAGCACGCGAGACGCCTCGTGCATGACGGTCCCGTGCTCGAGGTCGGAGTAGGCGAGGATCACCTCGTCGACGCCCTCGGCGCGAACGAGCTCGGTCAGCTCGTCCGCCGGACGGATGGGGATCCCGTCCGGATAGAGCGGTCCGGCGAGTGAGGCGGGGTAGACGCGGTTCGCGATACCGGGGATCTGCGTCGCGGTGAAGGCGACGACCCGGGTGTCGGGATCACTGCGAAAGGCGACGTTGAAGTTGTGGAAGTCGCGTCCGCCGGCTCCCATGATGATGACCTTGCGCACCGCTCGACCTCCTTCTTTTCGTCTGAGTCCGTTCCCGTTCGGACGAGGCGTCCAGCAGCCGGTAGAGGGCGTCGATCCGAGCTGTCTGGACTTCGAGCCGGGCTTCGAGCCGATCGAGCTGCGACGGATGCTCGGTCATCGTTCGGCCACCTGGACGTCGCCGGCCGCGATCGCCTCGGCGATGTCGAGAGTCGAGATGACCCCGATCGGGCGTTGCGACACCGGATCGGTGACGGCGAGGTGCGCAACTCCATGCTCGGCCATCAGGGCGCCGGCCGTCGCAATCGCGCTTTCGGACGAGACGCTGACGAGCGGCGTGACCGCGGTCGCGCCGGCGGTCAGGGTGTCGAGATCGAGCCGAGTGGCCGCGACGAGGTCGAGGTCGGACACGACAGCCCACAGCTGCCGCGCCTCGTCGTCCTCGTCGGTGTGGTCGAAGACGAAGATCGCATGCACGCCGTACGTGGCCATCAACCGGGCCACGATCCGCAAGGGCGTTTCCGGCGTGCAGCTGATGACGCCGCGGCTCATCGCGTCCCCGACGGTGCCTGATTCGAACGGGCTGTCCAGCGCTCGCCGAGGATGTTCTGCGTCGATCACGCATCGATCGTCGCCCCAGGCGAAGCAGGACGCATCCGGAGATCTACTGAACCGGAGTTGGGGTCGGCACTGAGCGGCGGGCGCCTCCGGTCGTCTGCGCCGCCTCGGCAACTGCGGCGGCTACGGCCGGGGCGACCGCACGATTGAAGACGCTCGGGATCACGTAGTCGGCGGAAAGCTCGTCGTCCGTGATCGCCGCCGCGATCGCGCCCGCGGCGGCGAGCTCCATCTCGGGGGAGATCGTTCGCGCACGAACGTCGAGCGCCCCCCGGAACACGCCCGGGAAGGCGAGGACGTTGTTGATCTGGTTGGGGTAGTCGCTCCGGCCGGTGGCGATGACCTCCGCGAGGTCTTCGATCGCCTCGGGGTCGACCTCGGGATTCGGGTTGGCCATCGCGAAGACGATCGCGCGCGGCGCCATCCTGCGCACGCCGTCGACGCTGATCGCGCCCGGGACGGAGACACCGATGAAGACGTCCGCTCCTTCGAGCAGCTCGTCGGCGGTGCCTCGGAGGTTCTCGGGATTCGTCTGCTCGGCGTACTCCTGCTTCGCGGCGTCGAGGCCCGTTCGGCCGCGGTAGAGGGCCCCGCCCTCGTCGCAGCCGACGATCCAGCGGGCGCCGGCGTTCAGCAGCGACCGGGTCACGGCCATGCCGGCCGCGCCACAGCCTGTCGTCACGATGCGGACGTCCTCGAGACGCTTGCCGACGACTCGAAGCGCGTTGAGCAGCGCGGCGAGCACCACGATCGCCGTCCCGTGCTGATCGTCGTGGAAGACCGGAATGTCGAGCGCCTCCCGTAGCCGCCGCTCGACCTCGAAGCAGCGCGGCGCGGAGATGTCCTCGAGGTTGATGCCGCCGAAGGCGGGTGCGATCGCCTCGACCGTGCGGACGATCTCGTCTGGCTCCTTGGTTGCCAGGCAGATCGGGAACGCGTCGATGTCGGCGAATTCCTTGAACAGCACCGCTTTCCCCTCCATCACGGGCATGGCCGCCTCGGGGCCGACGTCGCCGAGCCCGAGCACCGCTGTGCCGTCGCTGACGATGGCGACGCAGTTTCGCTTGATGGTGAGGTTCCAGACCTTGTCCGGATCATCGGCGATCGCGCGCGAGATGCGCCCGACGCCGGGGGTGTAGACCATGGAGAGGTCGTCGCGGGTCTTCAGCGGCAGGCGCGGGCGCACCTCGAGCTTGCCGCCGAGGTGGGCGAGGAAGACACGGTCCGAGACATGGAGGACCTCGACGCCCTCGACCGACCGGACGGCGGCGACGATCGCGTCGAGATGCCGCTCGTCGTCGGCGAGCACGTTGACGTCGCGGATCTTCGTCGACCCCTCGACGCGAACGAGGTCGATCGCGCCGAGCAGCCCGCCTGTCTCGCCGATCGTGGCAGCCAGCCGCGCGAAGGCGCCGGGGATGTTCTCGATGCGGACGCGAATCGCGGCGCTGAAGGATGCCGACGGGTGCACGGTCGCAGGCTATGCCCAGCCCCTCGGGCCGGCATCCGCATTCATTACGGGTTCGAGACGGCAGCGTCGTCAGTGGAAACCCCGGAGCGCGGCTCCGAGGCGAAACCGATGCACATCGCCGTCCGCACCGGGACGATGGGTGCATGACGTCGTCCCCCACCCGATCCCGGCCCGGGCCCTCGCCGTCGGACTTCGAGCTGTCGCTCGTGCTCGATCGAGAGCGAAGCTCGATCACGAACCTCGCGTTCGAATCGATCAGGCACAGCCACACGCGTTACTCGGCGGCCGGGCCGGACGAGACACGTCGAAGGCTCGAGGCCCTGTACGACGAGGTCTGCGCGGCGGTCTCGAGTCGTGACCTGGGCAGCATCATCCAGTTCGCGCGGAATCTCGCGGCGGAGCGGTTTCGGTCCGGGTACGACCTCTCCGAAGTCCAGATGGCGTTCAACGCGCTCGAAGAGGCGGCGTGGAGCACCCTCTGCGCACGACTGGACCCGGGTTACCACGCCCTGTCGCTCGGTCTCCTGAGCACCGTCCTCGGCGCGGCGAAGGATGCGCTTTCGAGCGAGTACGTGTCGCTCGCGTCCCGGACGCACGTGACGTCGCTCGACATGCGTGCCCTCTTCTCCGGCGACGCCTGGGCCTAAGACACCCGCTGCACGCGGGCGGGCTCATACCGGTGCGTGGATCGGTGGTTTCCACGATGCCGTGGGCCGACCCCGCGGCGACCATGACGTAGGAAGGAGGTGACACATGGCCATCGTCAAGTGGACACCCTTCACGGAGCTCGACTCGATGGAGCGCCGCATGCGGCGCATCTTCGAGGAGATCGGCTTCGCGCCAGTGCTCGCACCCGCCGCGGACGTCTACGAAACCGACGACGAGTTCGTCGTCGAGCTCGAGGTCCCGGGCTACGAGGAGAAGGAGCTCTCGATCGAGGTCTCCGACCACACCCTCGCGATCAAGGGTTCGCGCACGAGGACCAAGGAGGAGAACACGAAGGAGTTCGCGCTCCACGAACGGCTCGAGCGCCAGTTCCAGCGCCGGTTCGTCCTCCCCAGCGAGGCTGACACCGAGCACGTGAAGGCGGTCTTCGGCAACGGCATCCTCGAAGTGCACGCCGAGAAGCTGCCTGCCGCGAAGCCGAAGCAGGTCGCGATCACCAAGGCGTGACGCGACCCGGGGAGGCCCGGGGGCGGAGGACGACTCCGCCCCGGAGCCTTTCCAGAGGAGGTGCGACGTGACGAGTGTGAGCGCAGACCTGCACGACCCCGCTCCGCGTGTGATCGTGCTCGGGGACGACGGCAGCGACACGAATGTGCAGCTCGCGGCCGCCTGGACCGCCCAGGGGCTCGAGTGCGCGGTCGTCGACCCGCAGCGGTTCCGTCCGGGAGCCCGCGACATCGTCTTGGCGCGTCTCGATGTGCTGCCCACGCTGGACGGGGTCGAGCGCGGCCTGCTCCGGCTCCTTTGGCTCGAGCGTGCGGGCGTCAGCGTTCTGAACGGAGCCGGGTCGCTCCTGACGACGCACGACAAGCTGCGGACGGCGGCAGCGCTCGATCGAGCCCATCTCGCGCATCCGCGGACGCGCCACCTGCGACCTCGCGAGATCGCGTCGCCGCCGCTCGCGCCGGTAGTGCTGAAGCCGCGCTTCGGCAGCTGGGGCCGCGATGTCCGTCTGTGCCGAACCGACCCGGAGGTGGTCGACACGCTCCTTGACTTCAGCTCGCGGAGCTGGTTTCGACGCCACGGTGTCATTGCCCAGGAGGTGATTCCCAGCCGGGGATTCGACCTGCGTGTGCTCGTGGCCGGCGGCCGCGTCGTCGGCGCGGTCGAGCGTCGCCCCAGGCCCGGTGAATGGCGTACGAATGTCTCGGTGGGCGCGAGCAAGCATGCAGCCGTTCCGGGCGCGGACGCGTGCGCGCTGGCAGTCGCCGCGGCCGAGGCCGCCGGCGCCGACCTCGTCAGCGTCGACCTCATGCCGCACCCGCGGGGCGGGTACACGGTGATCGAGCTCAACGGGGCCGCCGACTTCGACCAGAAGTACCGTCCAGACGGCGACATCTACTCCTCGGTCGCCGAGGCGCTGGGCCTGACCAGTCGGCGCCGACCGGTGACACCGAGCGTGCTAGCGATCTGAGGCGGGTGCGGGAAGACCGCGGCCCGGTTGCGCGTCTTCGCCGATGTGTCGCCCCGCCATGTCTTGCACCCTCAGGGCGAGATGATTGCCCGAGCAGTCGAAGATGCCGGTCACCGCTTGCACGATCTGCGAGTCGAAGAATGGGAAGACGGTGCAGTCGCCGCCGCTGCTTTCGTGCTCGCGATCGCTGCTTCCACTGTCCGCCCGACGTTTGCGCTACCACTGTTCCTAGCGGGCCTGTTCGTCGCCTGCCGCTCCGTGATCGCAGGCTGGCGACGGGAGGATCTGCTCGAGCGGCTCCTCGACGAGCGCGACGCCTACACGCTTGCCGAGGTGCGCGAGCGTGCGCAGCGAGATGCGACCAGGTCCAACCGACGCATGCTTGCCCGCGAGATCCGCTGGCGCCTCGAGTTCGCCGAGAGCCCTCGAATCGCCGCCAACGCCGATCAGCTGGTGGAGCTCGCGGAGGAGCTGGACGACCCGCTTCTCGAGCTGGATCCCGCGTGCGCCGTCGCCTGCTCGCGGCTTCTGACCGATCCCGTCACGAGCCCCCTGCTCAACTCGTCGCTGCCGGCCGAGGACGTGCGGTCGCGGCTCGTGCAAATCCGCTCGGGCTTTAGTAGTTCTCCCTGACGCGGTCCGCGCCATTCCCCGACGACCGAGAGCACGCTCGGGCCTAGCTTCTAGGCATGGAGCGGTCGACCCAGCCGCAATCGCTCGTGGTGGACGGCAACGAGGCCGCCGCCCGCGTCGCCCACAAGCTTGCCGAGGTGATCGCGATCTACCCGATCACGCCGGCCAGCCCGATGGGGGAGCTGGCTGACGCCTGGTCGGCCGCCGACGATCGGAACCTCTGGGGGCAGGTGCCCGAGATCGTCGAGATGCAGTCGGAAGCCGGGGCCGCCGGAGCGGTGCACGGCGCCCTGCAGGGCGGTGCACTGGCGACGACGTTCACGGCGAGTCAGGGCCTGCTGCTGATGCTGCCGGAGATGTTCAAGATCGCCGGCGAGCTGCAGCCCTGCGTCTTCCACGTCGCGGCCCGCGCAGTCGCGGGGCACGCGCTCTCCATCTTCGGCGACCACTCCGACGTGTATGCGGCTCGACCGACCGGGTTCGCCATCCTTGCCGGCGCGTCGGTCCAGGAAGCGCAGGACATGGCCGCTCTTGCCTTCATGACCAGTCTCGAGAGCCGGGTGCCGTTCCTGCACTTCTTCGACGGCTTTCGCACCTCTCACGAGATCAACGTGATCGACGCGCTCTCGGACGAGGACCTCGGCGCGCTCGTCGACGAGGAGCAGGTGACGGCCTTCAAGCAGCGGGCGCTCTCGCCGGATCGTCCCAGTCTGCGCGGCTCGGCCCAGAACCCGGATGTCTTCTTCCAGGGCCGCGAGGCGGCCGGCCCCTTCTATGAAGCGGTGCCTCGCCTGCTCGAAGAGGCCATGCTCCGCTTCGCCCGTCGTACCGGTCGCAGCTACCAGCCGTTCGAGTACGTCGGGCATCCGCGCGCGGAGCGGGTCGTCGTCGCGATGGGGTCGGCGACCGCGACGCTGGAGGCGGCCGTCCAGCGCCTGAACCGGGAGGGAGAACCGGTGGGCCTGGTCAAGGTGCGTCTCTACCGGCCGTTCTCCAGCCGCCACCTGGCAGCCGTACTCCCCTTCTCGACCCGCGCCGTGGCCGTGCTCGACCGGGCGAAGGACTCTGCGGCGGTCGGGGAACCGCTGTACGAGGACGTCGTGTCTGCCCTGCACGAGGAGGGACGGCTGCCGCACACGGTGATCGGCGGCCGCTACGGGCTGGGCTCGAAGGAGTTTACGCCGGCAATGGCGTGTGCAGTCTTCGACGAGTTGGCTCGTGCGGAGGAGCACGACGCCGAGCACGTGCATCGAGACCTCGACGTAGGGCCGCATCGGCACTTCACGGTCGGCATCGACGACGACGTCTCCGGCACGAGCGTCCCGTACGACCCCACATGGCGCGTGCCGCGACAGGATGTCAGCTGCCTCTTCTACGGGCTCGGCTCCGACGGCACCGTCGGCGCGAACAAGAACTCGGCCAAGATCATCGCCGACGAAGCCGGGCGCTACGTGCAGGCCTACTTCGTCTACGACTCGAAGAAGTCGGGCGCGGTGACGGTGTCGCATCTCAGGTTCGGCGACGACCCGATCGACGCGCCCTACCTGATCGAGGAAGCGGATTTCGTCGCCTGCCACCAGTTCCAGCTGCTCGAGCGTCTCGACGTGCTCGAGCACGCACGTCCCGGCGCGACCTTCCTGCTCTCCAGCGCCCACGGCCTGGACACCTGGCGGCGCCTGCCCCGCGGCGTCCAGGAGCAGATCGTCGCGAAGCAGCTCCGGCTCTACGTGGTCGATGCCAAGCGCGTCGCGCGTGAGGCCGGCCTGGCCGGGCGCGTGAACACGGTCCTGCAGACCTGCTTCTTCGCCCTCTCCGGCGTGCTTCCCGAAGGGGAGGCAATCGCCGCGATCAAGCGCGCCATCGAGAAGAGCTACGGCCGCAAGGGCGAGGAGATGGTGCGCCGCAACTTCGAGGCGGTCGACGGAGCGCTCGCTGCGCTCCAGAAGATCGAGCCGGGAGAGCTGAACGGCTCGGTGGCGCTCGACCTGCACGCGGACGCACCCCCCGTGCTCCGGGCAATGCTCACCGGTCACGGTGACGAGCTGCCGGTGTCCGCGTTCGATCCCGGCGGCGTCTTCCCGACCGGCACTGCTCACTACGAACGCCGCGCGCTGGCCGACGAGCTGCCCGTCTGGGATCCGTCGATCTGCATCGACTGCGCCAAGTGCGTACTGGTCTGCCCGCATGCGGCTATCCGCATGAAGGTGGTCGAACCGGAGTTGCTCGCACACGCGCCGGTAGCCCTCGAGAGCAAGCCCTGGCGAGGCAGGGATCTCCCGGGAAAGCAGCTGGTGATCGCCGTCTCGCCGCTCGACTGCACCGGCTGCAAGCTGTGCGCGACCGCCTGTCCCGCCTTCTCGAAGACCGACCCGGGCCACCGCTCGCTCGAGATGCGGCCGGCCGAGGACGAACAGAAGCAGGCCCTGGAGCAGTGGGATTTCTTCCGCTCCCTGCCGGAGCTCGACCGGACGCTCGTCGAGACCGCCTCGATCAAGGGGTCGCAGCTGCTCGAGCCGCTCTTCGAGTTCTCCGGCGCCTGCTCCGGCTGCGGCGAGACGCCCTACCTCAAGCTGCTGACCCAGCTCGTCGGCGACCGGCTACTCGTCGCCAACGCGACCGGGTGCTCCTCGATCTACGGCGGCAACCTCCCGACGACGCCCTGGGCGCGCAATGCCGACGGACGCGGACCCGCCTGGGCCAACTCCCTCTTCGAGGACAACGCCGAGTTCGGGCTCGGTCTGCGTCTCAGCCTCGATCAGCAACGGCGCGAGGCACTCGTCCTCCTCGAACGGCTCGACCTGCCAACGGCGCTCAAGCAGGGCCTGCGCGAGCCGCAGCCCGATGAGGCAGCGCTGCAGCGGGCACGGAAGCTGGTCGCCGAGCTGAAGTCGTTGCTCGCCGCACGGAAAGATCCGTCTTCGCGCCGCCTCCTGCTGCTGTCCGACGCCCTGGTCGAGAAGAGCGTCTGGCTCGTCGGCGGCGACGGCTGGGCCTACGACATCGGCTTCGGCGGCCTCGATCACGTGCTCGCCTCCGGCCGCAACGTCAAGGTGCTCGTGCTGGACACCGAGGTCTACTCGAACACCGGCGGCCAGGCGTCGAAGGCGACCCCCCGCGGCGCGGTGGCCAAGTTCGCCTCCGCCGGCAAGCGCACCCGCAAGAAGGATCTCGGCCTGATCGCGATGGGCTACGGCGACGTGTACGTCGCCCAGATCGCCCTCGGCGGGGACAACGCGCAGGCCGTGCGGGCGCTCTGGGAGGCGGAGCAGTATCCGGGCTCGGCGCTCGTGATCGCCTACAGCCACTGCATCGAGCACGGAATCGAGATGGGCGAGGGGATGCTGCACCAGAAGGACGCCGTCGAGACGGGCTACTGGCCGCTGTACCGGTACGACCCGCGAAACGAGAAGCCGCTACGCCTCGACTCCAAGCGCAAGCGCCCGGTCAGCGACTTCCTCGCCGAGGAGAACCGCTTCGCGTCGCTTCAGCGCAGCCGCCCGGAGACGGCGGCGGAACTCGACGGGCTCGAGCAGGCCGACGTCGACGAGCACTGGGGCCACCTCGAGCTGATGCTCGCCGCCCAGGAGGCCGGCGGCGGGAGAACATCCATCGGAAAGGAGTGAGGTCGATGGCGACTGTGTCGCAGGGATCTCCCCAAGGCGCCCAGGAGCGGCCGAGCTGGTCGACGCTGCGAGTCGTTCCCGAGATGTGGGCGTCGCTGGCGATCACGTCCATGTGGGCGGCCGTCTTCATCACCGCGATCTGGGGCCCGGACGCGAGGTTCACGAGCGTGGATGGCAGCGGCTCGACGATTCCGACCGCGGTCTTCGTCGCCGTGTTCGCGTTCCTGGGGACGTGGATCGTGGCGAGACACGGCTTCCGCGCGCGCGCGAAAGACTGACCGCCGAGAGACCGGCGGGATGTCCGCCGGCCGAGTACGGGCTACTACGGAGGCGACGCGATCCCCCGAAGGAGATGCTCACGCCATGAGCACTTCAGAAGAGCGTGTCCGCGAAGAAGCCCTGCGCGAGCTGTTCGAACTGGCGGTCCTGACCTCGGACGAGCTGAGAGCCGAACTGGCCGCCGAGCCCGAGCGGGACAAGGAAGTCCGGCTAGCGGGCCGCGTGCGTTCCGGGGCGCTCGACTAAGCCGTTTCGAACAGCGGCCGAGCCGCGCTTCCTCAGGCGTGTGCGTGTCCGCGGCGGTCGGTGATGCTCGACTCGAGGGCTACGTATCCGCGCTGACGAGCGATCAGGGGCGGCCCGGATGGCGACGATCGTCTGCCGCACTACGTTCTTGGCCAACAGGAAAGGAGCGATCATGGGCACGCTCTTCACGATCCTCTCGATCGCCGTGGTCGTCGGCCTACTCGGGCTCGTTGCGTTCGTGCTCCTCGTCGAGCCGTTCGCCGACCACGCCGAGCACTTCCGCGACTCGCGAGGTCGACGAGTGGGCTCGAGCCCCCACCTCGATTGAGCGACTCGATGGATATCGTCGATGTCGGCTCCCGTGAGGCGCTGTCCGTCGCCGTTACGCCCTACGGGGCGACGGGGGTCGTCCACTCGGGCGCGGACCTCGAGGCCTGGTGGATCTGGAAGGACGACGAGGATGTCGAGCCGACGTCGGCGGTGATGGACTCGGAGGATCTGCTCTACGTCATCAGTGGGTCGCTACGGCTCGAGCTGGAGGGGCAGGAGAGCCGCGTCATTCGGCGCGGTGAAGCGTTCGTCATCCCGGCCCGGACACCCTTTCGCGGCTACCGCTGGCCACGCGACGGTGAGCCGTGTCTCTTCCTCGCCGTCGCGCCCGCCGGCGCGACCTTCACGCGCCTCTAGCGCCTGGCGTCCTGCTCTCCCTGCTAGGTGAAGACGATCTGGCCCCCGGCCGCTCTCTCGTAGAACTCGCCGACGCTGATGATGTCCTCGACCTGCGGCACGAAGTCGTCACTCGTCAGGCCGAACATCTCGACCGTGGCCCGGCAGGCGAAGAGGTGGACGCCGGAGTCGTGGACGAGCTCGATGAACTCGGGGATCGGAGGAATGTCGATCTTCTCCATCTGCCGCTTCATCATCCGGGTCGCGAGCGCGGAGAAGCCGGGAATGGCCCCGATCCAGGTGGCCATGTGCATGCCGGGGTTGCCGACCGTCGCCACCTTGATCTTCTCGTAGCGGTCCTTGCGGATCGCGTCGAGTCCGAAGAACGTGAAGAAGAGGTCGGCCTCGATGCCTTCCATGCGAGCACCGTTGGCCATGATCAGCGCGGGATAGATGCCCTCGAGCGAGCCCTTGGAGACGACGATCGCCACCTTCTCGATCGTCGCCGGCTCGCTCGCGAGCGGTTCAACATGTTCGAGTAGTTCGGTCATCGCCGGTCCCTCCTAGATGCAGCCCTTGGGCTTGGGAATGCCGCCGATCTTGGCGGCGAGCTTGGCCGGCCCTTTCGGGAAGAGCTCGTAGAGTTCCTTGATCGGGACTCCCGACTCCTTGCCGAGCGAGCGAATGGAGGGTGCGCTGCCGGTGGCGAGGTATCGCTCTCGCATGAAGCGAATGACGAGCCAGTGCCGCTCGGTGAGCTCGGGGATGCCGGCGTCGCGGGCGAGCTGCTCGGCGAGGGCCTCGCCCCACTGCGCTGGGTTGGTGAGGAAGCCCTCGGCGTCGACGTCGACGGTGCGATCGGTGGTCAGTGTTGCGGTCATCTCTACCTCCTTCAGGCAGCTTCCTCGAGGCGCTTGCCTGCGAGCGGCATGGTCGGGCCGACGAGCGGGATCCGGTGGCCGGGGAGGAGGACATGCCAGTAGAGCCACTGGAAGCCGAGCTTGCCGAGGTGATTGAGCCGGGATTCCCGCAAGAGCGGGAGCGGGCCGGCAGCGGTTGGGAAGCGGCCGGGTACGGGCTCGATCTCGTCGTTGAAGTCGATCAGGAGCGCCCTGCGATCGCCGGTCTCGACGAAGCAGTTCGCGTGACCGTCGAACCGTGCGGGCAGGGGACGACCCCGCAGGAAGGCTTCGAGGTTCTCGCTCAGGATCTCGCCCTCGAAGTGCGCGACCGAGCCTGCCTTGGACGCGCGAAGGTCGGTCGCGTCGCCGATGGCGAAGACGTTGTCGGCAGCTCTGGCCTGCAGCGTCGCCGAATCGGTGGGCACGAAGCCGAGTGCGTCGCCGAGCCCGTCCGAGCGATCCACGTACGCCTGACCGCCGTGCAGGGGCACGGCGACGAGCAGGTCGAAGGGGATCTCGCGGTCGTCGTAGGAGACGAGGCGGCCGCCGGCTCCGTCCACCGCTCCGGCGGCGAACTCGACCTCGAGCTCGATCGCCTTCTCCGCGAGCAGATAGGTCAGGTGCTCGGAAGCGACCGGCTTGGTGAAGCACCCGTCGAGTGGCGTGACGAGCGTGAGCGTCGTCCGCTCGCGGAGTCCGCGCCGACGCAGAAACCAGTCTGTGAGGAAGGCGAACTCGATCGGCGCGACCGGGCACTTGATCGGGAAGTCCACGATGTCGACGACGAGCCGCCCTCCCGTGAACCGGTCGAGAGCGCCTCGGAGCCCTGTTGCGCCGGGCAGGTCGTAGAACGTGAACATCGACTCCCGCCACCCGGGCCCGGTCAACCCCTCGGTCTCCTCGGGGAGCAGCCGCGCGCCCGTTGCGACGACGAGTGCGTCATAGGGGAGCCCGCTGCCGTCGGCGAGATGTACGCGACGATCGGCGAGCGACACGGAGTCGATCTCCACCTGGTGGTAGCCGATTCCGCGGCGCAGTTGAGCACCGCGCGGCCGGACCAGATGTTCCGGCCTGGCAAGCCCGAAGGGCACGAAGAGCAGGCCAGGCTGGTAGACGTGCGCGTCGTCCCGGTCGACCACGTCGATCCGAAGCTCCTGCTCCGGGAAGCGGCGGCGCAGACGGTTGGCCGCCAACGTGCCGGCCGTGCCGGCGCCCAGGACCACGACCCGCTTCGCGCTCACGATCGCGTCCCCGCCGTCGAGAGCGAGTGCGCGGGCTGCTTTTCGCGCCGGGCGATCGTCTCCACGAACTCGATTCCGGACTCGATCGAACGACGGACGGGGCACGACTCGGCCACCTTCGCCAGCCGGCTCACTTGCTCGTCCGTCAGCTCCCCGCCGAGCTCGATCCGCACATCGAAGCGGCGCGGCGTCGAGCGGTGGTCGTAGTCGACCGCGACGAAGACGTCACCGAGCGTCCATCCCTTGGTGCGGGCGTACATGACGAGCGTCGTCGAGATGCACGAAGCGAGCGCCGCAGGAAAGAGCTCGTGCGGCGCCGGGCCGCTTCCCTCGCCGCCCAACCGCTCCGGCTCGTCGGTGATCAACCGGTGCTGGCCGTCGATCACCACCTCCTGCCGAAGGGTGCCCGGGATGGAGTGCGCTGTCGCGGTCAAGCCCATGATCTCGATCCCATGGTCGGGCCACCCGGAGCCGGGCGCATCCGGGTCGTCACGCACGCAGCTGCGGGGAAGTACGCTCGCCCGCCTCCGTTGCTACTTGAGTGTCTTCAGGTAGGCGATCAGTTCGGCGATCTGCCGGTCGGAGAGGATCCCAGCCCAGTGCAGGAGTCACACCGTCGCGCCAGCGATTCCGAGTAACTCCTGAGCACGCCCCGCGGAACGGTGGCGATTCGCAGCCCGCGGTGCTGTACTTCGACTGTGCTGCGCTGGTTGGCAACCTGTGCGGTGATCCTGCTCACGGCGCTGGGGCTGCTACCGGCAGCCAGTGCCGCTGATGGCTGGCGGAAGCTCTATCGGCCTCTGCATCTGCCGCACATCGCACCGGGAGGCACCTGCCCGGTCAGCCGGATTGGTCGGAGTATCGATTGGGAGCAGGTCAAGTTTCCCGGCAGCCCAGGGATCGGGCGCGGGCCCGTCTACCCAGGGATGAGTCCGGGGGCGCAAGTGGCTGTGACACCAGACACTCAGTACCGCGGTCCCTGGCTCGGCCAGAAGGTGTTCTGGTACATAAGCCCGACGTACCGCGGCCCGGTCTTGATCCGGGGCAGGCAGCTAGACGGAGCGCACCGGTTGGGCTTCAACGGCAGAGAACTGCCGCGGCGGGAGCTACGCATCCACAGCTACGACACCGTGGGATTCGACGGCCCACCGGGCAGCCGGGGCGTGCCATCGTCCGTCCGCGCACTCGTCCCCGGGTGCTACGGCGTCCAGATCGACGGGAAGCGCTTCAGCCGAATCGTCATCTTCCGCGTCACCGACTGACGCCCCTTCGCAGCCCACGGTGGGCCAGGCGAGCGCCCTGTCGCCAGAGCACGGGACCCGCTCCAGGATCACGAGTGGGCGCGGCAGCTACTTCAGCGTTTTCAGATAGGCGATCAGCGCCGCGATCTGTGGCCCTTTCAGAATCCCGCCCCAGTGGGGCATGCTCACGATCGGCGCACGGCCGATGACACTGCCGCTGCGGATGACGGCGGCGATCTTCGCGTCGGTGTTGAACTCCTGGCGGAACCCCTGGCCCGAGAGGACGGGGATCGTCTTGTCGGGAGATTGCGGGTTCGGTACGCCGCCGAGGCCGTTCGGGCCGTGGCAGTTGATGCAGCCGTAGCGGACGTAGAGGGCGGCTCCGGCGACGGCGGCTCCTTGTCCGCTCGGGATCGAGACCGGCTGCGTGTCGGCGACCGGAGGGAGGCCTGCTCGGATGTAGGCGACGAGGTTCGCGACCTGTGTTTTCGAGATGACCTCTCCCCAGACCGGCATGTAGGGCTGTTTGGGGTTCGCCGACTCGCCGAGTCCGTGGTTGATGATGTGCGTCAGCTCGGCCACCGTCAGGTTCTTGCCCACCGTCGTCAAGGCAGGCACTGCCGGGTCCACCCCGCCGCTGCCCCGGGGACCGTGGCACTGGGCGCAGGCGAACTGGACGAAGGTGTGCGCTCCGGCGGCGACCTGCGGCGACACGTTCGCCGGCGCCGCCGGCGAGGTGCTCCGGCCGGCCGCGTGCGTGGTGATCGTCGTCGTCCGTTCCCCGTAGTGGCCGGCTGCGTAGGCGACCACACCGACGGCGATCGCTACGGCGAGTCCGGCGGCGAGCACTGCCGGCAGGATTCGCGTCTCGCGCCGTGAGCGCTCCTCGTTCGCCGTTCGCGCATCTTCTCTCTTGTCACCGCTCATGCCAGTTCCAGCTCCGACCCGATCCAGCGGTAGGCGGGCTCGGAGTCAAGCAAAACGTCGGCAGCTTCCACGGTCTGGGGCGATGCGGCAAAGCATCCCTGCCAGGCGAGTCCGGCTCGCCACACCGCCGGATGGCGGATCGCTTTGGCGATCTTCGTGCGGACATGGTCTCCGCGGAAGACGAAGACCGCTTCCCCCTCGCGCAGATAGACCTCGTGGCCGCTGAGTCCAAGGGTGGCCGGGTCGAACGGTGGTCCCTTTGCAAGTAGCTCGCGCGCGCGCTCGAGGCAGCCGGGCTTGAGCGGCGCGAAGACGGTGAGCGCTTCGCCGTCAGCGCGCTGGCTGAGCGAGGTGAGCAGGTCGGCGATCTCGGGTAGCAGTGTCATGCCGAACGGCGCCACAAGCACCGCCGGCAGGGCCGTACGCTCGAGGACGAGTGTGGGGTAGCCGTTCAGGCGCTCGCTCAGGCGGCGGCAGACACGCACCGCCGCGAGGCTGGGGAACGGGATCTCCAGCTCCAGGCGGCCGTCGCCCACCCCACCGCCGAGGCAGAGGCGGTCGTCCTCGACGTCGAGCGCACCCGCTGCCCTGGCGGATTCGACCTGGAATACGACCGGGAATCGCTCGTGCATCCGATCACGGTGGAACACGGTCGGCCGGAAGGCATCGGGGCGTAGGCACCACGCGACGGCGGAAAACTACGGATTCGCTCGAGCCGGCCCTGTGCTTGTCTCCGGCTTGCCGCCACTCCCGTTCCACCACGGAGCGGGAGAGAGCCGAGGGGAGGCGGAGCGATGAACGACAACCGCATCCACGTCGTCGTGGTCGGGGCAGGCGTTGCAGGTCTCGAGACGGCGCTCGCGCTGGACGCCATCGCTCGTGAGTACGTCTCGGTCGAGGTGATTGCACCGGAAAGCGAGTTCACCTACCGGCCTCTGGCGGTCGCCGAGCCGTACCAGATGGGAGAGGTGCGCCGCTTCCCGCTCGGCCGGCTCGTCCAGGCTGCGGGCGCGGAGCTGCGAAACGGTTCGTTGAGGGGTGTCGACGCTGACGCGAAGCGCGCCCTGCTCACAGACGGCCAGTCCGTCGCCTACGACATGCTGGTGCTCGCGCTCGGCGGCCGGCCGCGAGAGGCGGTGCCAGGCGCGCTGACCTTCAAGGGCCGCGAAGACTGGACCGGCCTGACCGATCTGCTCGAGCGTGTGACGGCGGGCGAGCTGCACCGGCTCGTGTTTGCCGCGCCGAGTGCGACGGGTTGGCCGCTACCGCTCTACGAGCTCGCCTTCCTCGCCTCCGAATACCTCGCCGAGCACATGACGCGCGGCGTGGAGCTAGCGATCGTCACCGCCGAGGAGCGGCCGCTCGCTCTCTTCGGCACCGCGGCGAGCACGGCGATCGATGAGCTCCTGCAGCTGCGGGGAATCCACGTCGAGACCGCGGCGGCCGCCCATTCGTGGGCCGACGGAACTCTCGTCCTCGACGATGGGCGCGAGCTGCCTGCCGACGCGGTGGTCGCGCTTCCGACACTCGAGGGGCCGGCGATCGACGGCATTCCGCAGGACGAGTCCGGCTTCGTCGCGACAGACGAGCTCGGTGGGGTGCTTCACCTCGGCGATGTCTACGCGGCGGGCGACCTGACCCAGTCGCCGATCAAGCAGGGCGGCCTTGCGGCCCAGCAAGCCGACACGGTGGCGACCGCAATCGCCGCCGAAGCCGGCGCGCCGGTCCGGCCCAGTCCGTACGTCCCGGTCCTGCGCGGCCTGCTGCTCACGGGGATGGCGCCGCGCTTCCTTCGCGCCGAGGGCTCGACCTCGGTGGTCGACACTCAGCCGCTCTGGTGGCCGCCGTCCAAGATCGTCGGCCGCTACCTGAGCCCCTTCCTCGCGGAGCACCTCGGACTGGCGATGACACGCGGGGGGCGTCCGGACAACGCGGTCCCGGTCGAGGTTGCGCTCGACACGCGCGACCACGCCCGCTGGTCGGCAGTCTGAAGCCCGCGTTCGCGTCCGCGCCGCCGGGTGGCTCAGTCGTCGGCGTGCTCGCCGCGTGGCCGCCCCGTCGTGGGACGAACTGTCCAGTGCGGTGCAGCGGGAAGATGTGTGCGCGGGCTCAGTCGGCCCACGGGATCGCTGGTTGCCGTTGCGCTCCCGAGCAGGAGGACATTGGCAACGATCGCCGCCGCCGCAGCGGCCGCGACGACGAGCCCGGCCAACAGCTTCATCGTCAGGCCGCCTCCACTCTCGCGATCGAGATCGCGCCGGCCGGACAGGACTCGCACGCCTCGCGGACGGCTTCGTCCTCGCTCACTCCGGTGCGGACGACGGCGAGGCCGTCGTCACCGAGCTCGAAGATGTCGGGGGCTATCGACTCGCAGACGCCGTAGCCGTTGCAGAGCGAACGGTCGATCGAGATGCGGTACATCACGGGCTCCTCTCGGGTGCGGGACGGGTGGGACGGCCGAGCGCCCGCCAGGCCGTGGCGAAGGCGACCGCGCCGACCGCCCCGAGGTAGAGGTCGCGCGCCCACGGCTGCGTCGAGTCGGTTCCCGAGGCGAAGCCGTGGACGGTGGCGAGGGCGAAGACGAGGTACGTGGCCCAGTGGAGGCGGCGCCAGTTCCGGGGGCCGATCCGCTTGCGCAGGGTGAAGGAGACGTAGATCAGCGCCATGAGCTCCGCCGCGACCACGCCGACCGCCACCGCGGCGGGTCGATAGGGCGACGCGCCCGGGACCACGAGGCCGGGGAGCGGCATGTGCAAGGTCCGGTCGAGCAGCAGCGTCGCGCCGTGCAGCGTGAGCATCCCGAGGCCGAGCAGCGCGAGAAAGCGGTGCACGTCCATGGTCGGCGCGAGCTTGAGCGCGCGTCCAAACGGCCTCGACTTGAGCACGAGTCCGGCCAGGACGGAAGCAGTGAGCAGTCCGTAGGCGGTCAGGCCGCTCGCCCGCGCGAGCAGCCAGAAGGTGGGGTCGGTCTTCACGACGTCCTCGTCACGACATGTGCGGCGGGCAGGTTCACGATCTGCACGGGGGCGGGCGCTGCGGCCGTCGCGACCGGAGCCGCCTGCACCGCCTGTGCCGCCTGGGCTGCAGCGGCGGCCGCGGCTGCATTGATGCGTGCGATCTGCGCCCGTCTGGCCTTCAGCTGGACGCGGTATCTCGCCCAGCGCGCGGCGACGACCTTCCGGACGAGCTTGGCCTCGTGCTGGAGCTGAGCCTGGCGAATCGCGAGCGTGCGCAGGCGCGGATCCGCGCTTGCGGTCGCCCAGGGCCGCGCGGAGACGACCGCCCAGGCGAGGAAGAAGACGACGAGCGCGAGAGCGAGCGCGTACAGGCGGCCGTGGTGGCTAGTCATCGCCGCCCTCGCCTCCTCCGCCCTCGGACTCGTGAGAGCCGTCGTCACCGTGGTGGGTGTGGACGACCGTGACGATGGGCGGGGGCCGGTGGTAGATGATCCGAGGCGCCTGCTGAGGAGCGGGCGCGGGCGCCGCTGCCGGCGCCGCCGCCGGAACCGGCTTCGGCTTCGGGATGGCAGGGAGAGCCGGCGGCTTTGCCTTCAGCTCCTTCTGGAGCTTCGCGGCGTAGGCCCGGAGCTGTCGCGTCCGGGCCGCGAGCGCAGCGTCGTTCGTATGCCGGGCCGCATGGCCGAGGCCCGTCGTGCGAGTCACGGCGACCGCGCCGAGGATGGTGGCGCCCGCGACGAGGAGTGCGAAAAGGGTGACATGCGCCTTGTTCATGCCGCCGACGGTAGGCGGCTCCGATTCAGCCCGGGGAGAGGCGTCGGCGAAGCTTCCGCTAAGCCGCAGTAAAGGTTCGGCTAAGTCCCGATGCCGAGCGGTCGGGGCGCCACGACACTCGGACTGTGCACATCCTGGTCGTCGAGGACGAGGACGCGATCGCCGACCCGCTCGTGGCTGGGCTGCGGCGGGAGGGCTACGACGTCGTGCGCGTCGCCACCGGCGAGGACGCCCTCGAAGCCTCGCCCACGGATCTCGTCCTGCTCGATCTACGCCTGCCGGACATCGACGGCCTCGATGTCTGCCGACGCCTCCGCGAGCGCTCCCGTGTCCCGATCATCGTCCTGACGGCGCGCGGGGAGGAGACCGACCGCGTGGTGGGCCTCGAGCTCGGCGCCGACGACTACGTCGTCAAGCCGTACGGGCTGCGTGAGCTCATCGCGCGGATCCGTGCGGTCATGCGGCGCGGGGCGGCGCTCGGCGGGGCGAGCGGGCCCTTGCGGGTGGGCGAGCTCGAGGTGGACGAGCGCGCCCGCCGCGCGAGCCTCGGCGGGCAGGAGCTCGAGCTGACGCCGAAGGAGTTCGATCTGCTCGCCGCCCTCGCGCGCGATCCGGGGGCTGCTCTGACGAGGCAACGCCTGCTCGCCGAGGTGTGGCAGACGAGCTGGTACGGCTCCTCGAAGACGATCGACGTCCACGTCGCTGCGCTGCGGCGCAAGCTCGGCGATCCCGGCTGGATCGAGACCGTGCGCGGCGTCGGCTTCCGGCTGCGCGTGCCGTGACCCGGCGGCTGCTGCTCGGCTATCTCGGGGTGACGCTGTTCGTCCTGCTCAGTCTCGAGGTGCCGCTCGGCGTGCAGAACCAGCGGACGGAGCGTCGCAACCTGACGGCCAACGTCTCGCACGACGCGACGGTGCTCGCGGCCGACGCCGAGGACGCCGTGCAGGCGCCGACTTCCAGGCAGCTGAACGCGCTCGCCGCGATCTCCTCCGCCTACGCGTCGCGGACCGGTGCACGGGTCGTGATCGTCGACCGGCGTGGCTACGCCCTGATCGACACGAGCGCGCGCATCCGCGGAACCGAGAGCTTCGCCTCGCGACCGGAGATCGCCGCGGCGCTGGCGGGAAGGTATCCGCACGGCGTCCGCACCTCGAAGACGCTCCACGAGCGGCTGCTCTACGTCGGTGTGCCGATCGCGTCCGGCGGCAGGGTGCACGGGGCGGTGCGGATCACCTATCCCTTCTCCGCCGTCGACGCGCGCATCCTCCGCTACTGGCTCGTCCTCGCGTTGATCGGCGTGGTCGTCCTCGCCGGCGCCGCCGTCGTCGGTCTCGGTCTCGCCCGCTTCGTGGTGCGGCCGTTGCGAAGCCTCGAGCAGGCGGCCGCAGCGGTGGGGGAGGGACGGCTCGAAGCTCGTGCGCCCGAGCAGGAGGGCCCGCCCGAGGTGCGCTCGCTCGCAGCCGCGTTCAACGAGACGGTGGCGAGGCTCTCGCGGCTCCTCCGCTCCCAGGGTGAGTTCGTCGCCGACGCCTCGCACGAGTTGCGCACACCGCTGACGGCCCTCCGGCTTCGACTGGAGAGCCTGCCGCCCAGCCGCGATCGCGACGCCGCTCTGCGCGAGACCGACCGTCTCCGGGATCTCGTCGACGGCCTGCTCTCGCTCGCGCGGGCCGACGCGGGCAACGAGCCGGCCTCGTGCGTCGACGCGGCGGCGCTGTTGCGCGAGCGTGTCGAGGCGTGGTCGCCGCTGGCCGACGAGCACGGCGTCGCGCTCGTCGCGAAGCTCGACGGGCCGCTACCCGTGCGCGCCGCGCCGGGCCGACTCGCCCAGATCCTCGACAATCTCCTCGCCAACGCACTCGAGGCCTCTCCGGACGGCGGCACGGTGACCTTGTCGGCTGCCGCTGCTCCACCCTGGGTCGAGCTGCACTTCTGCGACGAGGGCCCGGGCCTGGCCCCGGAGCAGCGCGAGCGGGCGTTCGACCGCTTCTGGCGTGCGGGGTCCGGCAAGGGCGGCGGCTCGGGGCTCGGACTTGCGATCGTGAGACGGCTCGTCGCCGCCGACGAGGGGAAGGTCGAGCTCGGGGAGGCACCGGGCGGCGGTGTCGACGCCGTCGTTCGCCTCCGTCCCGCCTGACCTGCGAAACCTTTACCGAAGCTTGTCTGCCCGCTTCCTCCTCGCTTGCAGGAGAAGCCGTAGAACGGGATGCATGAACGCGAAGAGATCCCTACTCGCACTGGCGGCCGTACTCTCTGCGACTGTCCTCACCGGCGGCGCGGCGATCGCCGGGCTCGTCCACCGGCCGACTCCGGCGGCGGCCCCGGCAGCGGTGGTGCAGCAAGTGCCCACCGCCCCCGCGCAGTCGTGGGACGACGGAGGTGACTGATCATGCAGCGCATCTGGGTCGTCGTACTCTCGGTCTGGGCGATGCTCGCGATCGTCGCCGTGCTCGCCTGGTCGTCCCGCCCGCCGCAGCCTCTCCCGGCGACCGCGATGCAGAGCGTGAAGATCGTGAAGGGCCCGAATGGCAAGCAGCGGCTCGTCGTCGTCAAGTCTCCGACGCACGCGACGACCGCCACGTCGGCGGTGGTGCGCCGATGAGCACGCTTCGTCGCACCGAGTGGCGTGCCGTCGGCACCACGTGCGCGGCCGCCGTCACCGCCGCCCCGCACGAGGAGCGCGAGGTGCGCTGGGCGCTCGGCTCGGCGCGGGAGGAGGTCGCGGCCTGCGAGCGGGAGCTCTCCCGTTTCGACCCTACGAGCGATCTCTCCCGCCTCAACACGGCCGGCGGCCGGTGGACCCCGGTCGGCCCTCGGCTGCTCGAGACGCTCGGCCTGGCGCTCCGCGCCCGGGAGGACACCGGCGGCCGCTTCGACCCCACGGTGCTCCCTGCGCTCGCGGCCGCCGGGTACGACCGCTCCTTCGAGCTGCTCGCGGAGCGGCCCGCGGAGGAGGCGGACGGCTGGCGGGCCGGCACCGCGATCGAGCTCGACGAGAGGCGGGGGCTCGCGCGGCTCGAGCCCGGGTCCGCCGTCGATCTCGGCGGAATCGGCAAGGGCTACGCCGCCGGACGTGCCCTCGCGGCGATGCGTGTCATCTCACCGGGCCTGGCCGGCGGCCTCGTCGACCTCGGCGGCGACATCGCCGTCTTCGGCGAGTCGCCCGAAGGCGGCCCGTGGCTGGTCGCGGTCGCCGATCCGCGTAGCGCGGGCCGCCCGCTCGGCGTCCTCGCCCTGCACAGCGGGGGCGTCGCCACGTCCGGCCGCGACGCTCGACGCTTCGGCCCCGCGCGTTCGCTGCACCACCTGATCGACCCGGAGACGGGCGAGTCGGCACTCGCCGGTCCGCTCACGGTCACCGTCGTCGCACCCGATCCCGCGACGGCCGAAGTCCACGCGACGACGCTGGCGATCGCCGGGCCGGCCGAGGCCGAGAGACACGTTGCGGCGAGGCCGATGCTCTCCGCGCTCTACCTCCCGCAGGCGGGAGCCCCGATCCGCCTCGGCCGGCTTCCGCTGGCCTCCGAGCGACTCGTCGTGACGGCGGCATGACCGCGGTTCCGATCGCCTGGCTCGTCGCGCGCGCCGCCGGCCTGGTGGCGTTCGGTCTGCTCACCCTGTCCGTCTGGCTCGGGCTCGCGATGAGCACCCGGCTGCTCGGGCCGAGACGGCAGAAGAAGCTGCTCGCGCTGCACCGCACGCTCGCGTGGACGAGCCTCTCGATGGTCGGCCTCCACCTCGGCGCGATCCTCCTCGACCCCGTTCTCCACTTCGGCGCCCTGGCCGCACTCGTCCCCGGCGCCGCCACGTGGCGCCCGGGGGCGGTTGCACTCGGGGTCGTCGCCGCCTGGCTGAGCCTCGCCCTCGCCGCCTCGTTCAACGCTCGGCGCTGGATCGGCCAGAAGGGCTGGCGCCGCCTGCACTACGCCACGTTCGGCGCCTTCTGGCTCGCTCTGGGACACGCGCTCCTCGTCGGCACCGACCTCAGGGGCTTCGGCGGGCCGGTCACGGCAGTCCTCGCTGCAGGTCCGGTTCTCTGGCTGACCTTCTACCGGCTCCTCGTTCCGCGGGCTGCGCCGGCTCCGGCGCGCGCCGTGCCGCAACCCGCGACTCCGTAGCGCAACTCTCATGAGTTACCCAGCTCCCCTTCATGGGCCGTTCATCGGGTGCTGCTCCACTTTTTCGGATGAGTGAAGCCCATACGGACAGACAGCGGATCGCAGCACGCGACGCGCTCGCGGCACGCATTCGCACGCTGACGGGCAGCGTCCTCGCGGTGTCCGCCGTCCTGAGCGGACTCTTCGCCGGGATCGCGGCCGCCTCCGCGCCGGGGCACAAGCTGCCCGGCAAGGCGTCGGCCCTGCGGCCGCGGTCGCCGAGCCGTCGGACTACCGCGGCAGCGGCCGGCAGGAGCACGGCCATCCCTCCGCTGCCGGCTCCTCCCGGACCGGGGAACCAGAGCGCAGCGCCGCCGTCGGCCCCCGCCCCTGCGCCCGCCCCGTCGACGACGCAGGCGCCTCCCGTCGTCGTCTCCGGCGGCTCGTGATCGCGACGGCGCGCCTTCGCGCACTCGGCACCGGCACCGTCCTCTGCGTCACGGATCCTGCGGTGCTCTCCCTTGCCCGCCGTGAGCTCGTGCGTGAGCTTCGGGAGGTCGACCTGCTGGCCAGCCGCTTCCGTGCCGACTCCGAGCTTACGGCCCTCAACCGCCGCGCGGGCGAAACGGTGCATGTGTCCCGGCGACTCTTCGACGCCGTCGCGCTCGCAATCGACGTCGCGCGCCGCACCGGCGGCCTCGTCGACCCCACCGTCGGCCGTGCCCTTCGCCTCGCCGGCTACGACCGCGCCTTTGTCGCCGTTCGTGCCCGCGACGGGAGCTTTCTGGCCGTCTCGCATCGCTCGCCGGGGTGGGGCAGCGTCCGGCTCGACACAGAGCGCCTGGCGATCCGCGTCCCAACCGGCGTCGAGCTGGATCTCGGCGCGACTGCAAAGGCTGCGGCTGCAGACGCCGCGGCTGCCGGGCTGCACCGGACCACCGGGGCCGGAGTGCTCGTCTCGCTCGGCGGAGACCTCGCGGTCGCCGGCCCGGCGCCCGCGGGAGGCTGGCCGATCCGCGTCGCCGATCACAGCGACGCCCCGCTCGGCTCCGCCGGGCCGACCGTCGCGGTCGCCGCCGGCGGTCTCGCCACGTCGGGAGTTGCCGCACGCCGCTGGCCCGTACGCGGCGGCGAGCGCCACCACATCATCGACCCGCGCACCGGCAGCTCGGCCGTCACGCCCTGGCGGACGGTGACCGTGACCGGCGCCACGTGCGTCGACGCCAACGCGGCGAGCACGGCAGCGGTCATCCTCGCCGCCGACGCACCGGCCTGGCTCGGGCTTCGCGGCTTCTCCGCACGACTCCTCCGTCACGACGGCTCGGCCGCCTTCGTCGGCGACTGGCCCCGAGATGAAGCGCGGGCCGCGTGATCGCGACTGCCGGCCCGACGACACTCTGGTACCTCTCGCGCGGCACAGGCGTCGTCTCGCTCCTGCTCTTGACCGCTGCCGTCGTCCTCGGCGTGGCGGGTTCGCTTCGCGCGCGGCCGCGCGTCCTGCTCGCGGGACTTCATCGCAACCTCCCGCTGCTCGCAATCGCGTTCGTCGTCGCGCATGTGCTGACCACGGTCGCGGACGGCTACGCCCCGATCGGGGTGAAGGACGCGATCCTCCCGTTCGTCTCCCCCTACCGCCCGGTGTGGCTCGGGCTCGGAACCGTCGCCTTCGACCTCCTGCTCGCCCTCGTCGCGACGAGCCTTCTGCGGGCACGGATCGGCCTGCGTGGCTGGCGCGCAGTGCACTGGCTCGCCTATCTGTCGTGGCCGGTCGCGCTCATGCACGGGCTCGGCACCGGTACCGACGGCAAGTCCGGCTGGCTTCTCGTCCTCACGGTCGTGTGCGCGATCGCGGTCGTAGCCGCGGTCGTATTGCGGGTGCTGTTGTCCCCGGGAATCGATCGTGGACGCCGGCTGGCGGCGCTCGGAGCAGTGCCCGCGGTCCTGCTCGTGCTCGTCGTCTGGGCGACGACGGGACCGTTGCAACGCGGCTGGGCGCTCCGGGCGGGCACCCCGGCTTCGCTGATCCCGGCTCGAGCGCCCGGAGCGTCGAGCGCTGCGAAGACGACCACCGCGACGACGCGGGCACATGCGCCGGCGGCCCCGCTCCCCTACACCGCGACCGTCTCCGGGTCGCTGACGCAGGTCCAGCCGAACTCCTCGGGGATCGCGACCGTGCAGATCGAGGCGCGCACATCCGGGCCGATCGCGGGCAGGCTGCGGGCAACCCTCTACGGTTTCCCGCTCGACGGTGGCGGCCTCTCGATGCAGAGCAGCGACGTCGCCTACGCCACGGCAGGCAGCCCTGCTGCCTATCGCGGCCCCGTCGTCGCACTTGCCGGCACACACATCACAGCCGTCGTCGCCGACGCGGCGGGGAAGCACCTTCGCCTCGACCTCGACCTGCGAATCGACTCCTCCTCCGGCTCGGTCGGAGGGACGCTGCGCGTACACCACTCCGCCGGAGGAACCGCGTGAGCGTCTCGGTCAAGCGTCTCCTGCTCGGCCTCCGCCCCGATGGGCGGGCGGTGACGCTCGACGAGCATCTGCATCTGCACGGGCCGCTCCCGGGACGGCTGGACCGCAGATCGCTGCTCGACGTCGTCGAGCAGAGCGGTCTGGCCGGCCGCGGCGGCGCCGGCTTCCCGACCGCGGCCAAGCTCCGTGCGGTCGCCGGAGGGCGAGGCCGGAAGTTCGTGCTCGCGAACGGGGTCGAGGGAGAGCCGCCCAGCGGGAAGGACAAGGTGCTCATCCGGTATGTGCCACACCTCGTGCTCGACGGAGTCGAGGTCGCAGCCGCGGCCGTCGGGGCCGACCAGGCCGTTGTCGCGGTCTCCCGGGCGGCGACGGAGGAGCTCGCCGCCCTCCGGCACGCGCTGCGGGAGCGGCGGCCGTCCGACCACGTCGAGATCCGAATCGCGGCCGTCCCGGACACGTTCGTGGCCGGCGAGGAGACTGCGCTCGTCAATGCCGTCGCCGGCGGGCCGCCGTCACCGACGGAGACGCCCCCGCGACCCTTCGAGCGCGGGATCGGCGGCAGGCCGACCCTCGTCCAGAACGTGGAGACGCTCGCCCAGGTCGCCCTGATCGCCCGCCGTGGCGCGGCCTGGTTCCGCGAGGCCGGCACCCCCGAGGAGCCGGGCAGCGCTCTCTTCACCGTCTCCGGCGCGGTGCGCCTGCCGGGGGTGTACGAGGTTCCGCTCGGCACATCGCTTCCTGACCTCGTTGCGGAAGCCGGAGGACTGGCGCAGCCGCCGCGTGCGGTGTTGGTCGGTGGCTTCTTCGGTTCCTGGCTGGACGCGGCCACCGCATCCACCTGCGACCTCAGCGAGGCATCCCTCGGCTCTGCCGGAGCAATGCTCGGCGCGCGGGCGGTCGTCGTGCTTCCGGAGGGCTCGTGCGCCCTGGCAGAGGTCGCGCGTGTGAGCCGCTTTCTCGCCGACGAGAGCGCCGGCCAGTGTGGTCCGTGCGTTCACGGGCTGGATGCGATTGCGGGTGCGGTGGCTTCGCTAGCCCGGTCGAACGGCGTCGACGACGAGTTTCGCATCCGCCGCTGGCTCGAGCAGGTGGACGGCCGCGGCGGCTGCCGACACCCGGACGGCGCGGCAAGGTTCATCCGAAGCGCGCTCGACGTGTTCGCCGAGGAAGTCGCACTCCATAGGAGCGGCAAGAGTTGCCCGGGACGCGACCTGCACCTCCTTCCGGCCCAGCGTGCGAGCGAGCGAAGAGCCGCATGAACTCGCGTCTGCGCGTCAATCCGATCGCCTGCGACGGCCACGGCCTCTGCGCCGAGCTCTTCCCGGAGCGGGTCGCCCTCGACGACTGGGGCTATCCGATCGTCGACGGTTCGCCGATCCCGCACTCGCTGGAGCCGCACGCGCGGCGGGCCGTCGAGGCTTGCCCGGTGCTTGCGCTGAGGCTCGAGCAACTCACGCGCCGCGACTGACACCATCCGTGCGAGACGCATCGGCGGCCACGGCGTAGAGGTGCCACCGGCCGGGGACGCCTTTGAGGCTCGCCTCGCCGCGGTCGCTGAAGCAGTAGCTCGATCCGGCCTTGGCCTTCGCTGCGGCGGAGAGGAGAATCTCGTCGGGCCGGGCGAGGGCCGCGATGCGGGCGCCGACGTGGATCGCGAGGCCGGTGCACTTGTCGTCGGCGACCCAGCAGTCGCCGACGTGGATGCCGATACGCACGTTCAGATCGAGGTCGCGTAGCTCGGCCTGGATGCGTCTTGCGGCGCCGATCGCCCGGCCGGGGTCGGGGAAGACGGCGAAGAAGCCGTCGCCGCTGGTGTCCATCTCCTGCCCGTGGAAATGCGCGACTGGGCTCGTACGCACGCGTGGTGCCGTTCGAGTAGCTCCGCCCAGCCGCCGTCGCCCAGTTCGACCGCCTTTTCGGTCGAGTCGACGATGTCGGTGAACATGCTCGTGGTGCCGCTCATACGGGATCCATGGGCAGCGATGCTCACGGCCTGCACCGAAGATAGGCAGGCCGCCCGCCCGTCGCATCGGTAGTAAGTCGCAGCCTCGCTCCGACATCCCGCGGCAGAGGATGTACGGGTAGGCCCGGATGCCAACCGGGGCGCCGGGGTGGACGCTGGGGTTGTGCAGGTCAACGTCTGGACCGTGACAGCGGCGGCAGCGGTGACGTGTCTCGCGACGGGACTCGGCGCGGCGCCGTTTCTCTTCGTCCGCGGAGGAATGGCGAGACGCTGGCTGGGGATCTCGAACGCCGTCGCGTCCGGCTTCATGCTCGGCGCCAGTCTCGGCCTCGTCTGGCAGGGGTGGGGGCTCGGGATCGGACGCCTCGGCCTCGGGGCGGTGGCGGGGGCCTTCTTCATCCTCGGCTTCCGGAGGCTGCTCGGCAACGACGACGACATCGTCCTCGGCCGACTCCGCGGCGCCGACGCCCGCAACGCGCTCGTGATCATCGCTGTCATGACCGCGCACTCCGCGAGCGAGGGGATCGGTGTCGGCGTCTCGTACGGGGGAGGCGAGAAGCTCGGCCTCCTGATCACGCTCGCGATCGCGATCCACAACATCCCCGAGGGACTCGCGATCAGCCTCGTCCTCGTCCCGCGCGGAGCGACCACGAGATCCGCAGCCGGCTGGAGCATCTTCTCGAGCCTGCCGCAGCCGCTCATCGCACCGTTCGCCTATCTCTTCGTGCAGCAGTTCAAGCCCTTCCTGGCGGTCGGGCTCGGCTTCGCCGCCGGGGCGATGATCTGGATGGTCTTCTCCGAGCTCCTCCCGGAGGCACTTCGCGGCGCCTCGCGGCAAGCGCTCGCACTCGGCGGCGGTCTCTCGTTCCTTGCCATGCTCGGAATACAGCTGGGGATCTTCGGCGTCTAGCCGACGCGCGTCCGCTTGCGGGCCCGGTCAGACGCGAGCCGCCGGGCGGAGCTCCGTCAACGCCGCCGCGATCCGGTCGCCCCAGGCGTCGATCGTCTCCCAGTCCCGGTGGTCGCCGAACCGACCACCGAGGGCATGGAAGAACACACGCGACCAGAACGGCCACTGGCGCTTCTGGATCACGCCCTGGAAGACGCGATACTCGCGCGGGCGGAGATCGGCGCGGATCTCCGTGATCTCGGTGGGCTCCTTTTGCATGAGCCGACCGATCACGGGCTTCGTGTCGCCGAACGACCCGACGCTGAAGAGCCACAACGGCCGTTCTGACAACGCCTCGCGATATTCGGCGGCGAAGCCGTTTGCCTCGGGTGGCCAGTTCTGGTCGTACACGGGGGCGCCGAACACCACCGCGTCGTAGCCGTCGAGCGTCTCGACCTGGTCGACGCAGCGCAGTTCGACGGCCGCCGCGCCGTCGGCGAGTCGCCGGGCAATTCGCGCGGCGATGCCGGCGGTGGCTCCGTGGCGGCTTGCGTAGGCGACGAGGACGGTCATGTCGGACTAGTGACTCGGTACGGGAGCAAGCGGGACGTCGTCGCGCGACTCACCGGCCGGTGGCTCCTTCCCGCCCATGTCCAGGCGGAACGGCGGATAGGCGTCCGTCATGAGCGCGCCGTAGGCGACGACGCGGAAGCACCAGCGGTTCATCCCAAGCACGAAGTCGTACAACGACCGCGGATACGAGCCCGTGAAGAGAAGAGCGAAGCCGGCGAACAGGACGAGGAGGCCGATCAGGCCGACGCTCGTCGCCGAGACGCCGCCCGCGAAGACCGCGACGACCAGGTACTGGGGAAGAGCGAGCAGCCACCACTTCACGAGGACGAGCCCGCGCGAGAGGGACTGCGGGTACTCGACCTCGATGCGGGCCGGGTAGTCGGGAACGTCCTCGAGGGTGAACGGCGGGTACCGATCGGTGCCGAGCGCGCTGTAGGTGTAGAAGCAGACGCGCCATGACCAGCGGAGGACGCCGGTGTTGAACTCGAAGAGTCCTCGCGGGTAGCGGCCGGTGAACAGGATCGCGAAGAAGGCGATCACCGTCACGGCGGCGAAGGCGATCCAGAGGAAGACGAGCACGACGAAGTGCGGGATCGCGAGCAGCCACTTGACGAGCCAGAGCCAGCGGCTGAGCTGCGGCTGGAGGTCTCCTTCGAGCCGGAGCGGAAAGGCGGACGAGGAAGAGGTGGTTGCGGGCATTTCTCCTCCTTCGGGACGGGGAGGGCCGGATCGACTGCACGCTCCCTCCGCGCCGGCCCGGCCGCATCCGCGAAACCCCGGATTCGGCATCCGTGCGGGCCGGGGTCTCTCCCGGGCCGGGGCCCCGCTAACGGCGCGTTTCCGCGGCTCTACCGAGGGTGATGAGGGTCTCGTCGAGCGTGGACGGCACCGTCGTGATCCGGGTCGACAGTTCGGCGCGCCGGAGCACCTGTTCGACCTCGGCTGCCGGCGTGTCGGGAACGCGCACGCTGCGGCCGGAGAGCACGACCGGCAGCCGAGCCTCGCCGAGCGCGTTGAACGCCTTCTCCCACGACTCGGCGTCGACCCGGACGGCGGTCCGGCCGCCGATGATCTCGCGAACGGTTCCGGCGGCGGCGACACGTCCGGCGACCATGATCAAAAGCCGGTCGCACTGGTCTGCCTCCTGCATGTAGTGCGTCGTGACGAGAACGCCGACACCGCGGTCGGCCTGGTCGTGGATGGTGTCCCAGAGGCGTGAGCGCGCGAGCGGGTCCACGCCGGAGGTCGGCTCGTCGAGGACGAGCAGCGACGGTTTGTGGGCGAGCGCGGCGACGAATGCGAGTTGCCGCTGCAGGCCGAGCCCGATGTCACCGACGAGGCGGCCCCGGACCTCGGACAGCTCGTCGGGCAGGTCGGCCGGCGGCTCGGTTCGGAACGCGTGCGCGATGAAGCCGAGGTTCTCGGTGACGGTGAGGTCGGCGTACAGGCCGAGGCTCTGAGGGACGTAGCCCAGTCGCTGCCGAGTCTCGCGTGACGGCGGCAGCCCGAACAACGCGACGCGCCCCTCGCTCGCCTCCAGGAGGCCGAGCAGCATCCGGATCAGCGTCGTCTTCCCGGCACCGTTGGCGCCGATCAGGCCGACGATCTCGCCGTTCCCCACGCTCATCGAGACGTCACCGACGGCGGTGAACTCGCCAAAGTTGCGCGTGACGCCCGCCGTCTCTGCGAGCACGGCGCTCACGCCGGGACGGCACGCTGCTGCTCGCGGCGCTGCAGCATCTCCGCGATCACGACGTCCTCGAGATCGACGGCGTCGTCCGCGGAGGACGCGGCTCCGTGCGGATCCCACTCGTGGTAAAGCCGTCCGCGTCTCCAGGCGCGCCGTGGGTCCTGCGGCCGCTCGGCGACGCGGATCGTGCCGGTGAGGGAGCGGAAAACCTCGTCGCTGGTTCCGCGGGCCAGCGTGTGTCCGGCGTCGAGCACGAGGACGGTCGATGCGCGCTCTGCCTCGTCGAGGTAGGTCGTCGCCATCGCCACCGCCGCTCCGCCCGCCGCGGCCTCGCTGATCAGCCGCCAGAGCTCGACACGGCTGACCGGATCGACGCCCGTGGTCGGCTCGTCCAGGACGAGGAGCGTCGGGTCGTGCAGGATGGCGAGCAGGAAGCCGAGCTTCTGCCGCATCCCGCCGGACAGCCGGCCGGCGAGCCGGCGACGGGCGTGCTCGAGCCCGGTCTTGGCCAGCAGCTGGTCGCGCCTCCGGCGGAGGTCGGCCCCGTGCATGCCGTACGCCTGCGCGACGAAGTCGATGTTCTCGTCGACCGTGAGGCCGCGCCAGGTCCCCGAGTTCGACGGCATCACACCCAGCGAGCGCTTTGCGGGCCGGTCGACGTGTCCGTGCGCGGGCTCGATCATGCCGGTGAGGCAGCCGAGCAGCGTGGTCTTGCCGGCCCCGTCGCCGCCGACGACGGCCGAGACGACACCGCCCGGACACGTGAACGTGACGTCGTCGAGCGCCACCTTGGCCCCGAAGCGGACCGTGACCCCGGTCAGGCCGAAGCTCATGCCGGCGCGGCCGCCTTCTCCCCGGGCTCCTGCCGAGGCTGGGCTTTCACGCTCGGCGCAAGGTCGCCGCGCAGCCGTAGCACCGCCGCGCTGAAGACGACGACGGCGTAGACCGCGAGCACGAGGAACGACAGCCAGAGCGCGGTGAACGGCGCGCCGCGCAGCATCACGCCCTGCGCGATGTTGATGAAGTACGTGAGCGGAAGCACGTAGCCGATCCAGCGCACCGCCCACGGCATCGCCGTGAGCGGGAAGATCATCCCCGAGAACATGATCGACGGCAACATCACGAACATCGCGAGCTGAATCGCCTGGCCGGCGTTCTGCGAGACCGAGGAGATCAGGCCGCCCAGGCCGAGCAGCACGAGCAGGAACAGGATCGCGCCCACCGCGAAGACGGCGACCGAGCCGTTGAAGGGCACGTCGAAGAGGACCACCCCGAGCACGGTCACGAGCACCATGTCGAACGCGGCGAACAGGAAGTAGGGCGCGATCTTGCCGGCGATCACGTCGAAGGGGCGGAACGGCATCACCGCCAGCTGCTCCAGCGTGCCCTCTTGCCGCTCGCGGACCAGCCCGAGGCTCGTCACGATCACGCCGATGAAGGTGAGGATCAGCCCCGCCAGGGCGGGAACCATCACCCACGACGTCTTCAGCTCGGGGTTGTAGAGCACGTCGACCCCGACCTGGCCGCCGAGCCGGTTGAAGGCGGACACCGCCGACTGCGCCGCGAACAGCGACGAGCCGTCGACCAGCGCGACCGGTGCGCCGGAGGGCTGCGTCACGATCGCGACGTCGACCTTGTTGTCGCGGACCGCCGTCTCGGCGTCCTCGCGAGTTCCGCTCGAATCGACGGTCCGCGTGTGGAAGGGATCCTGCAGGCGGTCTGCCACCGCCGGCGCCTGCGGCCCGTAGACGTCGGTCGGGATCGACGAGACCCGGAAGTTCGCCGCGTACCCGAACACCACCAGCAGCAGCAGCGGCAACACGATCAGCATCGCCATCGTCCGCCGATCGCGACGCAGCTCCTGGAACTCCTTCACCACCATCGCCCACATGGCTCAGACGAACCTTCCGCGCTGCTCCGCGCCTGGCTTCATCCCCGAGGGGTGAACCAGCGCGGCGGGCCGACCCCTACTCGACGAACAGCCGGTCGACGTCGTCGAGTACCCGGCGCGGGACGAATGCGGTGACGACGATCCCGGCCACGATCCAGCCGAGCGCGATCCAGACGGCAGAGCGGATGGGGTACGGCGGCAGCGGGAAGTACTGGTAGTAGAGCGGCGGGATGAAGACGGCGGCGCCGAGGATCGGGACGAGCCAGTGCAGCCACGGCGTGTGCTCGGGGCGGCGCGCGAAGTACACGATCGTCGACGCGCAGACGACGATGTAGACCACGATCACGACGATCGTGATCGTGGTGGCGATGATCGTGAACGCGGTGATCAGGTCGCCGTACCTCCAGCCGAGCAGCAACGCCACGGCCACGCCGAAGGCGGTCTGCGCGACGATCGCGACGTGAGGCGTCCTGTGCACGGGATGCGTTCTGCCGAAGGCGCGGGGGAGGACGCCGTTGCGGCCGAGCGAGTACATGACGCGCGAGGCGGCCGTCACGCCCGCGTTCGAGTTCGCGAGTGCCGAGTTGACGATGGCCGCGAAGATCAGCACCCAGCCGCCGCTCCAGAACACGATCCCGAGATCGCGCCACGGGTTCGCCGACGACGTGGCCGCCGTCGTGAAGCGGTCGAAGCCGGTCCCGATCACCCAGGCGTACGAGCAGAAGACGTAGAACAGGCCGATGCCCACGGCCGACCCGACCACCGCGCGCGGGATCGTCCAGCGCGGGTTGCGCGCCTCCTCGCCCAGCGGCGCCGCCGACTCGAAGCCGATGAACGCGAGCACGGCGAACACCATGCCCTTGAAGATCCCGCGATAGGTGCCTCCCGCCGCCCGGTCGGGGTTGAACGTCTGGAGCGTCAAGCGCCCCGGGTTCGAGAGGATCATCCAGAGCGAGAGCGCGACGAACACGGTGACCTCGAAGACGCCGAGGATCACCCCGGCCCGGGTCGAGAGGCGCACGTCGCGATACGTGAGGAAGAAGACGATCCCGGCCGAGAGCAGGACCCAGATCCACCACTGTCCGGTGTACGTCCAGTGCAGACCGTGGTGCTGCGCGGAGACCATGTCCTTCGTCGTCCACGCGAAGATCAGGAACAGGAGCGGTGCGACGAGCGGCTCGAAGAGCAGATACGCCCAACCGACCATGAAGCCGGCCTGCGGCCCGAGCGAGCGGGCCACGTACGTGTAGAGGCCGCCGGCCGACGGCATCTCCTTCGCGAGCTGTCCGATCGAGGCGGCGACGCAGACGCAACCGACCAGGGCCAGGAGGACCGACAGCGGCAGAGCGGGCCCTGCGAACTGGATGGACACGAGGAGCGAGAACGCGATCGCCGCGCCCGGCGCCATGTGCGTGATCGACTGGAAGAGCGCCTGCGGCAGGGCGATCGCGTTGCGACGCAACCCCCCGTCGCCGTCGCTCGCCTCCATCTCCGCCTCTCGTCGTAGGTGGCGCGATCCTATTCCTACGCGGGCACGGGAGCTCCCTCTGCGAGCGCGGCCGGAAGCTCCTCGCGCGAGTCGAGCTGCAGCTTGCGGAAGACGCTCGTAAGGTGGCCCTCGACCGTGCGCGTGGTGACGAACAGCGTCTGCGCGATCTCGCGGTTCGTCAAGCCGCCGCCCGCGAGCTCCGCGACCCGGCGCTCGCTGGCGGTCAGGGAGTCGAGGCCGGTGAGAACGACTCGCCGGGGACGGGCGCCCGTGGCACGGAGCTCGGTCTCGGCCTGTTCGGCGAGCCGGTTCGCGCCCGCGCGGTGGGCGGTGTCGAGCGCCTCCCGCAGCAGCTCTCGCGCTTCGGTGCGTCGATTGCGTCGGCGCAGCATGGCGCCGAGGTCGGCGAGTGCGCGCGCTCGCTCCAACCTGGCGTCACCGTGGTCGAACGCCTCGAGGGCTTCGCGAAGCAGCAGCTCGCCGCGGTCGCCGGCGGCCACCAGCCCTGCGGCGCGTTTCGCGACGCCGAGCGCGCGCGGCGCGCCGAACGCGCGGGCGAGCTCGAGCTCTTCTTCCGCGAGCCGTCGGGCCGACTCGGAGTCGCCGAGGGCGAGCTGGGCGAGCGCCGCCTCCGATCGCCACGGGAGGAGGCCGGGGCAGGTGATCGCCGCGCGGGTGAGCAGCTCGCCGACGCCGAGGAAGTCCTCGAGCCCTTCCGCGGAGCGCGCCTGTTCCATGCGGAGCCTGCCGCGGGCGAGTCGAAGCACTCCGTTCGGGACGTATTCGCTCTCGGCCTCCGAGTCGAGCGGCGCGAGCGCCTCCTCGGCCGCCTCGAGCTCGCCCTGGTCGACGAGCGTCTTCACGAGCAGGCCGCCGTTGAGGACGCGGTAGATCGGCGGCGCCGGAAGCTCGGTGGCGGCGAGTGCAGTGCGGGTGTCCACCTCGGCGCCGCTCAGATCGCCGCGCCGCAGCGCCAGCCAGCCGCGGCTCGCCAGGCCGAGGGCAAGCCGGCCGCCGTCGCCGCTCGCTCGCGCCTCGGCGATGAACGAATCGAGCAACGGTCGCACCTGGGCATACCGCTCGGCCCAGAGCAGCGAGAACGCCCAGACGAACGTCGCCGACGTGAACCACGGCAGCTCCCCGGGCCTTTCTCCGGTCAGCAGCGCCCGGCTTGCCAGCTCGGCGCCGACCTCGGCCGGCTCGTTGGTCAGCACGGAGACGAAGGAAGCGACGGCCGACAGCTCCGGCGGCGACCCGAGATCGACGTCCGCCCGCCGGCGCAGCGCGTCTCGGCGCGAGGCCATCGCGGGCGCGGTCGCCGGGTCGAGCATCCCGGCGAGCACGGCCTCCGCCTCGAGCTGCAACGCGAGCTCGGCGTCGCGGGAACCGAGCGGCGAGGAAGCACGATCGAGAACCTCGACCGCCTCGGCGATGCGCTGGGTGCGCAGCAGCGCAAGAGCCAGCACCCTGGCCGCGCCGGCGGCGGCCTCGGGATCCGGTGCGGCGTCGACTGCCAGCCGCAGGTGCTCGGACCAGTCGGCGAGGCCGGCGAGGGCCTCGGCCATCCCCAGCTCCAGCAGGAGCGCGGGACGGTCGGCGGCGGGTGGCGGCTCCTCGAGAGCGCGGCGCAGGAAGACGGCTGCCGACTCCGGAGCACCCTTCCGGGCTGCAGCGCGCGCGGCTTCGACCAGCCGGTCGACGACCCAGGTCTCGGCGGCCGGCTCGCCGGCCAACAGGTGCTCGGCGACGCGCTCCTTCGCCCCCGGTAGCTCGGCCAGCAGCTCGGCAGCGCGCCGGTGGCCCTGCGCGCGCTCGGCGCCCGAGAGCTCCGCGTAGACACCGCTGCGGACGATCGGGTGGACGAACGTCAGCGGCCGGCCCGGCTCGACGATCCCCGCCGCCGCCAGCACGTCCGCCGCGTCGGCCGCCTGGGGCGCCTCGAGCCCGGCCAGGCTGGCCGCGTGCAGAAGGTCGCTCTGCTCGAGCACCGCCAGCGCCCGGGCAAGCTGCTCGGCGTGATCCGGGAGCCGGCGGAGCCGGAGCCGGATCGACCGGCCCACCGTCTGCCCTCCGATCCGCTCGACCTCACGCGCGGCTTCCGCAGTCGGAGAGATGCCCTCGTCGCGCAACGCGTCCACGAGCTCGCAGACCAGGAACGGCGTTCCTCGCGTCGCGCGCAGGCAGGCATCGACGAAATCCGCGTCCGGAGCCCGGGCGAGGGTCGACTCCACCAGGTGCGCGACCGCGGTTCGCGTCAGCGGAGGGAGCCGGATCACCTCCGCGGCAGGGTCGGCGGTCAGCGTCGCCAGCAACTCGACGTCTGTGCCGGTCTCTCGGGGACGGCTCGCCACCAGGAGCGCGACATTCAGCTCGTGCAGCCGCGTCAGCAGAAAGGCCAGGTAACGGAGAGACGGCGCGTCCGCCCAGTGCGCATCGTCGACGACGACGCACAGCGGCTTGGGCGCAGACAGATTCGCGCACAGCCAGTACAGCCCGTGCAGGATCGCGAAGGACGGATCCACGCCGGAAGCAGGAGGCTCGGCGACACGGGGCGGCGCACCGGGGAGCCCGAGAAAGCCGGCCGCCACTCCGGCGGCGTCGTGCAGGAGGTCTCCCCGCTCGAGCTCCGCAGCCTCGGCCAGCGGGGGCTCGAAAAGCTGGCGCGCCACCCCGAAGGCAAACTCCCGCTCCAGCTCGGTCCCCCGCGACCGGAGCACGCGCATCCCGCCGTCGGCCGCCGCAGCCCGCGCCGCCGCCAGCAGCTCCGTCTTGCCGATCCCGGCGGGTCCTTCGACGACCACGAACCTGCCGGCGCCGTTGCGAGCTCCGGCCAGCGCCGACTCGATCCGCGCCAACTCCGCGCTGCGCTCCAGCAGCGGTCTGCCTGCCGCTGCGCCGCTCATCCGAGGGACCCTACTCCCCTTGGAGCGGCCCGTAACTCCGGGGGTTGCCCACGGTGCGAGCGAGGGCCGCAGCCTCGAGGATCACAGGCATGTATGCGCAGGCGCTCGAAGTCCGCGGTACCTCTGACGATCTGAGCGAGCTCGTGTGCCGTGAGCTGATTCCGGCGCTCCGGAGCGAGCCCGGATTCTCCGGCGCGCTCAGCCTCGTCGATCGCGAGGCGCAAACGATGCTCGTGCTGGTCTTCTGGGAGACGGAAGAGCAGGCGGCCCGGCGGCTTCCTCCGCGCTTCACTCCTCTCCTTGCGGGGCTCGGCATGACCGATGCGGCCACCTACGCGCCGCAGGTCTGGGAAGTAGGCGCGCGAGCGTAGCGCTCGGGGTCCGGCGCGAGCGCTCGGAAAAGACAGGGGGGTCACCACGGTGCGAATCCGCGTGCGCCGCTTCGACCATGGCCGGGACATCAAGCCATGAGCCGTGTTCGGCTCACCCGAGAGGAGAGGTATCCAATGCACAAGCTCTTGCCAGTCATGACGCGGCCGGCAGCGGCGATCGCCGTCGCCGCGACCGTGGCAGCTGCGATGGCCGTCCAGGCCACCGCCGCACCTGACGGCCCGCAGCCGCGCCAGACCGCCCAGGCGACGCTGCAGAACGGCGTCCTGAGGGTCGACGGGACCAGTGCGGACGACGCGATCGCGCTGCGCCTGCAGGCCGGCGACGTCCAGGTCGACCTCGGCGACGACCGTACGCCCGACTTCAGCTTCCCGGCCGCGGACGTGACCGCGATCGACGTTCGTGCCGGAAACGGCGACGACGCGGTGCGCGTCGACCAGACCACGGGCGCCTTCGCCATCCCGACGACGATCGACGGCGGCAACGGGAACGACAAGCTGACCGGAGGCGCCGCCAACGACATCCTGGTGGGCGGAAACGGAGACGACGACCTCAGCGGGGGCGCCGGAACCGACACGCTCCGGGGCGACAACGGCAACGACACGATCGACGGGAACGTCGGCAACGATCTCCAGTTCGGCGGTAGCGGGGACGACAGCTTCGTCTGGAACCCGGGCGAAGGCAGCGACACGATCGAGGGCCAGACGGGCAGCGACGCGCTGCTCTTCAACGGCGCAGCCGTCGACGAGCAGGTCACCCTGTCGGCGAACGGCAACCGCCTCAGCTTCTTCCGGGTCCAGGCCAACATCACGATGGACACCGCAGGCGTCGAGCGGGTCGACTTCAACGCGCTGGGCGGGGCGGACCTGGTCGTCGTCGACGACCTGAGCGGCACCGACGTCCGGGAGGTGAACGTCGATCTCGCGGGCGCGCTCGGAGGCGACCGCGGAGACGGCCAGCACGACCATGTCATCGTCAACGGCACCAACGGCGACGACAGCGTCGACATTGCCGGGGACGCTGGGAGCCTGAGCGTCGGCGGCCTCGCCGCGACGGTGAACGTCCTCCACACCGACGGAGCGAACGACCGGCTCGACGTCAACACGTTCGGGGGCAAGGACAGCGTCGAGTCCGGTGGCCTTGCCGCCGGATCGATCGAGCTCTTCGTGAACGGGGCGCTCGTCGCCTAGAGCACGTCCGGAAACGCAGGCGGGGCCTCCGGCCTGGAGGCCCCGCGAAGACCTCAGCCGAAAGGAACTCATGAACCGCAAGCTGACAACCCTCATCGCCGTGGCAGCGTCCATCGCCGTCGCGCTGGCCGCCTACGGCGCGACCGCCGACGCGAACGCCGCGAGCGACACCTCCCGCGGCGCGAAGATCCTCGTCGGCCGCTCGTCGCTGGGCCGCATCATCGTCGACGGCAAGGGCCGCACCCTGTACCTGTTCGCAAAGGACAAGGGCCGGAACAGCGCCTGCTACGGGGCGTGCGCGGCCTACTGGCCTCCGCTGCTCACCCATGGCAAGCCCGTGGCCGGCACCGGAGTCAAGCAGCGGCTGCTCGGCACGACGCTTCGCACGAACGGCGCCACGCAGGTCACCTACGCCGGGCACCCGCTCTACCGGTACCTCGGCGACAGCAGGCCGGGCGACAGCACCGGCGAAGGCTTGCTGGACTTCGGAGCCGAGTGGGACGTGCTCTCGCCGGCAGGCAGCAAGATCGACGGCTGATGAGCGGCAGCTGCCTCAGCAGTGCGAACTGGGCGACGCGCGAGCTCGCCCGGCGGGTCACCGGCACCGTCGAAGTGCTCCTCCTGTGGCACCCCGAAGGCGATTGGGTGGAGCTCGCCCTTTGCGACCTGGCAGTCGGGGTGGGCTGCCAGGTCGAGGTCGCCCCCGACAGCGCCCTGGACGCCTTCTACCACCCCTACGCCTATACGACCTGTTTCCGGGACGAGGCGATCGTCGACGCCTAGGAGGCTCGACGGGACCGGCTGCTACCCTGCGCCGACGGACGGCACAGGGTCGTCCCGTGAGATTCAGGTTCTTGTTCCTCCCCGGACTCGAGCTTTGCGTCTCGAATCCGAACAAGGAGTCGAACACCGTATGTCCCAGAGCTTCACCTCGCCATGCTTTTCCGAGCTGGGCGTGAGCGCGGAGGTCGAGCACTCGCTCGCCGCCCGCGGCATCGTCGAGCCGTTCCGCATCCAGGCGCTCGTCGTCCCCGACGCGCTCGCCGGCCGCGACGTCCTCGGCCAGGCGCCGACGGGCTCCGGCAAGACGCTCGCCTTCGGGCTGCCGATCGTCGAGCGGCTCTCGGCCGAGACCCGCGCCGCCGAGGCCCTCGTGCTCGTCCCGACGCGCGAGCTCGCGCTGCAGGTCACCGAGGAGCTCTCGCAGCTCGGCGCTCCACGCGGGATCCGCGCAGCGGCCGCCTACGGCGGCGCGCCGGTCGCGTCGCAGGCCAAGCGCCTGCGCGGCGCGCACGTCGTCGTTGCCACCCCGGGTCGCCTCAACGACCTCATCGAACGGCGCCTCGTCTCTCTCGACGCGATCCGGATCCTCGTGCTCGACGAAGCCGACCGGATGCTCGACATGGGCTTCCGCCCGCAGGTCGAGCGGATCGTCCGGGTGCTGCCGAAGCGGCGCCAGACGATGCTCTTCTCGGCCACGCTCGACGGCGAGGTGGGCGCGCTCGCCCGGGCCTACACGACGAACCCGGCGCGCTTCGCGGCCGACCTTCCCTCCCAGCACTCCCACGGCGACGTCGAGCACCGCTTCGTCGCGGTCACCGCGGCCGACAAGGTCGACCAGCTCGTCGAGCTGCTCCGCTCGGGCGACGGGGTCTCGCTCGTCTTCGTCCGGACGAAGCGCGGCGCCGACCGGCTCGCGCACAAGCTGCGCGGGCGCGGGGTGGAGGCGGCCGCGATGCACGGCGACATGACCCAGGGAGCGCGCGAGCGCGCGCTCGAGCGCTTCCGCTCGGGACGCGTGACGACGCTCGTCGCGACCGATGTCGCGGCCCGCGGGCTCGACCTGGAGTCGATCAGCCACGTGATCAACTACGACCCGCCCGAGGACAGCAAGGGCTACGTCCATCGCGTCGGCCGCACAGGCCGCGCCGGCCGCGCCGGCCAGGGAATCACCCTCGTCCTGCCCGACCAGCAGGCCGACGTGAGCCGCGTGGCGAACCTGCTCGGCCACCGCGAGCAGTTCGAGAACGGCGGGATGAAGACCGCGCCGTCGCGTCTCGTCTACACGAGCCGCCGCGGCCGCCGCTCGCGCTGGTAGCCCCGGGTCAGCGGACCTCGCCTTCGACGCGTATCCCGCCCACGTCCCGGGCGTAGCGGAGCGCGGTCTCCTCGAGCTCCGGATCCGTCGTCGCGCATGCGTCGGCGAGAATCGTGGCCTTCAACCCGTGCTCACGCGCGTCGAGCGCCGTCTGCACGACGCATCCTTCGGTCGCCGCACCGGCGAGCAGGACCCGCTCCGTGCCCGTTGCCTCGAGCAGCAGCTCGAGCGCCGTGTGGTCGAAGGCGGAGTAGCGGTGCTTGAGCAGGACGCGGTCGCCGGGCCGGGGGAGGAGCGCTCGGATGACGTCGCCGCCCGGCCCGTCGGCCGCCTCCCGGGCGAGAGCGGGCGCGTCGCCGTCCCAGCGATTCCGGTCGTCGTTGACATAGATCACCGGGACGCCGGCCTCCCGCGCCGTCTCGATCGCGCGCCCGATCGCCGCACCGCGGGCACGGAACGACTCGAGCAGCGCCCCGGCGTCGTCGTGGTCGAAGGTGTCGAGCACGTCGACCACCAGCAGTGCGTCGCCTTTCTCGAATGCGGTTACGTCGTCGCCTCCTCGTCGAGCGGCCGCCGCCTCCCTTCCCTCCGGACGTGTGGAATAGTCGTACCGGTCTTCGAGGGGGAGGTTCGGTGCCGCGGGTCCTGGTCGTCGACGACGAATCGAGCATGCGCTTCCTGCTGCGCGTGACGTTCGAGCTGGAGGGCTATGAGGTCGACGAGGCGCCGGACGGCGTGGCTGCGATCGAGGAGATCGAGAGTCGTCACCCGCCCGACCTGGTGGCGACGGACTTCATGATGCCGCTGATGAACGGAGGGGAGTTGATCGCGCGGATTCGCGCGAACCCGGAGACGGCCGACGTGCCGGTGATCCTCGTCAGCGCGAGCCCGGGCTCGGAGCGGAAGACGAGCGCCGACGCGTTCTTCCGCAAGCCGTTCGACTCGAAGGAGCTCGCAGCGTGCGCGGCGCAACTGCTCGAGAGGCGGAGCACGTGAACCGGCTGGCGACCGGCGCCGCGGGCCTCGACCTGGTGCTAGGCGGCGGCCTGCCCGCAGGGTCGCTGGTGATCGTCGCCGGGCCGCCCGGCAGCGGCAAGACGATCCTCGCCCAGCAGATCTGCTTCACGAACGCGACGAGCGAGCGGCGTGCGCTCTATTACACGACTTGGTCGGAGCCGCACGACAAGCTGATCCGCCACCTCGAGCCCTTCTCGTTCTTCGACTCGGAAGCGCTCGGAGAGCGCGTCGAGTTCCTCCACCTCGCCGAGCTGATGCGATCGGAGGACGGCGGACTGGACGCCGTCGCCGAGGAGATCCTCCGCCGCAGCTTCGAGACGCGCCCGGCGGTGATCGTGATCGACAGCAGCAAGGCGCTCCACGACGTGATCGACCCCGATGCGCTCCGCCGGGCGATCTACGACCTGGCGAGCCGCGTCGCGCACAGCGACGCCGTGCTGATCCTGGTCGGCGAGTACTCGGCCGAGGAGACGCGAACGCAGCCGGAGTTCGCGGTCGCCGACGGGATCCTCCAGCTCGAGAACGAGGCGTATGGGCCGGTCGATCGACGGTGGCTGCGGATCCTCAAGCTCCGCGGAGGCGAGACCTCGACCGGACAGCACAGCTTCCGCATCTGCGACGACGGCTTCGAGGTCTTCCCGCGCCTGGAGAGCACGCTGCCGCGACGCGTGGCGACGCAGACCGGCCGCGCCGGCTTCGGCGACGAGCGGCTGGACGCGGCGATCGGCGGCGGGATTCCGCGCGGCGACTCGACGCTGCTCGTCGGGCCGGCGGGAGTCGGCAAGACGATGCTCGGGCTCTCCTTCGTGAACGCCGGCCTCGAGCAGGGAGAGCGCTGTCTGCAGATCTCGTTCCAGGAGACCGAGACGCAGGTGCGGGAGAAGGCCGAAGCCGCCGGCTGGGACTGGTCGCAGTTCCCTGAGGAGCAGCTGGTGATCAGGCATGTCCCGCCGGTCGAGCTCGACCTCGATCAGGTCGGGTCGCTCATCCGGGCCGAGCTCGCGCGCGGGGAGGTGAAGAGGGTGCTCGTCGACAGCCTGGCCGAGCTGGCGTTCGCCGGCCGCGACACCGAACGGCTGCCGGCGTACGTGTGGGCGCTGGGCGGATTCGTGCGCGCCGCCGGGGGCACGTCGGTCTTCACGAACGAGATCGCCGCCCTCGGCCAGAGCGGCGGCCTGGGCGGTCTTTCGTTCCTCTTCAACAACGTGTTCTTCCTGCGCTACCTCGAGCTGCAATCGGAGCTGGCCCGCGGGCTGAACGTCCTCAAGATGCGGCAGAGCGACCATGACAAGGGGCTCATCCGCTTCACGATCGACAAACACGGCCTCACCTTCGGCGAGAACGTCGACCAGGTGAGCGGCATGCTCGGCTGGAGCGCCCTCAGCTCCGGCGTGCCCGACCCGACGGAGTGACGTCCGGGCCTTCCGGCGCCGGGCGCGGCCACCGGATCACAGGTCGAGCACCACGGTTCCCCGAGGCTGCGAGCAGCAGATGAGTGCGCTGCCGGCGGCCGGGGGCTCGACCGGCTCGGGGTCGTAGTCGAGCTCGCCGGCGATCAGGGCGGTCTCGCAGTTGTGGCAGACGCCGGTGCGGCAGGACCAGCGGACTGGGACGTCGCATGCCTCCGCGAGTTCGAGCAGGCTGCCGTAGCCGCTGCCCCAGGCGACCGCGAGGTCGCTGCGGGCGAACTCGACCGTCGGGCCGTCTCCGGGGCGGCCCGGCGGCGGATGGGGTTTCCGGATGGACGCTGCGGCGATTCCCGGCGTCAGGGAGGCTGCCGGCCCGAAGGGCTCGGTGTGGATGCGAGACGCGTCGATCCCAATCGCCGCGAGGCCCGCGCTGACCTCCTCCATGAACGCAGCCGGTCCACAGAGGTAGGCATCGGCGTCCCGCGGCGGCTCGAGCTCGGCGAGCGCCGACGCCGTGAGGCGGCCCACGCTGTCGAAGTCGCGACCAGCGAGATCGCCGGGGGCGGGACGGCTGAGGTAGATGTGCGCGTGGACGTTCGGAAGCGAGGCCAGGAGTGCCCGGGTCTCGGCGGCGAATGACTGCTCGCTGCCGCTGCGTGCGCCGTGCAGCCACCAGATCTCGCGGTCGGAATGTTCCTCTGCCAGCGCGTTGAGCATCGCGAGGACCGGCGTTGCGCCTATGCCGGCGCTGATGAGCAGCACGGGGGTGCGAGCCCGGTCGAGGATGAAGGTGCCACGCGGCGCCGCCACGTCGAGCTGGTCGCCGACGGCGAGCCGTGTGTGGAGATAACCGCTGGCGACGCCGTTGCGTTCGCGCTTCACCGCGATCCGGTAGTAACCGGCGTCGGGCGGGCCGCAGAGCGAGTAGTTCCGCAGCACCGCTTTCTCCCCGTTGCCGGCCCGGATCCTCAAGGTCAGGTATTGCCCCGGCCGGGCGGGAGGCAGTGCGGCGCCTGTGCGATCTTCGAGTCGGATCGAGATCACGGAGTCGCTCTCCCGGGTGATCGCCGTGACGCTCAGGCCACGGAAGCCGGGCCAGGCCGGCGGCGGACTCGCCGCGACCAACCCGGCGTTACCGCTGCCGGACTCGCCGTCGACGAGCGCGCGGAAGGAGACCTGCCAGCCGGAGCTGAGCGCCGGAATGCGGAGCGCGCGGAGCAGCTGCCGGCGGGGGTGACCGGGCAGGTAGAGGAGCGCGTCGACCTCGACGACCGACATCTCTTCGGGCCCGGAGGCGAGCTTGACGATTGCGTCCCCGGCCTCCACCTCGCCCTCCTCTATGACGCGGAAGTAGAAGCCGGGACGATGATGGGAGACGAGTAGCGCCGGTATGCGCGGGTCGTTCATGCGGATTCCGACCCGGTAGCAGGTGACCCGCGGCTGACTGACCTCGAAGACGGCAGTGCCGATCCGGTAGCGGTCGCCGATGCAGACCTCGCCGTCGCTCAGTCCCTCGACCGTGAAGTTCTCGCCGAACTGCCCGTAGACGAAGTCGTCTCGGCCGAGCTCGCGCTCCCAGTAGCGGTACGACTCGATCTGGTAGACGAAGACGGCGCGTTGCTCACCGCCGTGTCCGGCGAGGTCACCCTGTCCGTCCCCCTGGACGTTGAGCTTCCCCACATGCGTCGGGCCGCCGACAGGCTCCTTGAACACGCCGGTGAATACCGTCCTCCCCTGCCACGGCACGTCTTTCGGCAGGCCGACGCTGACGGCCAGCAGAGTGCCGACCCGCGCTGACTCGACTTGCTGTGACTTCGCTTCGATGCTCACGAAGGCCCTCTTGTGATCATCGACGATCGCGCACGATCGGCGCCGGTCGCTCGAACACTATTTCGTCGGTGCCACGCGGTCGCTGCGATCACAGAGCGAGCGTGCCGCAGCCCAGGTCGCGCAGCCCCCGAGCCACCGTTCCGGCGTGCGCTCGATCGCGGCAGGCGGCCACGACGGCTCCGCCGGATCCGGTGTAGTTCACCCCGGCGCCGAGTGCCCGGGCGCGCTCGACGAGCTCCACATGCCTGGGATCGAGTGGGAGCAGCCGGCGACGGACGTCGAAGCTCTCATCCGCGGCACGCGCAAGCCCCTCGTGGTCGCCGGCGATCACGGCCTCGCGAGCGGCGCGCGCGAGCTCTGCGAGCTCCTTCATTCCGGCCACTGCAGTCGCGTCCCCGGCCCTGAGCCTCGTGCGCAGCGAGGCGTGCACGACGCCCGAGTCCTGGGCGGCGTTCGCGCGCCAGGCGACGACGAGCGGAGGCAGCAGCGCCGGGGCGAGTTGCTCGTACGCCCCGCCGTCGCCGAACTCCATGAACACCAGTCCGCCGTACGCCTGCGCGACCCGGTCCTGCAGGCCTGCAGCGATTCCGAGGTCCTCCGTCTCGACCGCGAGCGCCAGCTCCGCCATCCGCGCCGGATCGAGCGCGGTGCCGTGGAGCGCGCAGAGCGCCCGCAGGACCGCGATCACGATTGCGCTCGATCCGCCCAGCCCGACGCCGCGGGGGATCGACGTCCGCCACCGCACTGCGGTCGCGAGTGCCGCCGCGTCGAGCTCGGACGAGAAGCGCCGCACCGTCGCCTCCACCAGCTCGCTCGCCGGCTCTACGACCAGCGTCTGCGCACGGCGCGCGGACGCCTCGGCGGACAGCCCGTCGAGTGTCACCGCGAGCACGGCGCCTCCGTGTACGTCCGATGGGTTCCCCGCCAGCGCCGTGCGCGCGTGCGCCGCCGCCGGCTGCACCTCGCCGCCGGCGCCTGGCCGGGTGTCGCGCAGCGCGCGCATCTGACGGGATCTTGACGAAAGCCGGGCCTGGTCTCTTCCATGCGGACGAGTGCGGGTAGCCGCACCCGCGAAAGCCAGCGCGCCGTAGGGCGGGCCGTTCGGGCCGCCGGCAGCCTCGGCAGGCAGGAAATCGACCCCGAGGAGGACTGCTGCTCGTCGCGCTTCCCCCGATCGCTGCGCTGCCGCACTGGCCGAGTCCGGCCCGGTGGAGCGCGTTCCTCGCCGTGGTCGCCGGGGGCGAGTGCCGGTGAACGTCCTCGTCCTCGTCGCCGGGGCGGTCGGTGGAGCAGCCGTCGTCGCCGCGCAGGCGGTCGCGGCCCGCCGGCTGCTCGGGCTGCGGGTGGGTGCCGTGAGGACGATCGTGGCGGGCGCCGTGGGGTGGACGGCGTTCGGGTTGGTCGGCCGGCGGCTGCACGACTCGGGCGAATGGTGGCTGTTCCTGTCGCTGACGCTCGGAGTCTCGATCCTCGCGACGATGGGACTGCTCGCCGTGGGCGAGGCGCTCGTGCCGAGCGGCGGCCGGCCCCTGCGGGGGCTCCGGCGGCGGCTGGCACGCACGCGCCGCTACTCCGAGATCACTGCGATCGCCGTCCGCCACGGGCTACGTCCCTATCTCCGCGGCCGCGGCGCCGGCGACGCGTCGCTCGGACGAGCGGAGCTGGCGCGCTCGCTGCGGACGGCGCTGGAGGACGGCGGCGTGACGTTCGTCAAGCTCGGCCAGATGCTCTCGACCCGCGCCGACCTGTTGCCGCGGGAGTCGATCGAGGAGCTCGGCCGGCTGCAGGAGCAGGTCGCGCCGATCCCGTGGCGAGACGTCGAGGCCGTGCTCGAGGCCGAGCTGGGACCGGTCGAGCAGACGTTCGCGAGCCTCGACCGCGAGCCGCTGGCAGCCGCTTCGATCGCGCAGGTCCACGCAGCCCGCCTGCACTCCGGCGAGGAGGTCGTCGTCAAGGTGCAGCGGCCCGGGATCGCGCCGGCGGTCGAGCGCGACCTGGACGTCGTGCTTCGCCTCGCGACCACGATCGAAGCACGCCGGCGTCGAGGCCTGAGCGTGCACGCCACGATCGACGGGGTCGACCGAACCGGGCTGAACGTCGTCGAGCTCGCACGCGGCCTTGCCGCAGCCCTTCGCGAGGAGCTCGACTTCCGCATCGAGGCGCGGAACATCGCCGCCGTGTCGGCCGCGCTCGAGCAGCGTGGCGGTGATCCGCTCGTGCGCGTGCCGGTCGTCCACGAGGCGCTCTCGAGCCGTCGCGTCCTCGTCACGGAGCGACTGCACGGCGTCGCGCTCGGCGCGCCGGGGGCGGCGATCGACGCGCGGAGCCTCGACCGCCACGGGCTCGCGGTCGGGCTCCTGAAGGCGCTGCTGAACCAGATCATGCGCGACGGGATCTTCCACGCCGACCCCCATCCGGGCAACGTGCTCCTCCTCGAGGACGGACGCCTCGGGCTGCTCGACTTCGGCTCCGTCGGCCGTCTCGACCCGGTCGTCCAGGGCGCGATCGGCCGGCTGTTCGTCGCCGTCGAGCGACGCGATGCGGCGGGCCTCGGCGAGGCGCTGCTCGACCTCGCCGGTCAGCCGGACGACATCGACGACCGGCGCCTCCTCGCCGACCTCGGCCGCTTCGTCGCCCGTCACCTGAGCCCGGGGAAACGGCCCGAGGCGACGATGTTCGTCGACCTGGTCGCCGCGGTCGCCGCAGCCGGCCTCTCGGTGCCGCCGGAGGCCGCAGCCGTCTTCCGGACGCTCGCGACCCTGGAAGGAACCCTGAGGCGGCTCGAACCGGGCTTCGACATCGTCGCGGAATCGCGCGCGTTCGCCGGAGAGCAGCTGTCCTCGACGCTCCCGCACGTCGTCGGCGAGGAGCTGGCGGCTCTGCTGCCCGTGCTCGGGCGCCTGCCGCGACGGGTCGACCGGACCGCTGCCGCCCTCGAGCAGGGACGGCTCAGCCTGAACGTGCGGCTGCTCGCCGACGAACGCGACCGGCGCGTGATCACCACGCTCGTCCACCAGGGGCTGCTCGCCTTCGTCGCGGCCGCTGTCGGCCTGATGAGCGTGCTCCTGCTGGCGGCGCACGGCGGTCCCACTGTCACCTCGAACGTGACGCTGCACCAGTTGCTCGGCTACAACCTCCTGCTGGTCAGCCTCCTGCTCGTCCTCCGCGTGCTCTTCGTCGTCTTTCGCCCGGAGCGGCTCAGATGACCGTCGTCGACCACCACCCCTCGCACCGCGGGTCTGCCGCGGAGACTTCGGCTTCGTCAGCCTCGGCGAGTCGGGATGGGTCGGTGCTGCCGGTGCGGTGAAGATGCCCCCGGCTCAGGCCGAGGCCGCGCGCTCGACGACGCGGGCGAGCTTGTCCCGGACCTCGGCTGCGGTCGGCGCGAGTTGGTCGTTGTCGACGATCGAGAGCATGCGTTCGGCGTCGATGGCTGCGATGTGGGTTGTGTCGTCGTGCCGGTAGACGACGACGTTGCAGGGGAGGAGGGCACCGAGTTCGGGCTCCGTCTCGAGTGCCTGGTGGGCGAGCGGTGGGTTGCATGCGCCGAGGATCACGTAGGGATCGCCGTCTGCGCCGAGTTTGTCTTTCAGGGTTGCTTGGACGTCGATCTCGCAGAGGACTCCGAAGCCTTCTGCCTTCAGCTCCTCGCGGACGTGCTCGACCGCCTCGCCGTGGTCGAGGTCGCTGGTCGTGCTGAGTGTGTAGCCGGTCGTGAGCATTCGCATTCCTCCCGGAGGTAGCGGCGGCGGGCCTTCTCCGCCTTTTGTCGATGTGCCTGCGCCTGTCCGGGCTCGGGCACGGTGTCGGCCAGGAGGTGCAGGATCGAGTCCTCGCCGACGGCGATCTCGCCGTTGTCGAAGACGAGCACCGGAATCGTGTCGGAGCCGGTGGCGCGTCGAAGTGCGTCGCGCGCTTCCTTCTCGACCGGTACCTGGCGGATCAAGTAGTCGATGCCGAGTTCGGTCAGCCGCTGCCGGACGTGGCGGGAGGCGGGGCACCACTCGGTCTGCCAGAGCTCGAGCATCAGGCGGCGCCGAGGGAGACGACTGCGCTGAGGCTCTTGAGCTGTTGTTGCAGCGAGCCGCAGACGTCCTCGCAGAGGGCGAGTACGCCTTCGTCGACGATCCGGTAGTGGACGTGGGTCCCGTCTTTGCGGCGGCCGAGGATGCCGGCGTCGGCGAGGACGGCAAGGTGTTTGGAGATGTTCTGTTGGCTGGCGCCGAGTGCCTCGGAGAGTTCGCCGACGGTCGCCTCGCCGTCGCGCAGTCTGTCGAGCAGCCGGATCCGCATCGGCTCGCCGACCGCGCGGAAGCGGCGGGCGATCAGTTCGACCAGGTCGTCGGGCAGGGGATGGGGCAGCGCCACGTCGTATCTCCTTTGCGGAATAAACGAAATAGTTGTATAATTGTATAGCACGAGAACGAAGCGAACGTCAAGCCGTGTCGGCTTCGACCGACGAGAGGAGAACACGAGATGGACGTGACCACCGAGACCTGGGAGCGCGACGTGATCGAGCGCTCGCGCGAGATTCCCGTCGTCGTCGACTTCTGGGCCGCCTGGTGCGGACCCTGCCGCGCGCTCGGGCCTGCGATCGAGCAAGAGGTCGAGAAGCGAGCCGGGCAGCTCGAGCTGGCCAAGCTCGACGTCGACGCCGAGCAGCTGCTCGCCGCCCAGCACGGCATCCAGAGCATCCCCACCGTCGCCGTCTTCCGTGACGGCCGACCCGTGACCGGTTTCATCGGTGCCCGCCCAGCTGCCACGATCGGGCACTTCCTCGACGAGGTCCTCGAGGAGCACGGCGCGAAAGCCGAGATCGCATGAGCCTCACCGCCACACTTGCCGACGAGCCGAGCTCGGCGATGTAGTGGGGCTTCGACCTCTACGAATGACGGGCTAGCCGCAGTGCGGAGCGGAGGTCGATGCGAGGCCCGCCGCGGAGCAAGGCTTGTGAGTAGATCCGACCGGCGAGCCGGACGAGGGCGTAGGTGGTCGTGAGCACGAGCAGCACTGCCAGGGCGTGTTCCCAGACCGGCACGCCGACCAGGATGCTGCGGGCTGGGAGTACGAGCGGGGCGGTGAGCGGGAAGATGGTGAGCAGGTTGGCGAGCAGACCGTTGGTGTCGTTGGCGAGGGCTACGTAGCCGAGGAAGAAGGCGGCGAGGAGGGTGTAGGTAACGGCGGTCCCCGCCGAGTTGGCGTCCTGCTGTCGGGATGCGAGCGCCCCCGCTGCCGCGTAGGCCACTGCGTAGAGGGCGAAGCCGAGCGCGAACCACGGGATCACCAGCGCGAGGCTGCCGCCGATCGAGGCCGGCGCGTCGAACAGGCCGGCTGCGAACAACGCCGCCGCCACGCCGCCGATGAGGGCGACCTGGCCAAAGCCGAGTAGGCCGATTCCGATCACCTTTCCCGCCATCAGGTGCCGTGGCCGCACCGTCGAGAGGATCAGTTCGACGACGCGTGTGCTCTTCTCCTCCACGACGCCGGTGAGGACCCATTGGCCGTAGAGAGCGAGCGTGGTGAGAAGAAGCAGCGCGCCGGCGTAGGCGGCGAGGGTCTTTGCGTCGGTGGTCTTCTTCTCGGGAGGCTGGAGGGTGACGGCGGCCAGTTCGGGCGCGGGCTGCAGGTGGTGGCGGAGCTCGCGCACGGCCGTGTCCGCTGCCGCGGCCGCCTGGGCGTTGACGTCCGAGCGAAAGACGAGCTGACTCGTTGCGAGGAGCAGGAGTACGTCGACCTTCTTGGCGTTGACCTGCTCGCGGCCGGCCGCTGCTGACGGAACGGTCCGGATCTCCACCTTCGCCTCGAAGGGCTTCGCCGCCCGTCGTAGTGCGGCGTCGAGTCCTTGTGGCACCGGCGTGACGATCGCGACCTTGTACGTCTTCTCGGTCGAGAGCGCCAGGCTCATCGCGCTCGAGGCGCCGACGAGCGCGAGCATCAGCAGCGTCGAGGCGAGGAAGGCGCGGCTCCGGAGGCGCTCCTGGATTTCGCGCCACGCGACGAGCGTGATCGCCTGCCGGGCGCTCATCGCTCGACCAACTCGAGAAACAACTCGGCGAGCGAGGGCGGCCCGTAGCTGAAGCCGATGACTGTGGCTGTGCGTTCGGCCTCGGCGAGCACCGTCTCCGGTGCGACGGCCCGCTTGGCTTCGAGGCGCAAGCTGCCGTTGTGGCGGTTCAGCAGCTCCACGCCCGCAACGTGAGGCAGCCAGTGCGGGGGCGCACCGTCGAGCTGGAGCTCGATCTGGCGGTGCCGCGATCCGCGTCGCAGTGCGTCGAGCTGCCCCGTCGCGACAACACGGCCGTGATCGATGATCGCAACGTTTTCGCAGATGTCCTCGACCAGGTCGAGCTGATGGCTGGAGAAGAGGACAGCGGCGCCGCGATCGGCCTCCGTACGTAGTACCTCGGCGAGCGTTTGCACGGCGATCGGATCGAGCCCGGCGAAGGGTTCGTCGAGCACGAGCAGATCCGGCTCGTGCACCAATGCGGCGGCGAGCTGTGCCCGCTGCTGGTTTCCGTGTGAGAGCTCTTCCAGCTTCGCCGTCGCGCGGTCGCCAACGCCGAGCCGCTCGAGCCAGGCCAGTGCGGCTGTGCGCGCCCGGTCCGCGTCCATGCCGTGCAAGCGGCCGAAGTACGCGATCTGCTCGGCCACCGGCATCCGTGGATAGAGGCCGCGCTCCTCGGGCATGTAGCCGAAGCGCAACCGGTCTTCGACTTGCACCGGCCGCCCGTCCCACAGCAGCTCGCCGGAATCAGGCTCGACGAGCCCGAAGATCGTGCGCATCGCCGTCGTCTTGCCTGCTCCGTTGGGACCGAGGAAGCCCAGCATCACGCCCCGCTCGAGCGAGAACGAGCAGCCGTCGAGCGCCTGTATCGGGCCGAACCGCTTCCGCAGCTCCGAGAGGGTCAGCATCGGTCGCCCTGTGCCGGCGGAGGAAGCCCGAGGAACGCCCTCGGCCGCCGCTCGACGGCGGTGCTCATGTTCTCGTCACCGGTGGATTGAAGATCCGCGACTCGTAGGCATGAGTCACCGCCGCGACGTGCTGTGACGCGTGCGCGACGAATGACCCGGCTGGGTTGGCAGTCGCGAAGGCTGGGATCGAGATCAGGACGTTGCCGGTCTCGGGGCGACCGAGCCCTTGATCGCGAAATTGCGGGTAGCCGAGGTGGTAGGTCGCCGTCACGATCATTACCAACGGCAGCGCCAACGCCGTGAAGCGGAGCTTCCCGGCAAATCCCCCGACGCGCCCGTGGAGCAATGTGTAGGCGACGAAGCACGGGAACACTGTGAGCAGGAGGGTGTCGACGAGGCCGTATCCGACTCCGCGCCAGAGCAGCTCGAAGACGAAATAGAGGCCGTGGGGGCGGGCGGTAGCGTCTTCGCCGTTGAAGACGTTGACGGCGAGGACGGCGGCCATCACCACGCCGATCCCGAGGCTCCAACGCCAGCGGTGGCGGAACACATCGGCTACCGGGACCTGCTCGACTCGCACATAGGTTCCGATCAAGCCCAGCGCGATGGCGAAGTAGGCGAGATAGAAGACGTCGTGCTGCAGATCGAGCACCGAGACCCCGAGATACGGCAGCAGGAAAGCGACGACGCACACGAGGGCGAACCAGCCAATCTGCCGTACCGGCTCCGAGGCAGCCCGAGGCACCGGATGCGTGTAGGAAGACACGGTCCCCTCCCTCCGAGTTCTGACGACACCCTTACGGCTGTCGACGGGGCCGTCATCCGGAATCTGCCGTACGACGCTTCTTGCTTCTACGGACTCGCGATCGACGACTTCGAGGCTTGGACTCCCTCAGCGGACGACGAGCACCGAGCAGGCGGCCTGGTGGGCGACGCGCTCGGAGACGCTGCCGAGGGCTCTGATGCCGTGGAGTCCGCGGCTGCCGACAACGAGGAGCTCGGCGCAGGCTGCCGCCTCCACGAGAGCCGGGACCGGGGCTGCGGAATGACCCTCTGCGTGGCGATGACGCCTCGTGACCCGGGCGAGGTCGACGTGCTTGCCTCCGTGCGCGACGACCGCTCGTAGCGTGCTGTGCCGACGGGTCGCGAGGCTGCGCGCGACCTCGAAGGCGCGCTCGGCTTCGTCGGAGCCGTCCAGGCCGACCACGATCTCGCGCGGGAACGTGCTCATGTCGGGCACCGGTCGTGCGATCAGGACCGCGCACGGTGCCTGATGCAGCAGCTCGCCCGCGACGCCGCCGAGGACGATCTCCTGGAGGCGGGCATGATCCTCCGTCCCGATGGCGAGCAACGTCGCTTGAATGCGCCTCACCTCCTCGAGGAGCGCATCGACCGTGAGGCCGTGGAGCCTGCGTAGCCCGGCACTTGGACCCAGGATCTGTGCCGCCGCCGACAGCGCGGAGCTTGCGGTTCGCTCGAGACGCTCGAAGACGTCGTCCACGCCGGCGGCGCGTGGGGCGGCGGGCGGGAACAGCGACACGACGGCGGCCTCGACGGCTCCATCCGGCTCGGCGAGCTGGGCCGCCTGCCGGCAGGCAGCCAGCGACTCCTTCGTCCCATCGACGCCGACGAGCACTCGTTCGAATATCGACTGACGCCCGCGCGCTCGTGCGCGTCTGGATGCTTGCTGCATGGTCATCGCTTCACCTCCGCGGTCCAGCCATGGCTCCATGCTCCGCTCTCACACCGCCGCCAACCTCGGGAGTTCGCCGCAGACGATTCGCGGGTTTACGCCGAACCGCCGTCACCACTGTTGCGGTATCAAGACGACAAGGACCCAGTCATGGTGGCCAGCCCAACCATCGCGCCCCCGGCGAGCGCCGACCACGCCGCGGAGCGGTCGCGTGGACTGTCGCAGGTCGAGGCGTCTCAGCGACTCGCGCAGAGCGGTCGGCCAGGGCGCCGGCGCACCAGCCGCTCCTACGCAAGCATCGTCCGGGCCAACGTCTTCACCGTCTTCAATCTCATCCTCGCGGTCGCCGGCGCGGCGACGCTGGCGTTCGGTCAATGGCAAGACGCGCTCTTCCTCGGCGTGCTGTTCGCCAACGCGGCGATCGGTACGGCGCAGGAAGTGCGGGCGAAGCGAGCGCTCGACCGCCTCAGCGCCTTCGTTGCTCCGCATGCGACGGTCGTCAGGGACGGCGAGCCCAGGCAGGTGCCGGTCGAAGGGGTCGTGGTCGGCGATCTGGTTCGCATCGGCCCCGGCGATCAAGTCGTCGCCGATGGGTCACTGGAGCGGGCGGAGTGGCTGCGGCTGGACGAGTCGATCCTCACAGGCGAATCGCGGCCGGTTGAGAGGACGGCCGCCGAGGCAGTCCGCTCGGGGTCCTTCGTGGTCGAAGGAGCCGGGGAGTACGTGGTGGAGGCGGTCGGCACGGACAGCTATGCCGAGCGCTTGACGGGGCAGGCGCGGTCGTTTCGCCATCCGCGCTCGCCGCTCGAGCGCGCGCTGAACCAACTTCTGTTCGTGCTCGTAGCCGTGCTCGTGCCGCTCGGCATCGTGCTCGGCTACGCGCTGTGGCACCGTCAGGTCACCCTCAGCAATGCCGTCCCGACCGCCGTCGCGGCCGTCGTCACGCTGATTCCCGAGGGGTTGATCCTGCTCGCTAGCCTGACCTACGCAGTCGCAGCGCTGCGCATGGCCCGCCTCGGCGCCCTGGCGCAACAGCTCAACGCGACCGAGTCGCTCGCCTCGGTGGACGTGGTCTGCCTGGACAAGACGGGGACGCTGACGCAGCCGCGGCTGCGCGTCGCCGACTTCGTCGGGCCCGACTCCCTTGCACGCGAGCTCGGCGTCTACGCCGCTTCGGCCGCGACGAGGAATGGAACGCTGGAGGCCGTCGCCGCCGCGTACCCCGCGACTCCGGCGGTCGTCGGGGAAGAGGTGCCGTTCTCGTCGCGGCGCCGCTTCGGAGCCCAGTGCATCGGCGGGATCGGCTACGTGCTGGGCGCTCCCGAACATTTCGAGCTGGGCGAGCTTGCTGCGGATGCGGCCCGCGGGGCCGCAGACGGAAGACGCGTGCTCGCCTTCGGCACGGCCGCTGAGCTCGACGATCCGCAGCCGGCCGCCCGCGGCCTCGTCCTGCTGAGCGAGGATCTGCGGCCGGAGACGCGCGAGACGGTCGCCTGGCTGCAGAGCCAGGGCGTGGAGCTGAAAGTCCTTTCCGGTGACCGGCCCGAGACTGTCGCCTCGATCGCACACGACGCCGGGATCGTGGGCGCCGCCGTCGACGCCTCCCAGCTTCCCGAGGACGAAGAGGAGCTGCGTGGGCTCGCGCTCGCCACGACCGTCTTCGGCCGGATCGCCCCGGAGGACAAGCGGCGCGTCGTCGAGGCGTTGCGCGACGCGGGCAGGTACGTCGCAATGGTCGGCGACGGCGTCAACGACGTTCCCGCGCTCAAGGCCTCCCGGCTCGCAATCGCACAGGGAAGCGGAACCCAGATGGCGCGCGCCGTCGCCGACGTCGTCCTCGTCCAGAGCGAGTTCTCTGCGGTACCCGCGATGGTGGCGGAGGGCCGGAAGATCCTGCGCAACGTGCAGCGCGTCGCAAAGCTCTTCGTCACGAAATCGGCCTTCGCCGCGTTCCTCGTCCTGTCGGTCGGGCTGACGCCGATCGCGTATCCGCTCCTGCCGCGCCATCTCACGCTGGCAGCCTCGCTCACGATCGGCATCCCCGGCTTCTTCCTCGCCCTCGCACCGAGCCGCGGCAGCTACAGCTCCAAAGGGTTCCTGCGCGAGCTCGCGCGCTTCTCGCTCCCTGCGGGAACAGCCGCCGGGCTCGGCGTCCTCTCGAGCTACTTCTTCGCGCTGAACGTTCTCGACCTCGGCGTGCGCGAGGCACGAACCGTGGCGACGACGACGCTCGTTCTCGTCGGGCTCTACCTGATCCTCGCGCTCGAGGCGGAAGGCCGCCGCCGCAGCAGCGCGGTCGGGCTGCTCGTCCTGGCGCTGCTCGCCTGCTACGTCGCGGTGCTTGTGATTCCGTTCGCCCGCGACTTCTTCCTGCTCGCACCGCCCTCGATCGCAGTGGCGTTGCCTGCGGTTGCCGGAGCGTTGCTCGCCGTCCTCGGCCTCGCAGCACTCGACCCGCGCTTCGTTCCGGGTCTCGGTGCCGAACAGGTCGCAGGTTCGGCAGCCGGACCGTGAGGCGACGCCGGCGGCGGCCGCCGCGTGTTGAATGCGACTCGTGGTCGAAGGACGTCAGCACTACAACGTCACCTTCGCGCTGCTGGCCACCGCCGGGATCGCCTATTCCTTGTTGCAGTCGCTGGTCGCGCCGGCGCTGCCCGAGCTTCAGCAGGCGCTGCACACGTCGGTGAACTCCGTCAGCTGGGTGCTGACCGCCTATCTGCTCAGCGCGTCGATCGCGACCCCGGTGATCGGCCGGCTGGGAGACATGCACGGCAAAGAGCGGTTGCTCGTCGTCGTACTCGTCCTGCTCTGCGTCGCGACCGCGGTCTCCGCCCTCGCCACCACGCTGGCCGTGATGCTCGTCGGCCGCGTGATCCAGGGCGCGGCCGGCGGCCTCTTCCCGCTCGCGTTCGGGATCATCCGGGACGAGTTCCCCCGCGAGCGCATCGCCGGCGGGATCGGGCTGATGTCGGCGCTGCTCGGCGTCGGCGGCGGCGCCGGCATCGTGCTCGCCGGGCCGATCGTCGACCACCTCGATTACCACTATCTCTTCTGGCTGCCGTTGATCCTGCTCGTCCCGGTCACGGTGGCCATCCATCTCTTCGTCCCGGAGTCGCCCGTACGCGACAGGGCTGGAACCGTGAACTGGACGGGCGCGGTGCTGATGTCGGTCGGCCTCGCCGCGATCCTGATCGCGGTCAGCGAAGCGCCGGTCTGGGGCTGGAGCTCGCCGAAGACCATCACCCTTCTCGTCCTGGGGGCTGTCGTGCTGCCGTTCTGGGTCCGGAGTGAGAGCCGGTCGCCGCAGCCGCTCGTCGACATGCGCATGATGCGAATACGCGGTGTCTGGACGACCAACACCGTCGCGGCCCTCCTGGGCTTCGGCATGTACTCGTCCTTCATCCTCATCCCCGACCTCGTCGAGACGCCCGAGCGGGCCGGATACGGCTTCGGCGCCTCCGTCACCGCGGCGGGGCTCTTCCTCCTGCCGGCGACCGTGGCGATGCTCGTCTTCGGCGCCCAGACCGGCCGCCTCGAGAGGCGCTTCGGGTCGAAGCCGCCGCTGCTCGCGGGTGCACTTTTCGCGAGCGCCGCGTACGCGCTCCTCGCCCTGTTCCGCGACGAGAACTGGCAGATCTACCTGGCCGCATTCCTGCTCGGCGCAGGCATCGGGCTCGCGTTCGCAGCAATGGTGAACCTGATCATCGAGAACGTCGGCCCCACCGAGACCGGCATCGCCACCGGCATGAACACCGTCACGCGCACTGTCGGCGGCGCGTTCGGAGGCGCCGTGGTCGCCTCGATCCTCGCGGGATCGGTCGGGCTCGGCGGCTACCCCTCGGCCAAGGGCTACACCGCCGCGTTCGCGGCTTGCGCGATCGCTCCCGCCGTCGGCGTTCTGATCGGCTTCCTGATTCCCGGCCGTCGGCCGCAGGACGCGTTCGAGCACCACGAGGTGGGAGAACTGCTCGAGGAGGCCTCGCACTAGCCAAGTCACTGTGGTCCGGAGATCACCGGCCCCGTCGCCGGAGGCGTACCGAACGGGCCGCGCGGAGAGAGCGAAGGGATGAGCCTGCTCTCCCGGCACCACGTCGGATCGAAGCCGCACCGGCTGGCGCTGCTGACGGGGGCCGCGGTGCTCCTGTACCTGGCCGCGGGCGTCGCGCTGGCATACGTAGCGGGCTTCGGTCACATCTGGCGGGCGGTCCAGCATCCGAACTGGCTCTGGCTGCTTGCGTCGGCCGGCGGGGTGACGCTGGCGTTCGTCGGCTACTACTTCGGCTACCGGGGCGTCGGCAACGTCGAGGACGGGCCGGACGACCTGTCCCACGCAGACAGGCTCGCTGTGGTCGCAGCCGGCTTCGGCGGCTTCCTCGCGCACGGGGGCACGGGGCTCGACCGCATCGTCATGCGCGCCGCCGGCGGATCGGCGCGCGAGGCGAAGGTTCGTGTGACGCTGCTCGGCGGCCTCGAGCACGGGATCCTCGCCATTCCCGGCAGCGTGGCGGCGATCCTGCTCCTCGCCGAGGGATCGCGCACGCCGCCTCTCGACTTCACGATTCCCTGGGCGGTCGGGCCTTGGGTCGGCTTCGCAGTCGCCTACTGGGCGGCCGAGCGCTACCGCGCCCGGCTGCGGCGCCGCGGCGGGTGGCGCCAGAAGCTCTCGGTCGTCCTCGACGCGACGCATCTGATCGCCGCGATGTTCCGCGACATGCGTCGCTACTGGCGTGCGATCTCCGGGATGCTCCTCTACTGGCTCGGCGACATGTGGGCGCTCTGGATGGCCACGGCCGCCTTCGGCTACCGCATGAACCCCGCCACCACGATGGTGGCCTTCGGCACGGCGATGATCGTCACCCGCCGCACGGGCCCTCTCGGGGGCGTCGGGATCCTCGAAGCCGCTCTGGCTGCGACGCTCTGGTACTGCGGGGCGCCGTGGACCGCCGCCGTGCTCGGCACCTTCGCCTACCGCTTCTTCGCCGTCTGGCTGCCGCAGCCGCTCTCGTTCGCGATGCTGCCGCGCCTGCGACGCCTCCTCGAGGGCGCGCCGGACGCCGACGCTCCGACGAAGGCCGAAGGAGACGAGGCGAAGAGGAAGGAACCGGCTCTGCGCTAGGGCAGTTCGGACTGGATGAGAGGCCGGCGGCTGAGGTTCGCTCAGTGCGTGCCCTGAGCCCCGCGAGCGCCGAGGAGGACCCGTTCGTACACGCGGTCGCGTAGACCGGCCGGGAGCCGCTCGACCAATGCCCGTCGCCGCGCGTCGCGTCCGACCACGTAGCGAGCCCTGGGCCGCTCGGCCGTGAGGGCACGCTCGACGACGACTGCGACGTCGTCCGCCGGCTCGGCACGCTGTCCCGCGGAGGCCGCCGTTTCGCGGAACGCCGCCATGCGCTCTCCGTAGAGCCCGGCGAGCTCCGCCGGGAGCCCGGCCGCGAGCTCCCGGAACCGCTCGCCGCCCTTGCGCCAGATCGGTGTGGCGATCGTCCCCGGCTCGATCACCGTGACGGCGATCCCGAACGGGCGGAGCTCGACCCGCAGCGAATCGGTGAAAGCTTCGAGCGCATGCTTCGACGCCGCGTACGCGCCGAGGAAGGGCAGCGCGCTGCGGCCGGCGATCGAGCCGACGTTCACGATGCGACCGCGGGCCGTGCGGAGGTTGGGCAGCAGCGCCTGCGTGACCGCCACATGGCCGACGAGGTTCACCTCCAGCTGGCCGCGGAGCTGATCGAGCGGGAGGAACTCGAGCGGCATCGCGAGCGCTGTCCCGGCGTTGTTGACGAGGCCGTCGAGCGGCTCGTCTCCAAGTCGGGTGGCGACGGCGGCGATCGTCGCCGGGTCGGTGACGTCGATCGTCACCGGCTCCAGCTGTTCGCCCGCCGCGGCGCGCAGACGGTCGCCGTCGGCGGCCGACCGGACGCCCGCGAGCACACGCCAGCCGGCCCGGGCCAGCCGGAGCGCGGTCGCCTCACCGATCCCGGACGAGGTCCCGGTGATCAGGACGCGGCGCGCCGTCGCGGTCACCCGGCGAGGAACGTCGCGTCGAGATCACGGGCGCCACGGCCGCCGACGAGCGCCAGCGTGATGTCTGTCACGGCCAGCAACTGCCTGATCACCGCCTCGACGCCCGCCTGACCGCCGACGGCGAGCCCGTAGGCGTACGGCCGGCCGACGAGCACTGCGTCCGCGCCAAGCGCCATCGCCATTTGATCAGCAGCGGCAGGCCGACCTGCCCGCGGAGCCACTCGAGGTCCTCCCACGTGAGACCGAGGTTGCGGAAGGTCGAGGGCATCGTCGCCGGATGCGCGATGCTGAGGACGCCCACTGGGGCGAGGAGGAACGGCGCAGCCGAACGCGTCCCGAGCACCCCGACCGACAGGTAGCTGGCGGTTCCCCCCGGCCGCAGGTGGCGCACTCGAACGCCTCGCGGTGGCCCCCATCGTCGACTCGGCGCCGGCCCCGCCTGCGATGTAGCCGAACGCCCCGGGATCGAGCACGTCCTCCGCCCGGCTACCCCACTCGCCCGGCGTGATGGGCCACTCGGCGCCCTCCGTGTAGATCCCGTTCTGCACGGAAGTCCCGTCGAAGCTCATCCCCCGACGATCTTAAGCCTTACCTCCGGCGGCGGCAGCCTATTGCCCGGAGAGGCGCGCTCGTATAGAACCCGACGAGGCGCGGGCCTCCCGGCTGCGCCCGATCGCATGGTCATTCATCGGAAGGGGAGAAACGTGAAGAGGGCACTACTTGCGCTTGCTGTCGTGGCCGCGTTTGCGGCGTCCGGTGGGTTCTCGGCCAGCAAGGCCAAGGCCTACGGCGGCGACGGGAAGATGGGCGTCTATCAGGTCGGCGTCTCGTTCAACTGCGACAACCGGACGCTGTGCGGAAGCGACAACCTCGGCGGCTTCTGGGGCTGGCTGGAACTGGACAACGCTGCCCCTGACGGCCAAAGCGGCACCGGCGGCGACGGCCAGTTCGCGGGCTGCGGCCACGGCGGCGGCTTCAACGGCGCCGGCCACACCTCGTACGACATCGACACCTGGTGGATCGCACCCGACGCGCAGAACGGCGGTCTGCCCACGTTCTACGCGACCGGTACCGAGACCGACAGCTTCCGCGGCCAGACGCAGAGCTACCCGATCGACGGAAGCACGGGCATCCCGGCCTTCACCGTCCATCGGCCACTCCTGCAGATGTTCGGCATGCCAACCCCGCCCGGAATGAGCATCAATGTCCAGGTGGCCTTCAAGCCCGCTCACTAGCGAAGAGTTCCCTGCGGGGCGGCCGCGCCGCCCCGCAGCCCATCCGGGCGCCGGAAGGGCAAGTCATCCTGAACGGAAAATTACCGTGAGCGGGGATTTTGCAAGCCCTCTGACGGACTCGAACCGTCGACCCCCTCCTTACCATGAACGTGAGGAGGGGGTCGATCCATGCGGGATTCCGGGTGTTGGTGCTGGTTCGCGCGTGTCGATAGTCGCCGCACTTCGTCGCCTTTTGCATGGCCGTGCGACCCTGGTGCGACCTAGCTCGAGACGCGCCCTCGACTCGGGCGACGCGGTAGCCGTCCTCGGTGGAGCGCGGCTCGTAGACACGTTTGGTGCGGACGTTCATGTCGTCGTCGGTGGTCTACGGCTTCGCCGGTGCCAGACGATCGCGGTCGCCACCGTGACCAGTACGGCGGCTGCTGCGACCAGTGCGGTGCCAGCCCGAGCAGCTGTGCTGCTACCGGCGTAGACGCTGATCGCAGTGATCTCGACACCGGCCGCAAATACGGCTGCCTCGAGTTGCGCGAGCCGGCGCGGATAGAGGGCGTCCTGCTTGGGGCGCGGGCCGGGCGGCCACCAGACCCAGATCGAGAGCGAGAGAAGCTTCGGCAGGTGGCCGAGGGTGACGCCTGCGGCCCAGCCGAGCAGCAACAGAAGTACGTACGCGGCGAGGCCACGCTGCTGCGGCCCGACGTTCGCGAGGAGGGCGAAGCCTAGGATCGCGGCCTGGGCGAGGAAGAGGGCGCCGGCGAGTAGGTGGAGAAGCGGCCCTTCCGGCTCGATCCGCCGTGTGCGGCCGATGCGCGCGATCAGTGTGGCGAAGCGGCCGAGCGCGAGCAGCACCAGCAGAGCGCCGATGTAGGCAAGGGGAGTCGTGTCGGCGGCGATGCCGGCGACGAGCAGCCAGAGGCCGAGCGTGAGCACGAGCTCCTCGAGCGGCAGTCGCCTTGGCGCTGCGGCGGGCGCGAGCGCGAGCATCGGTCCCAGGGTGCGGCCGACGGTGAGGATCAGCAGCGCGAGCCAGCCGAGCACGGCCAGGTGCAGGTGGACGAGCAGCCAGCGGCCGTGGCTGACGCCGAGCATCGGCGCGTCGCCGTGGTCGAACACGATTCCGCCAAGCACGAGGGCGGCGACCGCGTGGAAGAGGCTGAGCGCAACACCGGTGCGGCTCGCGACGAGCATCCGCCCGCGCGGGGCACGGGCGACGAGGCCGCCGAGCTCGAGCAGGACAAGCGCGAGCCCGGACGCGAGCAACGCCGCGCCCGGCCAGAGAACAGCGGGGACGGCGTAGGCGACGCCGGGGGCGACGAGCCAGGCGCCGAGCGCGAGCAGCGGCAATGCCAATGCGAGACGACGTTCGCGGCGGAGTGGGTTGCGGAGCATGACGGGCAGCAGGTGGAAGGTGCCCCCGCTGACTGCAAGCGGCGGGAAGCCGAGCGCGAGCAGGTGCACTGCCAGCACCGGCGTGGCCGCGCCGACATCACCGGTGACGAGTCGCGGCGCGGCAACGATCAGCGCGACCGCTGCGGCGAGCCAACCAAGCAGCGACAGGCCGAAGTAGGCGGCGAGCAGTGGCAGTGCGACCGGGCCGCCGACCGCGCGCGCGTCCTGGAGGGTAAGCCGACGCTGCAGCGGCTGCAGCGGTTGTTCGGCCACGTGGGTCCTAACTCGGGGCGCCGGCGCGGCGAGCGACGGCGTGGCGGCTGCGGTAGAGGATGTAGGGGCGGCCGAGGTACTGGAGTGGGTAGCTCCAGGTGTGCACGAGCCGGCTGAACGGCCACACGGCGTAGAGGAGCCAGGGGATGGCCGCGTGCAGCTGATAGGCGACGGGGGCTTCAGCCATTAGCGAGGGCTGCGGGTCGTAGAAGAGGGTGCGGAACCAGGGCCCGACCGTCTCCCGGTAGTCGTAACCCGAACCGAAGACGTTGTAGCCGAGGGTGACGCCCTCCCCGAGCAGGATCAGCACGCCGAGCAGGACAAAGACGACGACGTCGCCGAGCGAGGTCGTCGAGCGGACGCGACGGACCCTCGTCCGGCGGAAGGTGAGGATCCCGAAGCCGGCGAGGCAGATCAGGCCCGCGATGCCGCCGGCGATCCCCGCGAGGTGGTGGTAGACGCTCTCGGAGATGCCGAGGGACGAGGTGAGGCTCTTCGGCACGAGGATGCCCACGATGTGCCCGGCGATCGCGGCGAGCGCGCCGTAGTGAAACATCGTCGAGCCCCAGGCGAGCAGTCGGCTCTCCAAGAGCTGACTGGAGCGGCTCGTCCAACCGAACTGGTCGCGCCGGTAGCGCCACCAGTGCCCGACCGCGAACACGGTCAGCGAGACGTACGGGAGGACGAGCCAGGCATAGAGGTCGGCGCGCTGGCTCAAATGCGGGCCTCGCTGGGCATGACCTCGGGTGGTGCGAACGGCTGCAGCCCGACCTGCTCGCTCGGCGGGCCGTCTTCGCCGAGCCGGCGCACGTGCTCGCGCTCGAGGGCGCTCAACCGTGGCAAACCGGCGCAGAGAGCGTCGAGCAGATCGGCGTACGGGCTGTCGATCTCGCGCAGGCTTGCGCGCAGGAGTTCGAGCGAGGGCCGGTACTCGCGCAGCAACGTTTCGCCGGCGTCCGCCGGTGCGAGCGAGGCGAACTCCAGTACGAGCGGCAGGTAGTCGGGCAGTTCGCCGCTCGTAAGTTCGAGCCCGGCGGCGGCGTAGATCCGCTTCAGGCGCAGCAGCGCCATGCCGCGCTTGCGAGTGTCGCCGTGCACGTAGTAGCTCAGATAGAGGCTTGCACGACGGCGCATGTCGAACGTCTCGACGTACTGACGCTCCAGCTCGCGCGACGCGTTCGCATCGAGGTACGAGAGGAAGCGGTGCAGCGCGACGCGTTGCGGCGAGCGCGGCAGGGCCTCGACGGCGGCGGCGAGCTCGTCGTGCGCGTCGACGAGCAGCCGGTCGGGGTAGCGGAGCAGGACCGAGAGCAGCTTGAACGGGATCGCGGCGTGCCGTCGGCTGCGGATCACGCCTTGTTCTCCCCGAGCAGCGGCAAGGTCTTGGTGAGCATGAAGCGCTCGTTGGCGCGCGGCTGGACGGCGCCGCAGTTGCCGGGACCGCCGTCGAAGTCCAGCCCGCACGCGCCTTGCTGCTCCATCAGCTGCGAGGCGAGCTCACCGTGTGCTTTCGGGATCACGTACCGCTCCTCGTACTTGGCGATCGCGAGCAGCCGGTACATCGTCTCCAGGTCGTGCGCAGTCAGCCCGACTGACGCCGGCAGCGTCTCGTCGATCTCGTCGAGCACTTCACGTTTGCGCATGTAGGCGCGCATCGCCGCCAGCCGCCTGAGCACCGAGCGGATGACGTCGCCGTCACCGGCGGCGAGCAGGTTCGCGAGGTAGTCGACCGGGATGCGCAGCGTCTCGATCGCCGGGAAGAGGTCGTCGGGGTCGGCCTCGTAGCCGTCGGTCTCGAGCGCGTTCACGACCGGCGAGAGCGGCGGCACGTACCAGACCATCGGCAGCGTCCGGTACTCCGGATGCAGCGGTAGCGCGAGCCGGTAGCGCACAGCCAGCGTGTACACCGGCGAGCGCCTCGCCGCCTCAAGCCAGTCGTCCGGGATCCCGTCGGCGCGTGCCGCAGCCTGCACCTCGGGGACGTCCGGGTCGAGGAAGACGCCCATCTGCGCGTCGAGCAGCTCACGCTCCTCGGGGACGGAGGCGGCCGCTTCGACACGGTCGGCGTCGTAGAGGACCAGGCCGAGGTAGCGGATACGGCCCACGCAGGTCTCGGAGCAGATCGTCGGCTGGCCGGCCTCGATGCGCGGGTAGCAGAGCGTGCACTTCTCCGCCTTGCCGGTGCGGTGGTTGAAGTAGACCTTCTTGTAGGGACAGCCGGAGACGCAGAAACGCCAGCCGCGGCACTTCTGCTGGTCGACGAGCACGATCCCGTCCTCGACCCGCTTGTACATGGCCCCGGACGGGCAGGACGCGACGCAGCTCGGATTGAGGCAGTGCTCGCAGATCCGCGGCAAGTAGAACATGAACGCCCGCTCGTACTCCATGCGCACCTGGTCCTCGATCCCGCGCAGCAGGGGGTCGTGGATCGCGTGCTCGGGCGCGCCGGCGAGGTTGTCGTCCCAGTTCGGGCCGGTCTTGACCTCGATCCGGTCGCCGGTCAGCTGCGAGAAGGGCCGCGCCACCGGGTCGTGCTCCGAGAGCGGGGCGTCGATCAGCGTCTGGTAGTCATAGGTCCAGGGTTCGTAGTAGTCGTCGATCGTCGGCAGGTTCGGGTTCCAGAAGATCTTCAGGATCTTCTGGAGGCGGCCGCCGGCTTTGAGCTCGAGCTTGCCGTGGCGGTTGAGCGTCCAGCCGCCCTTCCAGCGCTCGTTGTCCTCGTAGGTGCGCGGGTAGCCGAGCCCGGGTTTCGTCTCGACGTTGTTGAACCAGACGTACTCGGTGCCGGGCCGGTTCGTCCACACCTGCTTGCAGGTAACCGAGCAGGTGTGGCAGCCGATGCACTTGTCGAGGTTCATCACCATTGCCACCTGCGCCCGCACCCGCATCAGAACTCCACCTCTCCCTGGCGTTTGCGGATGACGGTGATCTCGTCGCGCTGCGAGCCGGTCGGGCCGTAGTAGTTGAAGCCGAAGGAGAGTTGCGCATAGCCGCCGACGAGGTGGGTCGGCTTCATCGTGATCCGGGTCAGCGAGTTGTCGGTACCGCCTCGGTTCCCCAGCAGCTCCGTCCGGGGCGTGTTCAGGTGCCGGTCCTTCGAGTGGTAAACCATGCACACTCCCTGCGGCACCCGGTGCGTGACGGCGGCGCGCAAGACCATGACCCCGTTGCGGTTGTAGGCCTCGACCCAGTCGTTGTCATGGATCTCGAGCGCCTCCGCATCCTCGCGCGACATCCACAGCATCGAGCCGCCGCGGAACAACGTGAGCATGTGGAGGTTGTCCTGGTACTCGGAGTGGATCGACCACTTGGAGTGCGGCGTCAGGAAGTTCAAGGTCAGCTCGCGCCGACTTGAGTCGCCCGCGCCCTGGTTGCCGTAGATCTGCGCGTAGGCGAGCGGCGGCCGGTACACCGGCAAGCCCTCGCCGAGCTCGAGCACCCAGGCGTGGTCGAGATAGAGCTGCTGCCGCCCGCTGAGCGTATGCCACGGCTTGTGCCGCTCGACGTTGATCGTGAAGGGCGCGTAGCGGCGGCCGTGCGCCTCGATCCCCGACCACTCCGGCGAGGTGATCACCGTGCGCGGCTGCACCTGCGCGTCCGCGAGCGTGATCCGCTCGCCGGCCCGCGACTCCGCGAGGTCGGCGAGCGGCACGCCGGTACGCCGCTCGAGCGAGCGGAACCCCTCGAGCGCGAGCCGCCCGTTCGTCGTGCCGGAGAGGGCGAGGATGGCCTCGCAGGCGTGCTCGACCCGTTCCAGCGACGGCCGCCCATCCGCCGGCCCGCCGCGCACGACGCCGTTGCGGGCAGCGAGCTCTGCCACCTCCTCGACCGGCTTCCAGCTCGCGCCCTTGTTCGAGAGCCCCAGCTGCTCGACCAGCGGACCCAACGCGCCGTGTTTTGCCGCCACCGCTGGATAGTCGCGCTCGACGACGACCAGCTTCGGCATCGTCCGGCCCGGCACGGGCTCGCGCTCGCCGGCCCGCCAGTCGCGCACCTCGCCAAACGGCTGTGCGATCTCGTCGGCCGAGTCGTGCAGCAGCGGCGCGGCGACCAGGTCGCGCCGGACGCCGAGGTGCGTCTCCGCGAGGCGTGAGAACTCGGCTGCTATTAGCCGGAAGGCGTCCCAGTCGGTCTTCGCCTCCCACGGCGGCGGGATCGCCGCATTGAACGTGTGCACGAACGGATGCAGATCTGTCGACGAGAGGTCGACCTTCTCGTACCAGGTCGCCGCCGGCAGCACGACATCCGAGAAGAGCGCGTTCGAGGTCATCCGGAAATCGATCGTCGTCAGCAAGTCGAGCTTTCCGCTCGGCGCCTGCTCGTGCCAAACGACGTCGGTGGGCCGGTTGCCCTCGGGCTCCTCGTCGGCGCGCACGCCCGGCTCGGGCGAGCCGAGCAGATGCTTGAGGAAGTACTCGTGTCCCTTACCGGAGGAGCCGAGCACGTTCGCCCGCCAAACCGTCAGCAAGCGTGGCCAGTTCTCCGGCGCGTCCGGATCCTCGCAGGCGAAGCCGAGCCGTCCCTCCTTCAGTTCGCGGACGACGTACTCGTCAGTTTGAACGCCTTCGCGCTCGGCCTCGTCGACGAGGTCGAGCGGGTTGCGGCCGAACGCCGGGTGCATTGGCAGCCAACCGAGCCGAGCGCCGAGCGCGTTCAAATCGGCGACGTGCCTACCATTGAGGAGGCCTCGCGCGCCTTCCCAGGCCAGGCTTTCGGGCTTGACGCCCTCGTACCGCCACTGGTCGGTGGCGAGATAGAACCATGGAGTCCCGGACTGATGGCGTGGCGGCCTCGTCCAGTCGAGCGCGAACGCGACCGACTGCCACCCAGTGAGGGGTCGCACCTTCTCCTGGCCGACGTAGTGCGCCCAGCCGCCACCGTTGCGTCCCTCGCAACCGGTGAGCAGGACGAGTGCCAGGAAGGTGCGATAGATGGTGTCGGAGTGGAACCAGTGGTTGGTGCCCGCGCCCATCGCGATCATCGAACGCCCCTCAGTCAGCTCGGCGTTGCGGGCGAACTCGCGCGCCACTCGTACGCAGAGCTTGCGGTCGACGGAGGTGAGCTGCTCCTGCCAAGCGGGCGTGCACGGAGCTGGGTCGTCGTAGCCCGTCGGCCACTCCCCCGGCAGCCCGTCGCGGGCCACCCCGTAGTGGGCGAGCATCAGGTCGAGCACCGTCGTCACCAGCTGGCCGCCGACGCGGACCGCCGGCACGCCGCGGGCGAGCACGCCCTCGGCCTCGAAGCGGGGCAGGTCGACGGCAACGTGCTCGACGCCGTCGCGGCCTAGCAGCGTCAGCGCCGGTTCGATCCCCTCGAGGCGGAGGTTCCAACGGCCCTCCTCGGATTGGTGGCGGTGGCCGACGGAGCCGTTCGGTATTGCCGGTCTCCCGATGCGCTCGTCGAAGACGACCGTCTTCCACTCCGCCTGCTCCTCGTCGATGCCGAGGTCGCTCGCGCGCAAGAAGCGGTCAGGGACGAATCCATCGCCGCGCTTCCGCAACGTGACGAGCAGCGGCAGGTCGGTGAAGCGGCGCGCGTACTGCTCGAAGTAGGGCACGCGCCGGTCGACCCAGAACTCCTTCAGGATCACGTGCCCCATCGCCATCGCGAGCGCGCCGTCGGTGCCGGGCTTCGCGGGCAGCCAGTGGTCGGCGAACTTCGTGTGCTCGGCGTAGTCGGGCGAGACGACGACCACCTTCTGGCCGCGGTAGCGCGCCTCGACCATGAAGTGCGCGTCGGGCGTCCGCGTCGTCGGCAGGTTCGTTCCCCAGACGAGCAGGTAGCCCGCGTTCCACCAGTCGCCGGACTCGGGCACGTCCGTCTGGTCACCGAACGTCTGCGGCGACGCGGGCGGCAGATCGGAGTACCAGTCGTAGAAGGAGAGGATGGTCGCCCCGATCAGCGAGTAGAAGCGCGTCCCCGAGGCATAGGAGGCCATCGACATGGCCGGGATCGGCGTGAAGCCTGCGATGCGGTCGGGGCCGTAGCGGCGGATCGTGTAGACATGCGCCGCCGCTATCAGCTCGACGACCTCCTCCCAGCTCGACCGGACGAAGCCGCCGCGGCCGCGCTGCGAGGAATACGTGCGCTTCTTCTCGGGATCCTCGACGATGGCCGCCCACGCCTCGACCGGATCGCCGAGCCGCGTGCGTGCGTCGCGGAACATTTCGAGCAGCGAGCCGCGCACGTACGGGTACTTCACTCGCAGCGGCGAGTAGGTGTACCAGGAGAATGACGCGCCGCGCGGGCAGCCGCGCGGCTCGTACTCCGGCATCTCCGGCCCGGTGGACGGGTAGTCGACCGCCTGTGTCTCCCAGGTGATCAGCCCATCCTTGACATAGACGTTCCAGCTGCACGAACCGGTGCAGTTGACGCCGTGCGTGGAGCGGACGACCTTGTCGTGCTGCCAGCGCTCCCGGTAGAAGGACTCCCACTCGCGGTCCTTGCCCACCAGCTGGCTCCACCCTTCGGCGTTCGACTCGGCGCGGCGAAAGAACTCGTGCGCCTCCAGGATCGGCGTCCGCTTCCCCATCGCCGCGAGTCTTACGGACCCCGATCCAGCGCCGACGCGGTTAGGGGCTCGCCGCGCAACTCGGCGGGCGGCGCGGTGCGCAAGAGCCAAACGGCGAGGGCGAGGCAGGCGCCGACGAAGACGAGCAGGCCGACGAAGCCGTAGGTATACGTCCCTTCGGCGTCTTTGACCAGGCCGACGTAGATCGGCGGGAAGAAGCCGCCCAGTCCGCCGGCCGCGCCGACGACGCCTGCGGCGGCGCCGGGGTTGTCGGGGAACTCGCCCGGCACGATCTTGAACACGGCGCCACTACCCGACCCGAGAAACGCGCCGAGCGTCAGGCAGGCGATCGAGACCGGCACGATCCGAGGCGCGGGCGCGAGCGTCGCGAGCACCGCGGCGTCGACTGCGATTCCGGCGAACGCCAGGATCAGCACCGGCACCGCGCCGACGCGGTCAGCCACCCAGCCGCCCACCGGGCGCGCCACCGTGGCAGCGATGATGAAGCCCGCGGCGCGCGCCGCCGCCGTGCTCTTCGGATAGCCGAACCAGTCCTGCAGCAGTGTCGGGAGCAGGAAGCCCATGGCGACGAAGCCGCCGAAGGTGATGAAGTAGAAGAACGCCAGTCGGTACAACCTCCAACCGCCTCGCAGCACCGCGCTGTAGTCGGCGGCCTCGCCCGCGGAGGGAGCGTTGCGGGCGAGCAGATAGAACAGCGCCGCCCCTCCGAGCAGCGCCATCCCGGTGACCCAGCCGACCGTTGCCTGTCCCCAGTGGTTCGAGACCGGCGGCGCGCCGAAGAAGGCGATCGCGGTGCCGATATTCCCGATCCCATAGATCCCGAGCGCGAACCCCTGCCGCTCACGCCCGTACCAGCCGGCGACGAACGGCACCCCAACCGCGAACGAGGCGCCCGCGATCCCGAGCAGAAAGCCCACACACAGGAGCGCCCAGTAGGCGTGCGCGTACCCGAACAGCACCGCCGGCAGCGCCGAAAAGGCGAGCAGCAGCGCGAACACGAGCCGTCCGCCGTAGCGGTCGGTCAGAATCCCCAGCGGCACTCGCAGTAGCGACCCGAGCACGACCGGAATCGCCGTCAGCAGCAGTGCCTCGGTGTAGTTCAAACCGAGGTCGTGCTTGAACGTCTTCGCGAACGGCGCGATCAGGCTCCAGGCCGTGAAGCAGAGGGCGAACGCAGCCGTCGCCAGCAGAAGATTCGCCGTGGCGCGACGCGAGCCGGTCACGGCGCAGACGATAGAACGCCCCTGCAGACGCCGCCAGGTCTCACCGCGGCGCGGACCGGCAACGATCCTCCGAGAGACCATGAGCCCGTGCCCCGACGCACACGAGGACACGATTCCGGCGCTCGTACGCGAGTTCGCGGCTAGCTCAGCGCCGGATCCGCCGGCGACCGGGCAGGTTCGGCTCAGGCAGCGGGGGAGAGATGTGGCTCAGGTCGGGCGGTCGCGGGATGCGGCGCCTCGCTAGTCGAAGCGCTTGCGACCCACGTGCGACCTACGATCCGAAATGCGCCGGCTTTGGCGACCACGAGAAGCCGAAAGACGCTGCTGGTTCCTTCTGCGGCTCCTGCATCGCCGCTACCCGTGGCCGCCCCGGCCAGCCCGGGCTCCAGCGAATCGGGGGCTCAGTCATGACCACAACGGGATCAGACGACCGCGTTCTGGCGAGCGGCGGCAGCGTCCGCTGTTCTGGCTGAACGCTCGGTTGTTCGGTATCGCAGCGGTCGCGACGGTGGCGATCGTGGACGTCATCGGACGCAGCCGGGTCGGTGCTCATCTGAGCTGCAGGATCGGCTCGCCTTGGCCTGGCTGGGCTTCCGCGCTCAGAGATGTCGTGACCGTGTCGGCGTTGCTTGAGAAGACTGAGAGTTCGATCGCGTGGCGGCCGTCGAGCGGGAGATCGATAGCGAATCCGGGGTCGAAGTCGGGGTCTTGAAAGGTGACCAAGTGCCAGCCGGCGCCGTTTGGCAGGTAGAGGACGTTCAGATACTCCCGCTGGCCGCGTCCGAGGTCCAGCGCATCGAACGCGCGCGAGCGCGGCACGCCGGCCCAGCGCAGCTGCACAGGGTCGACGTCTTGCCGTACTCGGCCGTCTGTGCTCACGGTGAGAAGGCGTCCGACGCATCCGCGTGCGGCGCCTCGGCCGCGGTTCTCGACTCCGACCCGGACCCAGAGGCCGCGGCTGCCGTCCTCGCGGTCGCCCTGTCTGCACCAGGGCTCGGTGGGCTCGAACGTGATGCGGATACGTGGGCCGCGGAGGTAGTCGAAGAAGCCGAGCGCGACGAGCGCCGTCACGGCGAGCGCGAGGAAGGTCAGGGTGGCGCTGACCCAGAGACCGACAGGCCCCCAGTCGACGGCGAGGATCGTCATCGAGCTGGCCGGGAGGACGACCACGGCGACACCCGCCCTGCCCGCAGACAGAAACGAGGAGGGAGCGGCCGAACTGGCAGGGCGGCGGCCCTCTCTGCGCTCTGCTCTTCGCATTTCTTCGCGAAGCGAAGGTCGAAGTACATATGCGTGCCTCAGCTGCCGAACAGCGCCTCCGCCAGGGTCGTCTCGGCCGTCAGTTCCAGCGCGTCTGCGGCCTTGCCGAGTGCGACCTGATAGGTCCCTCCGGCAAGGTGCCATTGGCCGGCGCGTCCGTCGAAGCGGGCAAGGAGCCTGCGGTCGGTCGTTACCGAGACTTGGCGAGACTCGCCGGGCTGGAGCTCGACCCGCTCGAAACCGAGGAGTCGCATGCGCTTGTCTCCCGCCGCGTCGGTCAGGTAGAGCTGCGGCACGTCGGCGCCGGCACGGTCGCCGGTGTTGGTGACGCTGAAGTGCGCGACGATCGTGTCGCCGCCATCGACGTCGAGGTCGCTGTAGGCGAAGGTCGTGTAGCTCAACCCGTGGCCGAAGGCGTACATCGGCTTCGCTCCCGTCTTCGCGAACCACCGGTACCCGACCTCTGCACCTTCGTTGTACTCGATCGTGACCGCCGTTCCCCACGGCGTTCCAAGACCCGGCAGCTCGGCTCGCGGCGTCTGGTCGATGCTCTCCGGGAACGTGATCGGCAGCCGACCCGACGGGTTCACTGCGCCAGTGAGCACCTCGGCGATCGCCTGCCCGCCGCACTGGCCGGGGTACCACGCCTGCGCGATCGCCTTTACCTTGTCGCGCCACGGCATCGATGTCGGGTTACCGGTCTCCAACACGACGATCGTGTTCGCGTTGGCGGAGGCCACGGCGTCGATCACGGCATCCTGACCCCAAGGGAGCGAGAGGTCGGCACTGTCGAAGCCCTCGCCCTCGACGCGGATCCCAAAGGCGATAACCACGTCTGAGCGCTTCGCCGTCAAGGCAGCCTCGGCCGGTGTGTATCCCGGGTCGAAGTCGAGCTGCGCCTGCGGTAGCGCCTTCTTCAGCTCCTCGAGTGGAGACGGCGGGAACAGGAAGAGATTGCGCAGGTTCCCCATGACGCCCGCGCCGCCGATCTTGACGACGCCCGCGAAACCGCCGACCGGGGCAACGGCTCCTGAGCCGGTGCCGCTGATCACCCCCTGCTGGGCGTAACCGCCGATCACGGCGATTTTCAGCGGCTTGTCGGCCGCGAGCGGCAGCGCGCCGTCGTTCTTCAGGAGCACGATGCCCTGGCGTGCCCCCTCCAGCGCGATCTCGTTGTGCTTGGCCATGTCGACCTCGGGGGCCGGTCCCCATTGGTCGGCGCCCACCGCAAAGAGGGAGCGAAGGATGCGGCGCGCCATGTCCGAGAGGCGTTCCTCGGGCAACTCGCCCTTGGCGTACGCGTCGACGAGCTCATCCGTGAAAGGTTGCTTCCTCCACAGAAGCGTGTCGACCTGGACACCCGACTCCTGATCAAGCCCCTTGAGCGCGAAATCCCACTGCGGCGTGGCGCCCCAGTCGGACATCACGTAGCCCTGGTAGCCCCAGGCGCCTTTCAAGACTTCGTTCAGGAGATGGTGGTTTCCGCCGGCGTATTCCCCGTTGATCTTGTTGTAGCTGGTCATGATCGAGCCGGGCTGCGAGCGCTCGATCGCGATCTGGAAGGCGAGCAGATCTGACTCGCGGTGGGCGTCCGGATCGATGATCGCGTCGAGCCAGTGGCGGTTGGTCTCGTTGCAGTTGAGCGTGTAGTGCTTGAGCGTCGAGACGACACTCTGGCTCTGGATGCCGTTGACCTGCTCGGCGGCGAGAACCGCGGTCAGGTATGGATCCTCGGAGTAGTACTCGAAGTTCCGGCCGTTTCGCGGGTCGCGAGCCAGATTGCACCCACCCGCCAGCATGACGTTGAAGCCGCGGATCCGCGCCTCGCGGGCGATCGCCTCGCCTCCCTCTCGGACAAGCTTCGGGTTGAAGCTCGACCCGAGCGCAATCAAGGAGGGGAATGCGGTCGCGCCCTTGTCGTCCGGCCGATAGCCGGGGTTCGTAACGCCCATGCTGGCGTCGCTGCTCTGGATCGCTGGGACGCCGATCCTCGGGATGCCCCGTGTGTAGCCCGCACTCATGTTCGTGACTTCTTCGGGGATGCGCGCGTCGCGCGTGGCGGTCCCACTTCCTGGCACGTAGCCGAGAACGCTGATGAGGAGCGAGAACCGCTCGTCATCGGTCAGCTGCTCCTCGACCTCGCGCGCCCTCACATCCGCCGCAGACTTCGCCGTCTCCAGGTCGATCTGGGTCATCAGGCTCTGCCTCCTTCAAGGCGTCCTGACGGCGCCGGGGCGTACGGCGTCGCGAAAGCGGCGCGCCGCGGCTCCGCCTGCCGAGATTGAATATGAGCGAAGTCTGGGAAGGGCCAACCCGTTGGTGCAAGGCGTCGGATCACGGGTCTATCGAGACGGGCGAAGGGTGGCTTCCGGTGCGATGACCATTCCCGTAAGCACGCCTGTTCTAGAGAAGGGGTCACCCGCGGCGACACTGCTAGAGAGGGGGTCAAACCTGAGACCTTGGCAGACTCGGTTCGGTGCGACCTGTGCGACCTCATGTCGTCCAAATGGACGACATGCGAAGGGAAGAAGCCCGTTATTTGCAGCGACTTCTCGAAGCCCTCTGACGGACTCGAACCGTCGACCCCCTCCTTACCAT
>DASTZY010000117.1:0-19890 GCA_035764085.1 Gaiellaceae bacterium
GCGCGCCAGATCCTCTCGGCGCTGCGCTTCGCGCACCGGCACGGCATCGTCCACCGGGACATCAAGCCGCACAACGTCCTCGTCGACGCCGAGGGCCGCGTGAAGGTGACCGACTTCGGCATCGCGCGCGCCGGCACGAGCCAGATGACCGAGACCGGGTCGATCGTCGGCACGGCGCAGTACCTCTCACCCGAGCAGGCGCGCGGCGGCGAGATCGACCCGCGCTCCGACCTCTACTCGCTCGGGATCGTCCTCTACGAGCTGCTGACGGGGAAGACGCCGTTCGAGGGCGAGACGCCGGTCGAGATCGCGATGAAGCACCTCTCGACCCCGCCGAAGCCGCCGTCCAAGCTGCGGCCGGACGTCCCGCCCGCGCTGGACAAGGTCGTGCTGCGGGCGCTGGCCAAGAACCCGGAGGACCGCTACCAGAGCGCCGACGAGATGGAGGCGGACCTGGAGCGGGTCGCCCGCGGCGCCCCGGTCGCGGCGACCACCGCGGCGACGCAGGTGCTGCCGGCCGCGGCGGCCGCAGCTGCGGCGTCCGATGCGACTTCCGCCACCATGATCGCGCCGTCGCCGCGGGCAGTCGACGTCCCGCCGCCGCTGGTCGAGGAGGAGATCGAGGAGGGAGGCGGGCACGACCGGCCGATCTGGCCGTGGCTCGTCGCCGCCGCCTTCGTGATCGCGGCGGTCGTCGCCGGCTTCTTCGTCTACCAGGAGCTCTCCGGCTCGAAGCCGAAGGTGCCGGTCAACAACTACGTCAACGAGCCGCAGGCGCAGGCCGAGCAGCAGATCCGCCAGGCGGGCCTCGTCCCGAACGTGCAGAACAAGGCGAACGAGCACACCAAGAAGGGAATCGTCTTCAAGCAGGATCCCCAGGCCGGCTCGAAGGTCGAGAAGGGCGGCACCGTCACGATCGTCGTCTCGACCGGACCGCCGAAGGTGACCGTGCCGGACGTCAAGGGTCAGAAATGGCCGCAGGCGCAGCAGGCGCTCACGGACCAGGGCTTGGTCCCCTTGGAGCACATCGTCCCCGGGAACACCAAGGGCCAGGTGACGGCGACCGACCCGCCGGCCGGCAAGGCCGTGCCGAAGGGGTCGAAGGTGCGCGTCAACGTCATGAGCGGTCCGCAGCAGGTGGCCGTGCCCAGCGTGGTGGGGCAGAGCATCTCGGAGGCCAGCGCCGCCCTTCACAACGACGGCTTCAACGTCAACCCGACCTACGTCGACAGCTCTGCGCCCCAGAACCAGGTGATCCATCAGAATCCGGCGCCGGGCTCGTCGGTGCCGAAGGGTTCGACGGTCAACCTCCAGGTCTCGAACGGCCCGCCACAGGAGAGCGTCCCGGGGGTCGTGGGCGAGACCGCCCAGCAGGCGGTCAGCGACCTCGAGAGCGCAGGCTTCGTCGTGAACCAGCAGTTCGTGTCGGTGACAGACGCGAGCCAGGACGGCATCGTCCAGTCGCAGAATCCGGATGGAGGGACCCAGGCGACGAAGGGCTCGACGGTGACGATCGAGATCGGCCAGAGCTCGGCACCACCCCCGACCACGGATACGACCACCACGACCACCGGGTGAGCCCGGCTCGCCGTCTCCGCGTGGCCGTCCTCGCGGGCGGCCGGTCGAGCGAGCACGGGATCTCCCTGGCCTCCGCGCGATCCGTGGTCGCGGCCCTCGATCCGGAGCGCTACGAGATCGCCGAGGTTGCGATCGGCCGCGACGGCCGGTGGGCCCTCGAGGCCGGGAGCCCTCCTCGCGAGCTCGGCCGCGGCCCTGCCGAGACGCTGCCCGTGCCTGCCGAGCGCGGGACGCTCGAGGCGCTGGGGACCGTCGAGGTGGTGCTGCCGATCCTGCACGGCCCGTTCGGCGAGGACGGCACGGTGCAGGGGCTGCTCGAGCTCGCCGACGTCCCCTACGTCGGCGCCGGAGTCGCGGCGTCGGCGCTTGCGATGGACAAGGACCTGTTCAAGAAGGTCATGCGCGACAGCGGCATCCCCGTCGCGGCGCACCACGCGATCCGGCTCGGCGACGCGATCGAGAACCCGTTCGGCTACCCCGTGTTCGTCAAGCCGGCACGCCTCGGCTCGTCCGTCGGCATCACGAAGGTGCACGGCGAGGACGAGCTGGAAGCGGCCGTCGAGCTCGCCTTCCGCCACGACGAGAAGGTGCTGGTGGAGGAGTTCGTGAGCGGGACGGAGGTCGAGGTCGGCGTCCTCGGCAACCGCGTCCCCCCGCCCGTGGCCTCGCTTCCCGGGCAGATCGACACCCTCGAGCACGAGTGGTACGACTACTCGTCGAAGTACGACGAGGGCGGCATGGACTTGCACGTCCCGCCGCCCGGTCTCTCCGAGGAGACGATCGAGCTGCTGCAGCGGCGGGCCGTCGAGTCGTTCGTGGCGAGCGAGTGCGAGGGCCTCGCCCGCGTCGACTTCTTCGTGCGCGAGTCCGACGGCGAGGTGGTCCTCAACGAGCTGAACACGATGCCCGGATTCACCGCGACGAGCGTCTGGGCGCGTCTCTTCGAGGCCTCGGGGCTCGGCTACGCCGACGCGCTCGACCGGCTGATCGAGCTCGCGCTCGAGCGCCACGAGCGACGCTCGAAGCTCGTCTACTAGGACCGGGCCGTGACCTCGCTGATCTCGGCCTTGCCGCCGGGCGGCAGGCTCGTGATCCACACGACGTAGTACTGCGCCGAGGAGCCGTTCAGCGTGAACGTCGTCGAGCTGCCGACGGTCTTCGACGCGGAGACGGCGGAGAACGGCCCGCTCTGGGAGGCGCCGGCCTGGATCTCCGCGGTGAAGCCGGGCGTCGGCGTCTGCACGGTGAGCTGCGTGAGCTTCACCGGGCTCCCGGCGTCCAGGAGCAGGCCGAGGCCGTCCATCAGGCCGCCGAAATCGGAGGACTGGTAGATCTGCGTGAACCAGACGGTGGACGGGTCGCCGTCGGTCGCGGCGGACGCGGAGCCGGCGTGACTGTCCTTCGAGGCGCCCGGGTTCCAGTCGCCGATCCCCTGGAGCTGCACCGCAGCGCCGGTCGAGCCGCCTCCACTGCCCGAGGTGGTGCCGTGGTGGCCCCCGCCGCCGAGCAGCAGCACGGCGAGGAACGCAGCGAGCGCGACGAGGAGCGCCAGCAGCACCCACGCCAGCGGACGCCGGCGGGACGAGCGGCGCCGCCGGGGGCGCTGGGGACGCGGCGCACGAGCGGGGGCCCTGACGATCGTCATCGCGCCGTCGTCCTGCACCGGCGGCGGTGCCGCCTCCCCCTCGAGCTCGGCCAGGCACGCGCGCAGCTCTCGGGCAAACGCAGCCATCGTCGGGAAGCGGCGTGCCGGATCCTTGGCCAGCGCGCGCTCGACCGCCGCCGCGAGCCGCGGGGACACGTCCGGCCGTTGCTCGAGCAGACTCGGCGGCGGTTCGTTGACATGGCGCAGCGCGACCGCGACGAAGTTCTCCCCGACGAACGGGACGTCACCGGTCAGCAGCTCCCACAGCACGACCCCGAGCGAGTAGACGTCGGTCGCCGGCGACACCGGCTTGCCGCTGGCCTGCTCCGGCGCGAGGTACTCGCCCGTGCCGAGCACCGTGCCCGTCTGGGTGACGCCGTGCTCGACGTCGAGCGAGCGCGCGATCCCGAAGTCGGTCACCTTCACGTCTCCCTCGCTGCTGAGGAGGACGTTCTGCGGCTTCACGTCGCGATGGACGAGGCCCTGCTCGTGCGCGAAGGCGAGCCCGTTCGCCGTGGCCAGCGCGAGCTCGAGCGCCTTCCGCACCGGCAGCCGGCCCGTGCGCACGACGAGCTCCTTGAGGTTCTCGCCGTCGACGTGCTCGAAGACGATGTATTGCCGTCCCTCGTCCTCGCCGCGGTCGATGACGGTGACGATGTTCGGGTGCGAGAGCCGCGCCACGGCGCGGGCCTCGCTGCGGAAGCGCGCGAGGTACTCGGGGTCGGCGGCGTAGTGCTCGTGGAGGATCTTGACCGCGACCCGACGGTCGAGCTGGATGTCGTGCGCGCGGAACACGCTCGACATGCCGCCGGTGCCCACGAGCTCCTCGAGCTCGTAACGGCCGGCGATCAGGTCGCCGGGCTGAGCAGGCCTTGCCACGGCACGGGTTGTGGACCTGGGTCCCGGCACATCGCTTGAACGTCCGAACGAAGGGAGCGGCTACGCAAGAACCGCTTCCAGCGCCTCCTCCCAGGCCCCGAGCCCCTCCTCGAGCTCGGCGTCCGTGATCACGAGCGGACAGAGGACGCGGTTGCAGTTCGAGTGGATGCCCGCCTTCAGGAGCAGCAGCCCCCGGACGGCGGCCTCCTCGGCGACGCGGGAGGCGATCCCCGGCGCAGGCTCCTTCGTCTCGCGGTCCTCGACGTACTCGACGGCCAGCATGGCACCGAGGCCGCGCACGTCGCCGATCGCCGCGAACCGCTCCTGCCACGAGAGCATGCGGGTGCGGATCGTGTCCCCGATCCGCTGAGCGCGCTCCACCAGCCCTTCCTCCTCGAACACGTCGAGGACGGCCACCGCAGCGGCGAGCGCGACCGGGTTGCCGACGTACGTGCCGCCGACCGCGTTGTCCCAGAGGGAGTCCATGACCTCGGCCTTGCCGACGACGCCGGAGAGAGGCAGGCCCGCGGCCATCGACTTGGCGACCGTGATCAGGTCGGGCTCGATCCCGTAGTGCTCGACGGCGAACATGCGGCCGGTGCGCCCGAAGCCGGTCTGCACCTCGTCGACGACGAGCAGGATCCCCTCGCGGTCGCAGATTGCACGCAGCCCCTCCATGAACTCGGGCGGCGCGGGGATGAAGCCGCCCTCGCCCTGCACCGCCTCCACGACGATCGCGGCCACGGTCTCGGCGGCGACCTGTGTCGAGAGCGCGCGCTCGAGCGCCTCGAGCGCGTCGCGCGCTGTGATCCCGCGGTACTCGTCCGGGAACGGGACGCGATACACCTCGGGGGCGAACGGTCCGAGCCCGGCCTTGTATGGGTGCGTCTTCGAGGTGAGCGTCAGCGAGAGCAGCGTGCGCCCGTGGAATCCCCCCTCGAAGCCGATCACGGCCGGGCGGCCCGTGTAGCCGCGGGCGAACTTGACGGCGTTCTCGACGGCCTCCGTGCCGGCGTTGAAGAACGCGGCCTTCACGGGGCCCGAGAACGGCGCGACCGCGGTGAGCCGCTCGGCGTACTCGACGTAGATCTCGTAGGGGACGATCGTGAAGTCGGTGTGGATGAAGCGCGCCGCCTGCTCCTGCACCGCGGCGACGACCCGCGGGTGGGCGTGGCCGACGTTGAGGCAGCCGACACCGCCCGTGAAGTCGACGAACGTGTTGCCGTCGACGTCGGTCACGGCCGCGCCCTTGCCGTCCGCGATCACGATCGGCAGGTAGAGGCCAAGCGGATCGGCGACGACGCGTTCCTTCCGCTCGGCGATCTCGCGGGAGCGCGGGCCGGGGATCTCCGTCCGCAGCTCGATTGCGCGCGTCACTGCCACGAGACCCACGATAACCACTCCGCCCGACGGGGAATCGCGGTAAGAATCGTCGCAATGGTGCTCTCCGACGCGACGATCGCCCGCCTGCTCGCCGAAGGGAGGATCGAGATCGAGCCCTACGACGCGTCGCTCCTGCAGCCGTCGAGCGTGGACGTCCGCGTCGACGCGCTCTTTCGCGTCTTCCACAACAACCGCTATCCGTTCATCGACGTCAAGGTCGAGCAGGGCGAGCTGACGGAGCTCGTCGAGGTGGACGACGAGCATCCGTTCGTCCTTCACCCCGGCGAGTTCGTCCTCGGCTCCACCCTGGAGCGGATCAAGCTGCCCGACGACCTCGTCGCGCGGCTCGAGGGGAAATCGAGCCTCGGACGGCTCGGCCTCCTCATCCACTCGACCGCCGGCTTCATCGACCCCGGCTGGGACGGGCACGTGACGCTCGAGCTCTCGAACGTCGCCAACCTGCCCATCACGATCTATCCGGGCATGAAGATCGGGCAGATCTCCTTCATGCAGATGACGGAGCCCGCCGCGACGCCGTACGGCTCTGACGCGATCGGCTCGAAGTACAAGGGCCAGCGCGGGCCGACCGCGAGCCGCTACTGGCAGAACTTCGAGGAGGGGGCATGACCGTCCTCGTCACGGGCGCGACGGGGTTCATCGGGCCGCACGTCGTGCACGCGCTCCGGGCGCGGGAGATACCGGTGCGGGCGCTCGTACGGGATCCCGCCCGCGCGACGCGACTCGCCGCCTGGGGCGTCGAGCTGGCCGGCGGCGACGTGACCGATCCGGCCTCCCTTCACGCCGCGTGTCAGGGAGTGGACGCTGTCGTCCACCTCGTGGCGATCATCCGGGGCAAGCCCGCCGACTTCGAGCGCGTGATGGCGCACGGGACCCGGAACGTGGTCGCCGCCGCGCAGGAGGCCGACGTCCGGAGGTTCGTGCTGGCGAGCGCGCTCGGGCTCGACGAGCGGACGAAGGACGCCGTGCCGTACTTCGCGGCGAAGTGGGAGATGGAGCAGGCCGTCCGCGAGTCGGGGCTCGAGCACGTGATCTTCCGGCCGAGCTTCGTCTTCGGCCGCGAGGGCGGCGTCCTGCCGACCTTCGTCCGGCTCGCGCGGTTCGCGCCCGTGACGCCGATCATCGGCTCCGGGTCGCAGCGGCTGCAGCCGATCTGGGTCGAGGACCTCGCCGAGTACTACGCGCTCGCGATCGGCGAGTCGGCGGCGACGAACCGGACCTTCGAGCTCGGCGGCCCCGACGCGGTGAGCTGGAACGAGTTCTGGGAGCGGCTCAAGCGCGTGCTCGGCGTGCGGCGGCCGTCGATCCACGTCCCGTTTGGAGTGATGCGCAGTCAGGCGACGGTGACCGAGCGCCTGCCCGGCGCGCCCGTCACGCGCGACCAGCTGACGATGCTCCAGCTCGGCGACAACGTGGTGACCGACGCGAGCGCGGTCGAGACGTTCGAGCTGCCGCTGGTCACGCTCGACGAGCAGCTCCGGCGCGCCACGTGACCCGCGGCGTCGTCTACGCCGAGCCGGACACGGCGCCGGCGGTCGAGGAGCTGACCGTCGACCAGCCCGGGCCGCGCGAGGTGCTCGTACGCATCCACGCCTGCGGGCTCTGCCATTCCGACCTCCACGTCGTCGAGACGAAGGGCAGGGGCGATCGGTTCCCGATCCTGCTCGGCCACGAAGGCGCGGGCGTCGTGGAGGAGGTCGGCGCCGACGTCACGTCGGTCGCTCCCGGCGACCGCGTCGTCGTCGCGTGGCGGGCGCCGTGCGGCGAGTGTCCGCACTGCCGGCGCGACGACCCGCGGCGCTGCTCCCGCCAGCTGCGGGCGAAGCGGCGCCTGCACCGCGCCGACGGCGCGCTGCTGACGCCGGTCCTGCGCTGCGGGACGTTCGCCGACCAGGCGGTCGTGCACGAAGCGTGCGCCGTCAAGATGCCGGAGGAGCTGCCGCTCGAGCAGGCCGCGCTGCTCGCGTGCGGCTTCTCGACCGGCGCGGGGGCCGCGCTGTGGGCGACGCCGGTTCGAGAGGGCTCGTCCGTCGCCGTGATCGGTTGCGGCGGCGTCGGGCTCGCCGTGGTGCAGGGCGCGCTGCTCGCGGGCGCGGAGCGGATCCTCGCGATCGACGTGGCGCCGGACAAGCTCGAGCACGCGCGCGTCCTCGGGGCCACGGAGGTCGTGGACGCCTCGGGCGGCGATCCGGTCGAGGTCGTCCGCGGGCTGACGGACGGCCGCGGCGTCGAGTACGCGTTCTCCGCCATCGGCGCGGCTACCGGCCTCGCGCAGGCGGTGCGGATGTGCGCCTACGCCGGGACGGCCACACTCGTCGGCCTGCCGTTCCCGGGTGCGACGCTGGACGTCGACCTCGTCGAGGACATCTTCGACCCGAAGGTCGCGATCGCTGTCACCCACGGCGGCGACACGATCCCGCAGCAGGACTTCCCCTTCCTCGCGCAGGCCGCGCTCGACGGCCGGGTCGATCTCGCCCGCTTCGTGACGAGCACGATCTCGCTCGACGAGGTGCCGGAGCACCTGCCTCGCATCGGCGAGGGTGGTGGGATCCGGACGGTGGCGCTGCTCTAGCCGAGGCCCTGCCGGCGCGGCAGGTCGACTTCCGGGTTCACGAGGTGCCCGTCGCGCTCGACGTAGCCGCCCTTGCCGCCGACGACGTAGACGATCGCGTCCTCGTCCCCGATGTTCGAGATCCGCCGCGGCGTCGTCGAGCTCGCGTGGAACAGCCCGCCCTCGCCGAGCTCGCGCGACTCCCCGGCCACATCGACGCGAATTCTCCCCCTGTGCACGAAGTAGAGCTCGTCCTGCGTGTCGTGATAGTGCTCGGGCCCCTCGTAGTGCGGCGGAAAGACGATCGCATTGACGCCGAACGCGTCGACGCCGAGGGGCTGGCGGATCTTGCGAAACCCGTACCCGTCGCCCAGCTCGTCGAGGGAGGAGAACGAGTACGTCACTCGGAGCACGCCTCCGCCGTGTGGGCGAGGGGCAGGCGCCCGAGCAGCTCCCCCAGCTGCTCGCGCTCCTCGCGCGTGAACTGCGAGCCGAACAACTCCTCGATGTCGGCGAGGTGCGACTCCCGCGCGTCCTCGATCTTCCTCACGCCGGCCTTCGTCAGCACCGCGTAGGTGACGCGGGCGTCGCTGTCGCAACGCTCCTTCGCCACGTAACCGCCGGCCTCGAGCCCGTCGAGGAGGCGAGTGATCCCCGACGCCGTGAGCAGGACGGAGCGCGCGAGGTCGATCCGGCGCATCCGCCGTCCCTCGGCGTAGTAGAGCTGCACGAGGACGTCGAAGTCGCTCAGCGTCAGCTCGTGCAGCGCCTCGAGGCGCGAGGAGAGCTCACGCGTGAGCGCCGCGTGCGCGCGCAGGAAGCGCACCCAGGCGGTATCCGGGAGCTCGGAGCCCGGCGAAACTTCTTGTGTGCTCAATACTTGACTAGACAATCTTTTCTCGCTATGATCCTTGCGAACTCAAGTATAGCTACCCATCGCCCAGGAGGCAAGTCCTCAGATGAGCACTCTCGAATCCACCACGACCATCGCCCCCGCCGGCACCACGTGGGTCGCAGACCCCGTCCACTCGAACGTGGCGTTCGAGGTCGAGTACGCAGGCGTGAGCATCTTCCGCGGCAGCTTCCGCGACTTCGACGCCACGCTCGTGGGCTCCGGCCTCGCGGGCTCGGCGCGCGTCGCAAGCGTCGACGTGAAGGACGAGCAGCTCTCCGGCCACCTCCAGTCACCGGACTTCTTCGACGCCGAGCGGCATCCGGAGATCGCCTTCCGCGCCGACCGGCTGAGCCTCGACGACGACGGCACGGTCGCCGGCGCCGGCGAGCTCACGATCAAGGGCGTCACGAAGCCGGTCGAGCTGAAGGGCCGCCTCGCGTCGACGCCGACCGTCGACCCGTTCGGCCGCGAGCGCCTCGGGCTCACGCTCGAGACGGCGATCGACCGCAACGAGTTCGGCGTCGCGTGGAACGCGCCGAACCAGAGCGGCGGCAACTACCTCGGCGACGAGGTCACGCTGAAGGCCGACCTGACCTTCACGCGGCAGGAGGACTGACGATGCGGGTCCTCGCAGTCTCCGGCAGCCTGCGGGAGAGCTCGTACAACACGAGCCTCCTCCGGGCTGCCCTCGAGGCCCAGCCCGACGGCGTCGAGCTCGAGCTGTGGGAAGGGCTCGGCGACCTGCCGCTCTACGACGAGGACCTCGAAGCGGACGCGCCCGAGTCGGTTCGCTGCCTGCGCGAGGACTGGGCCGCCGCGGACGCCATCCTCTTCGCGACGCCCGAATACAACGGCTCCGTCCCCGGCGGGCTCAAGAACGCGATCGACTGGGCCTCCCGGCCGAAGCAGGAGGCGGTGCTCCGCAACAAGCCGGTCGCCGTCGTCGGCGCGAGCACGGGCCAGTTCGGCGCCCTCTGGGCCCAGCAGGACCTGAAGCGGGTCCTCGGCATCGCCGGCGCCCGCGTCGTCGGGACGGAGATCCCGGTCTCGCGCGCGCACGAGCGCTTCGACGCCGAGGGCCGGCTCCTCGACGGCGAGCTCTTCGAACAGCTCCGGCTGCACCTGACCACCCTCGCCTCGGAGGCCGTCGCGGCCCCCGACCGAGTCGCTGCCTGAGCAAGACGAGGGGCCGCTTGTCGCGGCCCCTCGGTCACAGTAACCAGCGCGTAGTGGCAGAGGCGCCTCCTGCTCCGGTCTCGGTAGTTAGACCGGGCGGCGCGGAACGCGTTGTCCCCCACGCTGGCTAGGCGGTTCCCCGTAGGTCCCGGGGACGGCACCCCTACCCGCTGGTACCTCCACTGCCCGTACTGTCTGAAATCACTGCCGGACCACCTCCTTTCCGCGGTAGAGGCACATTAGCGAAAGCCGCGGTCGGCTACCGCAGGACGACGCTCAGCTCGAGGCCGCGGTCGAGCGGGAGGGTGACGCTGAGGAGGTCGGGGTCGACCTGCCGCGCGGCCGAGTACCGGGCGAGCGGGTCGGGGTGCGAGAGCACGTTGTCGGCGACGACGAGCCCACCCGGCTCGACCCGCTCCCGCGCGAGGCGGAACAGCTCCTCGTAGTCGTCCTTCTCGGCGTCGAGGAAGACGACGTCGAACACGTCGTCGATCCGCGGCAGGACCTCGAACGCGTCGCCTTCGACCAACTCCGCCCACTCGTCGAGGCCCGCCTCCCCGACGTTGCGACGCCACGCCTCGACCTTGGATGGGTCGTGCTCGAGCGAAAGGACGCAACCGCCGAGGTAGCGGACGCCGGCGGCCAGCCAGATCGACGAATATCCGCGCGAGCCGCCGAGCTCCAGCACCTCGCAGTCGGTCTGCGGCGCCACGAGCGAGAAGAGGAAGCGGCCGGTCGTCGGCTCGACCTGGCGCGAGCGCTGATCGGGGGGAAGCCCGCGCTCGCGCTCATCGGCGTCCTCGCGCTCGAGGCGCTCGAGGACGGCGCGAACCCGGTCGTCGAGCATCGTGCGGAAACTATCGTGGAACGCGTGCGCGCCGAGCTGACGATCGAGATCGCGCGGACGCCGGAGGACGTCTTCGCCTACCTCACCGATGTCTCGAACCTGCCCGCGTGGCAGGCGGGCGTGAAGAGCGCGACGCAGGGCGACGGCCGGATCGAGGAGTCGCGGTCGCTCCTCGGGAAGGAGCTCACGACGACGCTCGCGATCGTGGACCGGGAGGAGCCGCGGCTCTTCACGCTGCGCGCGCTCGACAGCCCGGTGCCGTTCACGGTCCGGCACGAGCTCGAGCCGGCGGACGACGGCACGCGGCTCAAGGTCACCGCCGAGGGAGACGTGCCCGGCTTCGCCGCGGGGCTGCTCGCGCGGCGCGCCGAGAGGCAGTTCCGCAAGGACTTCGCGCGCCTGAAGCAGATCCTGGAGACCTAGAGCGCCGACCGTTCCGCTTCGACGGCGCACCCAGCAGTCGGCGATGTGGCCGTTGACGATCCCGCAGGCCTCCATGGAGGAGTAGACCGTCGTCGGACCGACGAAGCGGAAGCCCGCGCCCTTGAGGCGCTTCGAGAGCTCCCTTCCGTCCGGGCGGTCGCGGTACTCCCACAGCAGCACCTCGAGCGGCGCGTCCGTTCCGCGCAGCGCAAGCGTCGCGCGGGCGTTGGCGATCGCTGCCTCGATCTTGCCGCGGTGGCGGACGATTCCCGCGTCCGCGAGCAGCCGCTCCACGTCGCCCTCGTCGAAACGCGCGACGCGCTCCGGGTCGAAGCCCGCGAACGCGCGCCGGAAGGCTTCGCGCTTGCGGAGGATCGTGATCCAGGCGAGCCCCGACTGGAAGCCCTCGAGGCAGAGACGCTCGTAGAGGCCGCGCTCGTCGCGGACGGGCCGCCCCCACTCCTCGTCGTGATACGCGTTGTACGCCGGATCGCTCGTGGTCCAGCAACGGATCGGCTCGGCTGTCATGCGACCGCGTACAGCCTCCACTCGCCGGGAACCCCCTTGAGCTCGGCGCCGCCGCGGTCCGCGAACTCGATCCCCGAGCCGGCCACGAGGTCCTTCACGGTCTGGGAGACCAGCACTTCCCCCGGTCCCGCCTTGGCCGCGACCCGTGCGCCGATGGAGACCGCGAGCCCGGCGACCTTTCCGTCCATCACCTCGCACTCGCCGGTGTGGAGGCCCGCGCGCACCTCGAGCCCCAGGTCGGTCACGGTGTCGCGCACGGCGCACGCGCAGCGGATCGCGCGCGCCGGCCCGTCGAAGCGGGCGAAGAAGCCGTCGCCGGCCGTGTCGAGCTCGACACCGCGGAACCGCGCGAGCTGCGTCCGCGTCCGCGCGTGGTGCTGCTCGAGCAGCTCCCGCCAGCGGCGGTCCCCGAGCTCGGCCGCCTTCGCCGTCGACCCGACGAGATCGGTGAAGAGGACGGTGGCGAGGACGCTGTCGTAAGGACGCGCAGACTCGAGGCAGATCGGCTCGACGAACTCGCGGATCGCGTCGACCACCGACTCCCAGTCGCCGTGGTACGGCATGTGCGGGCCGCCCGGGAGCTCGACGAAGCGCGCGCCCGGGATCTGCTCGGCCGTCCAGCGGGCCGCCTCGATCGGGATCGGGTCCTCGCGGCGGTGGAGGACGAGCGTCGGGACGCGAATCGTGGAGAGGATGGGCCGCACGTCGATCTCCGCGTTCATGCGTCCGAGCTGGACCAACGCACCCGGGCTGATCTTCAGGCGGTCCTGCCGAGCCCGGTTCCGGACCATCTCGGGCGTCGCGGCCAGTCCCTGGCTCTCCAGGAACTCGCGGGCGCTCTCCTCGCTCCCCCACCGCTCGGCGTCGGCCTCGTATTCGGCCAGGTACTCGTGCTTCGGATGCATCCACGGAAAGTTCGGCCCTCGGACGAAACGCGGCAGCGACCCGTAGTTCACGAGCGCGCGGACGCGTTCCGGGTACGTCGCCGCGAAGAGGAGCGCCATCGGGCCACCCTCGGAGACGCCGCAGAGCGCGGCGGACTCGCTTCCTGCCGCATCCATCACCGCCCGGATGTCGTCCATGCGCGTCTCGAGATCGGCGATGCCGGCCACACGGTCGGAGAGACCGGTGCCGCGCTTGTCGAAGCTGATCAGCCGACAGAAGGAGGAGAGGGCCCGATAGAAACGGGCCACTGCCTCGTCCTCCCACCTGAGCTCGAGGTGCGAGAGCGCTCCGGGCGTCCACACGAGGTCGAACGGGCCGTCGCCGACCACCTGGTAGGCGATCGAGACATCGCCGGAGCGGGCATACCGGACTTCGGCGTTCACGAGCGCAGTGTCGAGCCTCGAATCGCCGTCTGCAAGCTTCCGCAAAGCAGGGCATGATTCCGCCGCAAACAGCGTCTGTCGTATCTGCACCCCGGTTGCTGTCCGACGGGGGATCTTGTATCTGTGAGACAAGGCCGGGGAGGCCCGTCGCGATAGGGGAGGGATAGGCCGGTGTCGGCCAACGAACGGGGAACAGGACGCTCATTCTGGACGGTCGCCCGCGCTGCTGCGGTGCCGGTGGCCGCGCTCGTGCTCGCCGGGGGCGGCATGGCCCTGATCCTGGATTCGGGCGGCGCGGGGCACCTCCCGCCGGTGGCGCTGGGGCTCGGTCTCGGACATGGGTCGTCGCCGACGCCTCCTGCCAGGGTCGCGGTGCCGGCGCCTCCTGCGGCCAAGCCGTCGCATCAGCAGGCGGCGCCGCCTCCGACGCTGGTGCCGCTGCCTCACCCGTCCGCCGCTGCCGGAGGACCGTCCGGGACGGGCGGCAAGCCAATCGTGACGCCGGTGAACCGGCAGGCGCACCAGCCTCCGGCGCACGGGAACCCGCACGCGACGCCGCCGAGCTCGGCCGGGGGGACAAGCTCCAACCCGCCGCCAGCGACCACGCAGCCGCCGGTCACGCAGCCGGCGAGCTCGCAGCCGACGACGGCGCAGGCATCGCCGTCCGCAACGAACGCGGACGACGGAGACCAGCAGGAACAGGGCAATCAAGCCAAGCACGGGCATTCCGCCCACCACGGGCCGGCCCTCGGGCATCGTGACCACACTCCCCCCGGACTGGCCGGCAAGGCGCAGGGAATGCGCCCGCGCGGGCGCGCCCTCGGACATCAGCACCAGCCGCCGGGCCTGGCGCTCGGACACAAGAGCCACTCGCCCGGCACCGCCCTCGGGCGCCGGCACCACTCCCCACCGGCACACGCCCACGGATCCAACCACTCGAGCCATCACGGCCCGCCCGCTGCCGTCCCCCATCACGATGCGCCGGGTGCGGAGGGCAAGCACGACCACGGGCCGCCGCCGGGACATCAGGACCATGGCCACGGAAACCCGCACGGACACGATCACCACAACCCTCCGGGCCAGGCGCGCCAGGAGGATCCACCCGGGCTGGGCAACTCGCAGGGCCCGGGCGATTCGCAGGGCGACGATGGGAACTCGTCGCACGGACGGGGCCACGGCCACTGAGCCTCGTGCAGCGTCGCACGTCTCCGCTCGGGCTCGGGCTGCGGCTGCGATTGATGCTCACCCTGGCGGCGGTCGCGTTCTTCCCCATCGCGTTCGTCTCGTACGTGATCGTGCGGGACGAGGTCCGCAACGTCACCCGCTCGATCGACTTCGACGTGCACAGCGCGGCGCTCGCGGGACAGGCGCGATTCCTGCGGCTCCTCGATAGGCGCCAGCTCCACGCCGTCGCCGCGGCCTCGTCGGCGCGCCTGCAGGCGGCGATCCGCAACCACGACACGGCGACGCTGGAGCGGTTCGCGCAACGCAACGACGTGCTGCTCGAGGCGAACGGCCAGACGTACGGGCAGCGCCTCGAGCGTGCCGTCAACGCCCCGGTGCAGCTCGTGCACGGCGGCAGCGGCGTCGGCTCGGTCGTCGCGCAGCAGCCGCTCGACGCGGCCACGCTCCGGAAGATCTCCGCCGGCGCACCGCGGGGCGTCCGGCTCGGATTCACGGGCCCGGGCCGCTCGCCCGGCCGGGGCGCGCGCGGCGCGACGCTACCGCTCGCGCAGCAGGCGGGCGTCCGGGCCTACCTCCCCCGCGCGATCGAGTCACACCGGAGGAACGCCGCGTACGTGCGGGTGGTCGAGGCGGGGCTGCTCGCGCTCGCTGCGCTGATGCTCCTCACGCTCGTCCTCGCCCGGCCGCTCCTGCGCGCCTTCCGCTGGACGGAGGAGCAGGCGAGCGAGGCGCGCATCGACGCGCTCACCGGCCTCTCGAACCGGCGCGCCCTCGAGGAGATCCTGGCGGCCGAGATCTCGCGCGCCCAGCGCTTCAGGCACGAGCTCGCGGTCGTCGTGCTCGATCTCGACCGCTTCAAGGAGATCAACGACTCGTTCGGGCACGGCGCCGGCGACGTGATGCTGCGCGCCGTCAGCCGGCTCCTCACCTCGCTGGCGCGCCAGGGGGACACGGTGGCCCGCTGGGGCGGCGAGGAGTTCGTCGTCGTCCTGCCCGAGACCGACCTGCCGGGGGCGCAACGGTTCGCCGAACGGCTCCGCCGCACGATCGAGGCGCACGCCGTGGGCGACATGCGGACGAGCGCCAGCTGCGGGGTGGCGACCATGCTCCCGGAGGACACGGTCGAGGCGCTCCTCGGCGCCGCGGACCAGGCTCTGTACCAGGCGAAGTCGAACGGCCGGAACCGGACCGAGAGCGCGGTTCGCGGCGGCCCGCGCCCCGCAGCGGCCTAGGACTGGGGCAGCTCGACGACGACCATGCCGTCGGCCACGCGGACGGGGTAGGTCTCGACCGGGTCCGTAGCCGGCAGCGTCATCGGCCTGCCGGTGGACAGCTCGAACATCGACCCGTGTCTGGGACAGACCACGCGGCACGTGTCCTCGTCCCAGTCGCCCTCGCAGAGCGGGCCGTCGTCGTGCGAGCAGCGGTCCTCGATCGCGTACAGCTCGCCGCCGCAGTTGTAGACGCCGACGAAGAGACTGCCCTGGCGGACGATCTTCGTCGAGCCGGGCGGGAACTCGTCGGCCGCAGCCACCTCGATCTCGGGCACGGGCCTAGCTGAGGTCGAGCTCGTCGAAGCCGGCGAGACCCTCGGGGAGCGGCGTGCCCTTCGCCTTGTGGAGCGCGACCTTCAGCGTCGTGAGCCCGAGCATCGCGCACTTCAGGCGCACCGGCGTGAGCGGTACGCCGATCTCGGCGAGCAGCTCCTCCTTGTCGAGCTCGGCGACCTGCTGGGCCGTCCGGCCCTTCGTCATCTCCATCAGCATCGACGTCGCCGCCTGCGAGATCGCGCAGCCGCGGCCCGAGAACTTGACGTCCTCGATCGTCTCGCCGTCCTCGCCGAACGCGACGTAGACCGAGACCTCGTCGCCGCAGAGCGGGTTCTGGCCCTCGGCCTCGGCGTCGGCGTCCTCGATCACCCCGTGCCCGCGCGGGTTCTTGTAGTGGTCGAGGATGACCTCGCGGTACAGGCTCTCCAAGCCGGCGTCGCTCATCTTCCGCTCCGGCGCCGGCCGAGCCGGCCCCTCCGCTCCTGGTTGAGCTCCGTCGAGCCTACGCTCATGCAAACACCTTACGGACGGCGTGGAGGCCTTCGACGAGCTGGTCGATCTCCTCGGGAATCGTGTAGAGGTAGAAGCTCGCGCGGTTCGTCGCCGCCACACCGAGCTTATGCATCAGCGGCTGGCAGCAGTGGTGACCGGCGCGGATCGCGACACCCTGCAGGTCGAGGATCTGCGCGACGTCGTGCGGATGGATCCCCTCGAGGTTGAACGAGACGATGCCTGCGCGCCGCTCGGCGGGCGGCCCGTAGAGCGTGATCCCGGGAACCTCGGCCAGCCGACCGAGCGCGTAGGCGGCGAGCTCGTGCTCGTGCGCCTCGATCGCGTCGAGCCCGATCGCCTCGAGATAGTCGATCGCGGCTCCGAGCCCGACGGCCTCGGCCATGGGCGCCGTCCCCGCCTCGAACTTGTGCGGCAGCTCACCCCAGGTCGTCTTGTCCGCGTGGACGGAGCTGATCATGTGGCCGCCGGTGAGGAACGGCTCCATCTTCTGCAGGAGCGCGGCTTTCCCCCAGAGCGCGCCGGCGCCGCTCGGCCCGCACATCTTGTGTCCCGAGACGGCGAGGAAGTCGACGCCGAGCCCCTGCACGTCGAGCTTCATGTGCGGCGCGGCCTGCGCCGCGTCGCAGACGAAGATCGCGCCCTGCTCGTGCGCCCAGGCGACGAGCCGGTCGACCGGGTTGATCGTGCCGAGCGAGTTCGAGACGAGATTCGTCGCGACGATCTTCACGTTCCCCTCGCGCGCGATCGCGTCGAGGCCCGAGAGGTCGAGCTCGCCGTGGTCGTCGAGCGGCAGCAGCCGCAGCTCGGCGCCGCGCTTGCCCGCGACGAACTGCCACGGCACGAAGTTCGAGTGGTGCTCGAGCTCGGTCACGACGACGATGTCGCCCGCCTCGAGATTCCAGAGGCCCCAGGCATACGCGACGAGGTTGATCGCCTCGGTCGCGTTGCGGACGAAGATCACCTCGCGCGTCGAGGGCGCGTTGAGGAAGGCGCGCATTCGCTCACGCGCGTGCTCGAGGGCCTCGGTCGCCCGCTCGGCGAGCTCGTAGACGCCGCGATGGACGTTGGCGTACGACGTCTCGTAGAAGTGATCCATCGCCTCGAGCATCTGGCGCGGCTTCTGGGAGCTCGCGGCCGAGTCGAGGAAGGCGAGCGGCTTCCCGTGAACCTGCTGCTCGAAGATCGGGAAGTCTGCGCGCAGCGTGCGCGCATCGAGCTTGGTGCCGGCGGTTACAGCCACGTCTCAGATGGTAACCAGCGGCTTCACATCGATCTCTAATCGCCCGCACGCACACTGCCAAACCTATGGCTGACACCTCTCGCATAGAGCGGGCGCGGCAGCGGGCGCGCGCAGCGAAGGTCGGAGTCGGCGCGTTGACCGCCCTCGTCTTCGGCGTCGCGTTCGTCGGCGCCAAGAGCCACGCTCCCGGCCACACGAAGGGGAAGGCGACACCGCTCGGTGCCCCCTCCTCCTTCGAGCGCGCAGTGCGCCGCAGCGTCGCGCAAGGCGGCCAGATCGCCCCGGCCGTCCAGCCGCCCCCGGTCGCAACCTCGACGTCATGAGCAGCGGAGGGGTGGAGCGCTTTCGCGCCATGGGGTGCGACGTCGCAGTTGCCGGCGGCGATCCGGCGGTCGTGGCGGCCGTGCTCGAGCGCTGGGAGGCGACGTTCAGCCTCTTCCGCCCGGAGTCGGAGCTCTCGCGCGTGAACCGATCGCCTGCGCGCGTGCTCGTCGTGTCGCCGCTCTTCGTGCGCGCGCTCGATGCGGCGCTCGACATGGCCGCCGACACAGAAGGGCTCGTCGACCCGACCCTCTGCGGCCGCTGGCCCGAGGTCGTCCTCTCCGGGTCGCTTGTCTCGCGGCCGCCGGGTCTCGTGCTCGACCTGAACGGCGTGGTGAAGGCGCTCGCCGTGGATGCCACGGCGGCGGTGCTCGACGGGCCGGGGTTCGTCGCCGTCGGCGGCGACCTCGCTGTGCGCGGGCCGGTCGACGTCGGGCTTCCCGGCGGCGGCGCAATCCGCGTCGTGACAGGCGGCCTCGCGACGAGCGGAACGGCCTCGCGCGGAGCGCACCTCGTCGATCCCGCGACCCGCCGCCCGAGCGAGTCGTGCTGGGAGCAGGTGACCGCCTCCGGCGCGAGCTGTCTCCACGCCGACATCGCCGCCAAGGCCGGCTTTCTCCTCGGCGAGCAAGGGCCGGCATGGCTCGACGCGCGCGGGATCCCGGGCCGCTTCGTCGGACTGGAAGGCGGGGTCGTGGAGAACGACGCGTGGCGGAACGCGACGAGGCCGGCGGTGGCATGCACGTGAGCTCGAATCCCGCAATCTGGTACGCGGCGCGTGCGTCCGGCGTTGCGGCGTACGTCGTCCTCAGCCTCGTCGTCATGTTCGGGCTCACGCTCGGCGGCAAGGCGCAGAACCGGCGCTGGCCGCGCTTCTCGGTGGAGGACATCCACCGTTTCGGCGGACTCCTCGTCGGCTCCCTCATCGGCGTACACGTGCTGGCGATCGCGGCCGACGCGTTCCTGCCGTTCTCGCTCGTCCAGCTCCTCGTCCCGTTCACGTCGGCCTATCGGCCGTTCTGGACCGGGTTGGGGATCGCCGCCGCGGAGATCCTGCTCGCGCTCGCGATCACGAACCACTACCGGAAGCGCCTGAACTACGGCTTCTGGCGCAAGGCCCACTACCTCAACTTCGCCGTCTGGGGGCTCGCTTCGGCGCACGGGCTCATGGCGGGAACCGACCGCGGCGCCGCGTGGCTCGCGATCCTCTACGGAGTCTCGGTCGCGGGCGTCGTCATGCTCGGAGTCTGGCGCTTCGGGCGGCACGTCTTCCGGTCGCCTCGGGTGGCCACTGCCGGCGCAGTGACCGTCGTCGCGCTGCCGTTGCTGATCCTCGGTCCGCTCCGCCACTCGCCGCCGGCGTGGAATGCTGCGAACGTGAGCGAAAGCCTGACCGGCACCGTGATTCGCAACGGAACGAACGAGCAGCAGATCGTCTCCTTCGTCGGGCAGTCGCCCAGGCCGCAGAAGCTCCTCGTGCGCGCCGACCTGCTCGTCGCCCCGGGGGCGCTCGAACGGACCTCGCTCCAGCTCGAGTACCTGCCGAGCGGCGACGTCTGCCGCGGGCGCGTGACGAACGTGGCCGGCGAGAGCTTCAGCGGCACCTGCCGGCTCCCGAACGGCGAGCACCGGACGATCCAGGCCAACTGGGTGCCGAACGCAGAGGGAACCGGGGTCGTCGGCCAGATCAACCTGAGTGCATAGGCCGGCGCTCGTCGCGCTCGCGTGCGCGGCGCTCCTCGCGGGTTGCGGCGGCAGCGGCAGCACGAACGCTGCGCCGCCGACCACGACCAACGCCCGGGCAAGTAACAGTCTGTTACGAGGAAAGAC
>DASTZY010000118.1:0-22054 GCA_035764085.1 Gaiellaceae bacterium
ATCGCGGCACAGGCGTTCGCAACGCTCGGCGGGATCGGCGTCCAGCCGGAGGTCATCTCCACGTCGCCGATCAAGATCGCCTGCCACGTGCGCAGCGAGGACGTGCCGAAGGCGGTCGCGGCCCTGCACGACGCCTTCGAGCTCGGAGCGGCGTGAACGCCTCCGACGCCCGGGTCGGCGTGGTCGGCGCGACCGGCGCCGTCGGCACCGTGACCCTCCGGCTCCTGCGCGAGCGCGGCTACGAGAACGTCCGCGCCTTCGCCTCCGCGCGCTCCGCCGGGCGCGAGCTCGACAAGTTGATAGTTGAGGAGGCGACCGCTCAGGCGCTCGCCGCCGGCGGCCTCGACCTCGTCCTCTTCTCGTGCGGCACGAGCGCCTCGCGCGAGCTCGTCCCGCACGCGGTCGAGGGAGGTGCTCTCGTGGTGGACAAGTCCAGCGCCTACCGGCTCGAGGAGGGCTATCCGCTCGTCGTCCCGGAGGTGAACGGCGATCGCGCGGCCGAGGCAATCGGGACGACGCGCGTCGTGGCGAACCCGAACTGCTCGTCGATCCCGCTCACCTGCGTCCTCGAGCCGCTGCGCGAAGCAGCCGGGCTCCGGCGCGTGCGCGTCTCGACCTACCAGGCCGTCTCGGGTGCCGGCGCCCAGCGGATGGAGCAGCTGCGGGCCGAGCCGTCCGCAGAGCACGACCTCGGATTCGACTGGACGTGGGAGGGCGACGAGACGGAGGAGGAGTCCAAGATCCGTGCCGAGACACGCAAGATCCTCGAGTTGCCGGAGCTGCCGCTGAGCGCGACGACCGTCCGTATCCCCGTCCTCGTCGGCCACTCGCAGTCGCTGTGGGTCGAGACCGAGCAGCCGCTCTCGCCGGAGCAGGCGGAGTCGGTGCTCGCCTCCGCTCCCGGCGTGCGGCTCGTCGAGACCCCGACGTCCCGCGCGGCCACCGAGACGGAGGACGTGCTCGTCGGCCGGATCCGCCCCGACCGGGCCGCGGAGAGCAACGGCCTCGTCCTCTTTCTCGCCTGCGACAACCTCGTCAAGGGCGCCGCGCTCAACGCGCTCCAGATCGCCGAGCTCCTGCTGGACGCGACGAGCTCGGCGTCGCGGGCTGCGTAGGCGCAAGCTTGATCCTTTCCTAATCCACCGCATCTAGATTCGCCGCGGGATGACGACGCTCAAGGGCCTCGCCCTCGTCCTCACCGCCGCGGCGGTCGGCCTCGCGGCGGCAGGAGGCGCGACGGGAAAGACCTCGACCGCCCCGGCGAAGCTCCGCCACGTGGACGGCCGGATCGAGGCGCTCGCGATCGACGGGAACCGGATCGCCTACGGCGTCGAACCCGCGTCGACCCGGAACAGGGTCGTCGTCTGGAACGTCCGTCACGGCCGGACGACCACGGTGAGCGGCGCAGGGACGGCACGGACCGGCGACAGCAGCACCGGGTCGGGGCTGTCCGGGCTGGCGATCGCCGGCACACGCGTGGCGTGGCTGGCCAACGTCGGCGGCAACACCGAGGGCGACGACTACCTCTTTGCCTCCACGGTGACGAATCCGAAGGAGCGCAAGGTCGCGGCAGTGCAGCGCACGGGCGAGGCGTGCTCCGGCGGCCCGCCCTCGGTGAACCCGGGCTGCGCAGGGGACTGGCTTCTCGGCCTCGTGGGCTCCGGGAACGTGATCGCGCTCGACCGATGGACGACCGCTCCCCCGCCGGGCACCGCGTCGGCGAGCCTGGACACGCTCGGCACGACGCTGCAGCCCATCGCAAGCGACGTGCCGCCGCTCCTTCCCCTCGATGTCGACGCGGGCCGAATCGCCGTCCTCCGCTCGGCTCAGGAAGTGGCTCTCTACACCTCGAGCGGGAAGCTGCTGTACGCAATGGCGTACTCGACCGTCGCGGGCGCCGCCCTCAGCGGCCGGAACCTCGTGGTGCTCACCGCGACCCGCAAGCTCCAGGTCTTCGACGCCCGGGCGGGCTCTCTACGGAAGACGCTCTCAGTCCACGGCAGTACGCGCCAGAAGCCCGGGAACCTCGACGTCCGGGGGAACATCGCGATCTACACCATGGGCTCGTCGGTCCACGCCGTCAATCTGTCGAGCGGCAACGACCGCGTGATCGGCACCCTTCCGCACGGCGTCGGCCTGGCCCGCATCAGCAGCGCCGGCGTCGCCTACGCCACGGGCCGCTTCCGCAGCAGGGGAACGCTCGTCTTCGTGCCCCTGGCACGGGTCGCCGCGGCGGTGTCCTGAGCTACGGCCGCTGCGGCTCGGGCGCGGGCAGGAACGCCTCGCGCACGACCTGCAGCACTTTCTCGCGCTTCCCTTCCTCCACCGGCTGGAGGCCGCCGAGCTCGAGTCGCGCCAGCTCCACGCGCCCCTTCGAGCGCACGGACAGGAAGCCGAAGTCGGCGAGGAAGTCGGCCGGGAAGATGGTGCGGTGGACGTGGAAGCGCTCGAAGGTCGACTCGCCCTCGGGATAGCGGTAGGCGAACGCCTCGAGCGCGCGGGCGCCGCGGTCGCGTGCGTCCCCGATCGCCGTCAGGAAGAGCGACTGCATCACCCACGGGCGGGACGGGTCCGTGAGGTACGCGCACGTGACGAGGACGGCGTCGTCGCTCGCGGGACCCGCCGGGAGCTCGCGCGCGCGGGGGAAGAGCTCCGCCGGCCCGTACTGCATCGAGCCGAGCAGGCGTCCGTCGTCGTCGTGGTAGACGGTCCCCCAGGCGCCCCACTCCTCCTCCGCGTCGCGGATCCACTTGCGCTTGTCGGTGCTGCGCCCGTTCCGCGTCTGCCACCAGATGCACTCGTGGCAGACCGTCGGCGCCGTCGGCAGGGTCGCGCCCGTCAACCCGGAGATGCGCGTCGTCACGGTTCGGGCCCTACCGAATCCACCACGATCTCAACCGCCGACGCCTCGACGTCGGCCATGCTGCGGAGGTACTCGCGCACCCGCTTCTGGACGAGCTTGCCCACGGCGGGGATCGACGCGCCCCACTCCGTGACGAGGTGCAGCTCGACGCGCAGGGCGCCGTTCGTGCCGGAGACCTTGACGGCATGCCGACGTGGCAGCGGGCTGTCGGCGAGCCCGTGCACGCCCTCGACTCCCCGCGCCGCGTCCGCCGCGTAGCGGGCGAGGATCTCGGTCGAGATCGACGCCTGACCGGCCATGCACCTAGGTTAGCCCTGTCTCAGCGTCAGCTCGGTCGCCTCGGGCCGCGCCGCGAACCGGAGGGGGACGAAGGTTGTGCCGAGCCCCGCCGAGACGTGCATCGTCGCGGCGGCGCTCCGGTAGACGCCTCTGCCGTACTCGGTCCTCGCGTGCGCGAGCGGCACCTTCCCTCCCGGGTACGGGATCGCGATCTGGCCGTCGTGCATGTGACCGGCGAGCACGAGGTCGAAGCGCCCCGGCTCCAGCTGCCCCAGCACGCGCGGGTAGTGGCAGAGGAGGATCGAGAGGTCGGCCCCGTCGCGCGCGAGCCGGTTCGGGTCGAGCCGCGGCCGGCTGCGGACGATGAGCCGCGGATCCGCGCCTGCGATCCAGACGCGCCGGCCGCGCAGCTCGAGGAGCCGGCCGTCGTCGCGCAGCAGCGTTGCAGGCTCGAGCTCCTCCACGCCCGACGCGCGCGCCTGGGGATCGCGGCTGAGCGCTATGTCGTGGTTGCCGAGCACGGCGAACGTCGGCCCCGTCAGGACCCGGACGAGCCGGCGCAGCGTCGGCTCTCCACGCGGGTGCGTCAGGAGATCGCCGGTGACCGCGACGAGATCGGGACGCAGCTCCCGCGCCCAGACCGCCGCCCGCCAGGCCGCGCCGACTCCGGGCGACGGCACGCCGAAGTGGAAGTCCGAGAGGTGCACGATCCGCAGTCCGTCGAGCTCCTGCGGCAGTCCGGGCAGCTCGACCTCGAGCTGCCGCAGCCGCAGCCACCCGGCCTCGAACAGGCCCCACGCGAGGCCCGCCCCTGCGGCGGAGGCGATGCCTCTCAGACTTCGAGCCGCTCGAGCGCCGGCCGCGGATCGACGATGTGGCGCTTGAACTTCAGCTCCGACTCCTCGAGCCCCGCCGCGACGCCGACGAGCTGCGCGAGGTGGAGGATCGGCATCTGGAACGTCCGCCCCGTCGCCGCCTCGAGCTTCTGCTGCCACGCGTCGAGCGAGAGATGGCAGAGCGGGCACGGCGTGACCATCACGTCGGCGCCGGCCTCGATCGCCTGCTCCACCGGCTGGATGACCTCACCGAGCGCGGTCTCCTCGCGCGCCGCGATGATCGGGAAGCCGCAGCACTTGATCTTCGCCGGGTAGTCGATCGACTCGCCGCCGCAGGCCTCGATGATCCGCTCGAGCGACCACGGCCGGTCCGGATCCTCGAAGCCCATGATCTTCGACGGGCGCAGGATCTGGCAGCCGTAGAACGGCGCCACCTTCAGCCCCTTGAGACCCTTGTGCGCCACGCCCTTCAGGCGCTCGTAGCCCTCGCCCTCGGCGATCTCCCAGAGGAAGTGCCGCACCTCCACCTCGCCCGAGTACGCCGGCACGCCGACGGTCGCGAGGTTCTCGTTCACCCGCGCCAGCAGCTCGGAATCGCCCTGGAGCATGAAGTTCGCCTGGCGTAGGTTGAGCGTGCAGACGTTGCAGACCGTCATCAGCGTGTCGCAGCCGGTCGCCTCCGCGTAGGCGAGGATGCGGGCGTTGAGGTGGACGTAGTAGTCGGGCTCGGCCTCGTGGATGTCGCCGGCGCCGCAGCACGTCACCGACTCCAGCTCGACGAGCTCGATCCCGACCATCGGTGCGAGCGCCTTCGTGGACGTGTCGAGCTCCTTCGCCGAGAGGGAGGCGAGGCAGCCCTTGTAGTACGCCACGCGCTTCATCGCCGGTTCGGTCGTGCTCACGCCTCTCCTCGCTTCCTCGTGGGTTCCTTGCCGGGGGTCACGTCCGCCTGGGTGAGGCTGCCCTGCCCTTGCGCCGAGCCTTCGCCCGCCGGCGCCGAAGGCGCCGGGGTCTTACCGCCGGATGCCGGCGGCTCCGCCGCCGGCGTTTCCAACTCCGGCAGGAAGGGCCGCGGGGCTGCGCCGGGCCGTGCGTAGATCTCCTCGAGCTCCTCGCCCGCATGCCCGTGCGCGAGCCGCGCGAGCGCGCGCTCACCCTGCACGTGGCCGAGCGCGCCCTGCCGGTCCTGGTCGCGCACGAGCTTGCGAAGGTTCCGCGCCTCGTTCACGTCCTTCGCCGTGTGCGGAATCGGGACGGGCCGCACCTTGCCGTGCCTGGCCAGCGAGGCCCCGAACTTGAGCTGCTTGATCGCGGAGACGTAGCCCTGGGTCTTCGGGATCAGCTCCTCCTCGCGCAGCCAGCCCGTCGTCTCGGCGGAGCGGACGAACCACTTGGCGTGCTTCGCGCCCATGTCGCGGTCGATGCCGAGGCGGATCGACTCGGCGCCCAGCTTGGCGATCGCGTCGCGCGGGTCGACGCCCTTGGGGCAGCGCTCGTTGCAGAAGTAGCAGCGCGTGCAGTCCCAGATGCCGTGCTCCTTGTTGTAGCGCTCGAGCCGCTCGACCGTCGCCCCGTCGCGTGGATCGCCGACGAAGCGCATGCCCTTCGCGAGCGCCTGCGGCCCGAGGAACTCGGGGTCCGACTCCATCGCGTTGCACTCCGACACGCAGCAGCCGCAGTTGATGCAGAGCGACTCCTTGTGGATCACGTTCATCCGCTCCTGCGAGATCCGGTACTCGCGTCCGTCGTCGGGCCGGTCGTAGCCGGGCTCCAGCCACGGCCACATCGCCTTGAACTTCGACCAGAACGGATCCATGTCCACGACGAGGTCCTTGACGATCGGCAGGTTCCCCATCGCCGAGATGACCGGGATGCGGCCCTCCTGCGCGATGTCGTACATCCGTGTCTTGCAGGCGAGGACCGCGGCGCCGTCCATCCGCATCCCGCACGAGCCGCAGATCATCATCCGGCAGCTCTTGCGGAAGGCGAGCGAGCCGTCGTGACGGTCCTTGACGATGTCGAGGCAGTCGAGGAGCGTCGCCTCCTCGGGCGCCTCGATCTCGTACTCGCGCAGCGCTCGCTCGCCGGTGGTGGAGTCGTAGCGCCAGATCTTGAGGGCCACCTGCATGGCCATCAGTACTTCCTCTCCTGCGGCTCCCAGTGCGTGAAGCGCACCTCGGAGGTCGACAGCTCGACGCCGCCGTCCTTCCAGCGCGTGATCGAGTGGTGGAGGAACTTCTCGTCGTCGCGGGTCGGGTAGTCGTGCGGCCGCGCGTGGGCGCCGCGGCTCTCCTTGCGCACGACTCCGGCGGTGACCATGCAGAGCGCGGTATCGAGCATGTTGCCGAGCTCGATCGCTTGCGTCAGGTCGCTGTTGAAAACCTCGCCCTTGTCCTCGACGTAGACGTTGGGATAGCGCTCGCGCAGGCCTTCGATGATCTCGATCTGCTTCGTCATCTTCTCCTCGGTGCGGAAGACCGCGAAGTTCTCGAGCATCGAGCTGCCGAGCTCCTCGCGCAGCTTCCACGGCCGCTCGCCGCCGGTACGGTCGAGCAGCTCCCGGAGCTTCGCCTCGGCGTCACGCTCGGCCGACTCCGGAACCGACACCGTCGTGTGCGAGAGCGCCCACTCCGCGGCCGAGCGCCCGGCACGCCGGCCGAAGGTGATCGTCTCCATCAGCGAGTTGCCCCCGAGCCGGTTCGCGCCGTGGATCGAGACACACGCGCACTCGCCGGCCGCGTACAGGCCGGTCATCTCGGTCGCGCCGTCGTTGTCGGTCTCGATGCCGCCCATGTGGTAGTGGGCGCCGGGGCGCACGGGCACCGGGTCGTAGATCGGGTCGATCCCGGCGTAGACCATCGACAGCTCACGCGAGCCGGGCAGCCTCTCGATGATCCGTTCGGCCCCGAGGTGTCGCATGTCGAGCAGGACGCTCCCCTCGATTCCGCGCCCCTCGTCGATCTCCGTCTGCTCGGAGCGGGAGACGACGTCGCGGGAGGCGAGCTCGAGCGCGTTCGGCGCGTAGTGCTTCATGAACCGCTCGCCGACCTTGTTGATCAGGTACGCACCCTCGCCGCGGCAGCCCTCGGTGAGCAGGATCCCGGTCGGGTAGAGCGTCGTAGGGTGAAACTGCATGAACTCCATGTCCTTGAGCGGCAGCCCGGCGTGGAGTGCCATCGCCATCCCGTCGCCCGTGCAGGCGTACGCGTTCGTCGTCACTCGGTACTGGCGGCCGGCGCCGCCGGTGGCGAGCACGACCGTCTTGCCGCCGATCGTCTTGAGCCCGCCGTGCAGGAGGTCCCAGCAGACGACTCCCTGGCAGCGATCCTCATGCTCCACGAGCTGCCACGCGAAGAACTCCTCGTAGACCGGGATGTCGCGCTTGCAGACCTGCTCCCAGAGCACCTGGATCAGGACGTGGCCGGTGATGTCGGCCGCGTAGACCGTGCGCGGCGAACCGGCGGCGCCGAACGGGCGCTGCGCGAGCTTGCCGTCCTCGCGTCGCGAGAAGAACGCGCCCCAGTTCTCGAGCTGGATGATGTCGGCGGGCGCCTCCTCGGCGAAGACCTCGATTGCGTCCTGGTCGCCGAGGTAGTCGGAGCCCTTGACGGTGTCGTACGCGTGGATCTCGGCGTTGTCCTCGGCCGCGTTGCCGAGCGCCGCGTTGATCCCTCCCTCGGCTGCGCCCGAGTGCGAGCGGGTCGGATGGAGCTTCGAGACCATCGCCACGTCCGCGCCCGCGTCGTACGCCTCGATCGCGGCGCGCATGCCGGCGCAGCCCGCGCCGACCACGAGCACGTCGTGCTTCGCGATCACAGGTGCTTCGCCTCGTGGGGACGGTGCTGATCCTGGCGCGCGAGGGGCAAGCCAGGCAAGGACGCGGGAAGCGGGGATATGCAGGCATATTCCGGCGACCGAGGACGCAGCATGGCGCCGCTCTGCAGCCGCCGGGGCAGTGCCGTATCCGCGTGGCGGAGCACCACTGATGACGCTAGCGCACGGGAAAGGACCGACGCCCGGCGAACCGTTCTCCCATGGACGCCCGCGCGGCAGCCGATCGCTTCCTCGCCTCGCCGGCGCTGAGCGAGAGCACCCGGCGCGCATATCGCGGCGACCTCCGGGATTTCTGCGGCTGGCTCGAGGAGCGCGGTACGGACCTCGACGGGGTCGACGTCCGGGTGCTCGCCGACTACGTCGCCTGGCTGGGAGGCGCGCGGCGCGGAAGGAAGCTCGCTCCCACGACGATCGGCCGCAAGCTGGCCGCGGTGCGCGCCTTCCTGCGCCACTCGCTCGGGCCGGACCGTGTGCCCGACGCCCCGCTGGCGCCGCGCCGCGCCCGGCGGCTGCCAGATGCGCCCGCGGCTACCGAGATCGAGCGCATGCTCGAGGCGCTCGAGGGCGACGGCCCGATCCCGCTGCGGAACCGCGCGCTCGTGGAGCTCGTCTACTCGGCCGGGCTGCGCAGCGCCGAGGCGGTCGGGCTCGATCTCGGGGACGTCGACTTCGAGCAGGAGCTCGTGCACGTCCGCCGCGGCAAGGGCGGTAAGGAGCGCGTCGTCCCGCTCGGCGAGGAGGCGGCGCTCTGGCTCGCCCGCTATCTGCGCGAGGCCCGGCCGGCGCTCGCGAGAGGAGCCGAGGACGCGTTCTTCCTCTCCGCGCGCGGCCGGCGCCTCGACACGAGCACGCTGCGCCGTATCGTCCCTCACCCGCACCGGCTCCGCCACGCGTTCGCCACGCACCTGCTGGACGGCGGCGCCGACCTGCGCACGATCCAGGAGCTCCTCGGACACAGCTCGCTCTCCACCACGCAGGTCTACAGCCACGTCGACCCGCGCCACCTCCGCCGGGTCTACGACCGCTCGCATCCGCGCTCCTAGCCGATCCGGAAGCCGTCGAACCCCTCGGGCGGTTCCACCGCGACCTCGACGCGCTCGACCTCGGCGCCCCGCGGCCCGCGGCGACAGAAGGCGACGAGCGCCTCCACATCCTCCGCGCCACCCTCGAACACCGCCTCGACCGTTCCGTCGGCCCGGTTCCGCACCCAGCCGGCCACGCCTCGCGACCTCGCCTCCCGTTCGACCGCGTAGCGGAAGCCGACGCCCTGAACGAAGCCGTGGACCGTCACGCGCCTGCGTTCCATCCGGGCATTCGAGCAGGCGTAGCGCGCCTAGGGACGAAATCAGGCGCGTGACGACCTCCGATCCCGCGGTCGAGGGCTTCCTCGCGCTCGCGGCTGCCAGGCTTGCCCCGCGCACCGTCGAGGCGTACCGGCGCGATCTCGCCCACGTCACCGCGTGGCTGGACGCATCGGGCGGCCGCTCGCTCGCCGACGCGAGCGCCGACGACCTCGCCGCGTATGTCGCACAGCTGCGCGCGGACGGCCTGGCGCAGACGACAATCGCGCGCAGGCTCGCCGCCGTCCGCTCCTTCTTCCGCCACCAGGTGCTGCTCGGCGCACGCACCGACAATCCCGCCGCGAACGTCGACCTGCCGAAGCGCCGCCGAACGCTGCCGCGCACGCTCTCGCCCGCAGAGGTCGAGCGACTCCTCGAAGCGGCAGCCGGCACGACGCCGCTCGATCTGCGCAACCGCGCGCTCGGCGAGCTCCTCTACGGCGCCGGGCTGCGCGTGAGCGAGGCGGTCGCGCTCGACCGGCAGTCCGTCGATCTCGAGCACCGGCTCGTCCGCTGCCTTGGCAAGGGGAGCAAGGAACGCGTCGTGCCGATGGGACGCGAGGCCGCGGAGGCCCTCCGCCTCTACCTCGCACGGGGGCGCCCGTACCTCGAGCGGCGCCACCGGCCGGAGCTCTTCCTCAATGCGAACGGCGGTCCGCTCACGCGCGCGGGCGTCTTTCTCGTCCTGCGGCGCCTGGCGGCGAAGGCCGGCCTCGAGCCGGAGCGGATCCACCCGCATCTCCTGCGCCACTCGTTCGCCACGCACCTGCTGGAGGGCGGCGCCGACCTGCGCGCCGTGCAGGAGATGCTCGGCCACGCGGATCTGGCGACCACCGAGCTCTACACGCACGTATCCGATCGCAGGCGGCGGGAGTTGTATTTCCAGGCGCACCCGCACGCGCGCCGCAAACCGCACGCAACGCAATCGAGAAAGAAGTAGATATGCATCTCGATCCGCACGTCGCATTCGCCGCACTCGCCACCCTGGGAGCCGGGTGGCTGATGATCACCGCGGGCCTGCAGAAGAGCGCTCTCGAGCGCCGCCGACGCCGCCGCGTGTGCCCCTCCTGTGGCCGGGAGATCCAGGCACGCGTCTGTAGTTCCTGCGCCGGCTGACCGCTAGCGCTTTTCCTGAGACTTCCGTTTCAGCCCCTGCGCGACGCTTCCCGCGGCGCGGCGCAGGTCGCCGCCCGCGTCGTCGTCGACGGCCAGTCCTTCGAGGAGGACGATCGTGTCGCGCTGCGCCGAGCCGTTCTTCAGCGCCATCACGGCCAGCCGGCGGACTGCGGGGTTCTCCTCGCCGTCCGAGGCCATTTTGTGCAGCAGCGGCCGCACGGAGTTGACCGAGCTCGGGTGGTCGCGGGAGAGCAGCTCGACCGAGAGGAGCGCCGAGCCACGCGCCGCAGGACTCCCGTCGTCGAGCCCGCGCCGGAGCAGCTCTTCCTTCGCGCGCCAGCGGAACATGCCGATCGCGCGGAACGCAAGCGCTCGCTCGCGGAAGTCGGCGCTCCGCGCTGCGGCCTCGAGCTCGTCGTCCCATTCGCTCCGCAGCGCCGCAAGCTCCTGCGCGTCCCCGTTCGTCGCGAGCTCCTCGGCGCGCGTGGCTGCCTCCGCGAGAGTCACCTCCGGAGCCTAACGACGCGCCTCCGCTATCAGCGCCAGCTGGCGTTGCAGGTCCTGGCGTCGATCGGAAGGCGGTGCCACTGGCTGCCGCTCCGGTCGACCGTCCAGAGTCCCGTGTAGGCGCCGGGCTGCGGCCGCTGGTCGTGCGGTAGTCGATGCAGCAGTGCCGCGTACTCCGCAACGCGCACGAGCAGGCGCGTTCCGCCAGGCGACCAGGTCGCTCCGCAGGTCCCCGCCGCGCGACTCGGTGTCCCGAACTCGCGGACCGGGCGCCCTGTGCTCGAGTAGACGACGATCCGCTGACCGAACTCGCCCTCGAGCGCCGCGAGCTCTCCTTTCGAGGACCAGGCAAGCCCTGCGATGTGCGCGTGGGGCGAGGCAAAGACCGACGCGCGTCCTGTCCTGGGGTTCAGGAGCATGATTCCCCGCGCTCCGACGTAGGCGATGCCCTGCCTGCCCCACACGGGATGGTCGCCCGCTACGTGCAGCGTCCGCTCGCGACCGCTGCGCACCGAGACGACGGCGAGCGCATCGTTGGGACGGTCCGAGAACTGCCGCGTGAAGACGAGCCGGCTGCCGTCGGGCGACCAGCTCGGCTCGATCGCGCGCAGGACCGGTGAACGAGGGCGGGCGGCGTCGTGCGTGAGCCGGGTGACGTCCGTACCGTCGGTGCGCATCACGTAGATGTCGTAGGGAGCGGTGAGGTCCCAGCCGCCGCGGATCCCTGCAACGGCGATCTGCTTGCCGTCCGGGGACCACTGAGGCCAGTCCATCGCGTCCCGCGACCGGCTCACGCGCGCGACGCCCGATCCCGCTCTCCACACGTCGATCCGCGGCCGGCCCGGCGAGGAGCCGAACAGGACCCCGTGCCCGCCGAGACTCGCGGCGACTCCTCGCGATCCGCACGCCACCCACACGCTGCCCGCGAGCAGACAGACGCCTGCGAGCAGCGCTGCTGCTGCCGGTCTCTGCACCGTCCCAAGTATCGACTCCGCTACGCTCGCCCGCGATGGCGCACAGGGTCGTTCTCATTCCCGGCGACGGCACCGGGCCGGAGCTGACAGAGGCGACGCGCCGCGTTCTCGAGGCGACGGGAGTCGAGCTCGAGTGGGACGTGCGCGAGGCCGGCGCGGACGTGATGGAGAGGCACGGCGGCAATCCGCTGCCGCCCGACGTCCTCGACGCGATCCGCGAGACCGGCGTCGCCCTCAAGGGGCCCATCACCACACCGGTCGGCGGCGGCTTCCGCTCGGTCAACGTCGCACTGCGCAAAGAGCTCGACATGTACGCGCAGGTCAGGCCTTGCAAGAGCTACCCGGGGGTCCGCACCCGTTTCGACGACGTCGACCTGATCATCGTGCGCGAGAACACCGAGGATCTCTACGCCGGGATCGAGTACGAGCAGGGCACGCCGGAAGCAGCCGAGCTGATCGGATGGATCGAGGCGCGCGGCGGACGGCTCCGCCACAACGACGCCGGGATCTCGATCAAGCCGATCTCGGTCACGGGCACCCGCCGCATCTTCGAGTTCGCCTTCGACTACGCGCGCCGGAACGGCCGTCGCAAGGTCACGGCCGTGCACAAGGCCAACATCATGAAGTTCACCGACGGGCTCTGGCTGCACGTCGCGCGCGAGGTCGCCGCCGAGAATTCCGACGTCGAGTTCGACGACCGGATCGTGGACAACATGTGCATGCAGCTCGTGCAGCGGCCGGAGGAGTACGACGTGCTCGTGCTCCCGAACCTCTACGGCGACGTCCTCTCCGACCTCGCCGCCGGGATGATCGGCGGCCTCGGCGTCGCTCCGGGCGCGAACTTCGGCGAGTCGGCTGCGGTCTTCGAGCCGACGCACGGCTCCGCGCCGAAATACACCGGCATGAACAAGGTCAACCCGATCGCGCAGATGCTCTCGGGCGTCCTCATGCTCCGCCACCTCGACGAGCGCGACGCAGCCGACAGGCTCGAGAGCGCGATCGCAGCCGTGATCGCCGAGGGCAGGAGCGTCACCTACGACATGAAGCCGAACCGCGACGACCCGACCGCCGTAGGAACGAGCGAGGTCGCCGACGCGGTCATCGAGAAGCTGGAGGCCGAGGTAACCGCATGATGAGACGGAAGATCACGATCGTCGGCGCAGGCGCCACCGGCGCGACCGCCGCGCACATCCTGGCCGCGCGCGACTACGCGGACGTCGTCCTCACCGACATCAAGGAAGGGCTGCCGCAGGGCAAGGCACTCGACCTGAACCAGATGGGCCCGGTGCTCGGCTTCGAGCCGCAGATCACGGGCACGAACTCCTACGAGGAGACGGCAGGCTCCGACGTCGTCGTGATCACCGCCGGCCTGCCGCGCTCGCCGGGCATGTCGCGCGACGACCTCGTGACGACGAACGAGAAGATCGTCGGCTCGGTGACCGAGCAGATCGTGGCGCAGAGCCCCGACTGCACGCTGATCATCCTCTCGAACCCGCTCGACGCGATGTGCCACGTCGCGAAGAGCGCCTCGAGCTTCCCGAAGGAGCGGGTCTTCGGCCAGGCCGGCATCCTCGACACCGCTCGCTTCCGCACGTTCATCGCCTGGGAGACCGGCGCATCCGTCCGCGACGTCCAGGCTCTCGTGCTCGGCGGGCACGGCGACCAGATGGTGCCCGTCGTCTCCGCGGCAACCGTCGGCGGGGTTCCGCTGCGCAAGCTCGTCTCCGAGGAGCGGATCCAGCAGATGGTCGAGCGCACCGCCAAGGGCGGCGGCGAGATCGTGCAGCTGCTCGGCACCTCTGCCTGGTACGCACCGGGAGCCGCGATCGCGGAGATGGTCGACGCCGTCCTGCTCGACCAGAAGCGCGTCCTCCCCTGCACCGCGCTGCTGGAGGGCGAGTACGGGATCGACGGCCTCTACATCGGCGTGCCGGTGAAGCTCGGCGCAGGCGGGATCGAGGAGATCGTCGAGCTCGACCTCTCCGGCGACGAGCGCGAGGCGCTCGAACGGAGCGCCGAGGCCGTGCGCGAGGTCGTCGGCGTGCTGTCGACGTGAGCTAGTGCTCGAGACGATCGAGAACCGGTTCCCGGGCCGCGACTACCTCGTCGAGCTCGGCGCGCCGGAGTTCACCTCGATCTGCCCGCTCACCGACGCACCCGACTTCGGCGAGCTCACGATCCGCTACGTGCCCGGCGAGAAGCTGTTCGAGCTCAAGTCCCTCCGCGACTACCTGACCTCGTTCCGCGAGCGGAAGATCTTTCAGGAGGAGGTCGTGAACGAGGTGCTCGAGCAGCTCGTCGCCGACGCCAACCCGCGCTTCGTCGAGGTGGAGGGCGAGTTCGCCGCGCGCGGCGGGATGACGACCCGGGTCGTCGCGAGCTCCGGGAGCCGTCCGCAGGCGTGGATCTCGGGCTGAGCGGGCGCACGGCGCTCGTCTGCGGCGCCTCCTCGGGACTCGGTCTCGCGAGCGCGGAGGCGTTGGCGGACGAGGGAGCGAACGTCGTCCTCTTCGCGCGCCGCGCCGAGCAACTCGAGGAGCACGCCGAGCGGCTCGGCGGGATCGCGGTCGTGGGCGACGTCCGGGAGGACGCCGACCTCGAACGGGCCGTGGCGGCGACGATCGACCGGTTCGGGGGCCTCGACGTCCTCGTCTGGAACGGCGGCGGGCCGCCGCCGGGAACAGCCCTCGACGCCGACGAGGCGTCGCTCGAGTCGGCCTATCGCCTCCTCCTGCGACCGGCGGTGACCCTCGTCCGGCTCTGCCTGCCGCACCTCGAGCAGAGCTCGGCCGGCCGCATCGTCGCGCTGACCTCGCTCGCGGCCGAGGAGCCGACCACCCATCTCGCCCTCTCGAACACCTTCCGTCCCGCGCTCACGGGCTGGCTCAAGACGCTGAGCCGGGAGGTGGGGCCTAAGGGCATCACCGTCAACTGCGTCGCCCCCGGCCGGATCGCGACGGCGAGGCTCGACGAGCTCTACCCCGGCGGCCCCAGCGAGGAGCAGCTCGAGGAGATCGCGCTGAGGCGGTGGGGGACGCCGCGGGAGTTCGGCGACGTCGTCTGCTTCCTGGCCTCCGAGCGGGCTCGGTACGTCACCGGCCAGACGCTCGTCGTCGACGGCGGCCTGAAACGGTTCCTGTTTTGAGGCGCTTCCTCACACCCTGGCGGGTGACAGCCGCGGCCGTCGTTCTCCTGCTCGCAACGGCCGTGATCCTCTTCAGCGTCCCCTCGGACAGCTACCTCCTGCTCCCCGACACCGCGCACCCGGTTGCGCCGCTCGTGCGCGTCCAGGGCGCCCTGCCGCCGAAGCCCGGCACGCTCTATTTCGTCGACGTGATCGAGCGCCGCGCGAGCGAGCTCGAGGCGCTCTTCCCGTGGATCCGCCCTCACTCCACCCTCACCCCCGCCGGAGCCATCGTCCCGCCGTGCGCCTCGGCGGCGCAGGCGGAGGTGGCCCAGCTGCAGGAGATGGCGTTCTCCCAGCGAGTCGCCGCCGCCGTCGCCCTCCGGCAGCTCGGCTACCACGTCGTGGTCAAGCCGACCGGAGTCGTCGTCTCGCAGTTGATCGCGGGGACGGATGCGCCGTGCAACCTCCAGCCGATGGACGTGATCGTCGACGTGGACGGCACGCCGACACCGACCGTCGCTGCCCTCCGCCGGGCGCTTCACCGCGTCAGGCCGGGGGACGTCGTGGCGCTTCGCGTGCGGCGGGGAGGCAAGCCGCTGACGGTGCGCGTCCGGACGGTCGGCGTGCCGCAGGAGCCCGGCCAGGCGATCGTCGGCTTCGCGCCGGACCAGTCCGCGACGATCAAGCTGCCGATTCGTGTGTCCATCGACGCGACCGGGATAGGCGGCCCCTCCGCCGGCCTGGCCTTCGCACTCGAGGTGCTGCAGAAGCTCGGGCACAACGTCCTCCGGGGCCATCGTGTGGCCGCGACCGGGGAGATGGAGCTCAACGGCAGCGTCGGACCGATCGGCGGCATCAAGCAGAAGACGTACGGGGTGCGGCAGGCCGGCGCCGACGTGTTCCTCGTTCCGGCGGGCGACAACGCACGCGACGCACGCCGCTACGCCGGGCCGGTTCGCATCATCCCGGTGCGTACGTTCAAGCAGGCGTTGCGCGCCCTGGCAACGTTGCCGCAGGCGCGCTAGGGGGCCTCGGATTTCGGTCGGCCGAAAGTGGCGGAAATTCGTCAGTTTTCGTCCGCGGCAACGCTTGCTTCCGCCGTTTCTCCCCCTATCATCGCACCTCGTAAGCGGCCTCCCCTTCCCCGAGTAAATACAACTGTGAGCAAGCGACCCACGCCAACGTGCGCTGATTGCTATTTCCGGCGCGCCGGGCTCTGCGCCCTCTCCGGCGAGACCATCTGCCCCACGTTCCGGGCCCACTCCGTCGGTCGCCTTGCGCCCCCGCCGCAGCCGCAGCTCGTCCCGCGGGCTCTGCGCGTCCACGCGGCCGCGTAGCGCCGGGCGAAGAGCTTCGCTCTTCGCCCGGATTTTGAAGGAACTGCGCCAACGAGAGAGCGCGGTCTCCCGTTGGCTTCGTGCAGTAGAGCCTTGAAGGGCTGACGCAAGGTTCAGGAGCGCGCTTCCGTCGCGGGTTCGAAACGTTCAACCAGAACCAGACCCCGGGGCCGGAGGCTAAGACTCGGCGCAGCCGGGCTTAGCCGCAGGCCGGACTGCGCTCGCGCCGGCCTCCGCCGCGCGCGAGCGCACCAGGAAGCCACGCCATCCAGGGATCCCAAGACAAACTCAGCACGAAGCCGCCGGGAGACCGCGCTCTCCCGGCGGCGCAGTTCCTCATCACAGCGAGCGAGACCAGAGGTCTCGCGAGCTATCGTCCCGGCGTGCGCGTTCCGCGCCGCCCACGGATCGACACCGAGGAGGTTGCAGACCGCTGGCAGCCGCGGCTCTACCTGCGGCTGATCGTCCTCGGGCTGCTCGTCGCCTACGCCATCGCCTTCGTGCTCGAGAACCGCAAGCAGGTGAGCGTCCACTTCGTGCTCGCCACGGCGCGCGTCTCGCTCGTCTGGCTGGTCCTGCTCGCGCTCGCGGTCGGACTGGTCGGCGGAATCCTGCTCGCGCAGCTAGAGCGTCGCCGCCGCCGCTCGCGCTCGCGCCAGGCTCCCGAGAACTGACACGCCCTCGGCGATCTCATCCGGCGAGACGAAGCTGAAGGCGAGGCGGAGCGCACGCTCGCCGCCTTGGCCGCCGGGGAAGAAGTCGCTCCCCTTGACGAAGGTGACGCCGGCCTCCTCCGCCTCCACGAGCAGCTCGCTGCTGTCGGGGCCGGAGGGGAGGTCGACCCAGGCGAAGTAGCCGCCGTCTGGCCGGGTCCAGCTGGCGTCCTCCGGCAACTCGCGCGCTAGCGCGTCGAGCATCGCGTCGCGCCGCTCGCGCAGGAGGCCGTTCACGCGATCGAGGTTCGGCTCGAAACTGTCGCGTCGGAGGAACTCGAGCACCGTCGCCTGCGAGAGGTAGGGCGGCGAGATGTACGTGGACACGGCGAGCGCTTCGATGTCGGCGGCGAGCTGCGGCGGCAGGACGAACCAGCCGACCCGCACGCCGGGCGCCACCGTCTTCGAGAAGGACGAGCAGTACGCGATCTCCTCCCGCCCCGCGGCGAGCTCGAACACGCTCGGGAGCCGCTCGCCGTCGTAGCGGACGAGCCCGTACGGGTCGTCCTCGAGCACGAGCAGGCCCCGCTCGCGCGCCAGCTCGGCCAGCCGACGGCGACGCTCGATGGACAGCGACCGCCCGCTCGGGTTCTGGAAGGTCGGGATCGTGTACAGGAAGGCCGGCTTGTCACCCGCGTCGAGGGCCTCCTCGAGCGCCTCGATGACGAGGCCCTCCTCGTCCATCTCGACGGGGACGATCTCGGCTCCGAGCCGGGTCAGGATCTTGAGCGGCCGGTCGTACGTCGGTGCCTCGACGAGCACGCGGCTCCCCGGCCGTACGAGGTGCTCGGCGAGGAAGACGAAGCCCTGGAGCGAGCCGCTCGTGATCACGACACGCGACGGCTCGACGCCGTGGCGCTCGGCGAGCCACTCGCGCAGCGGGCCGTAGCCGCCGCCCGGCCCGTAGCTGAGGATCGAGCGCCCGTCGCGCTCGACAGCCGCGCGCGCGCAGTCCGCGAGCTCCTCGACGGCGAGACACTCGGGCGCCGGGACGCCGCGCGCGAACGAGATCATCGGCGGAGCGTAACCGCGGGCGCGGCTGGTCGAGCGCCGGTGCTACTTCATGCGCGAGGCCACCATCTGCGCGACCTCGGTCGGCGTCGTGCCGACCTCGATCCCGCGGGCCTCGAGCGCCTCCTTCTTACCCTGCGCGGTGCCGGAGGAGCCGGAGATGATCGCGCCGGCATGGCCCATTGTCTTGCCGGGCGGCGCCGAGAAGCCGGCGATGTAGGCAAGCACCGGCTTCGTCACGTGCTCGGCGACGTACGCGGCGGCCTTTTCCTCCTCGTCGCCGCCGATCTCGCCCACGAGCACGATCAGCTCGGTCTGCGCGTCGGCCTCGAACTTCTCGATCACATCGACGAAGGACGAGCCGACGACGGGGTCGCCGCCGATGCCGACGATCGTCGAGTTGCCGAGCCCGAGCTGCGTGAGCTCGTGACCGATCTGGTAGGTGAGCGTGCCGGAGCGCGAGACGAGGCCGACGCTCCCCTCGCTGAAGATCTCGGCGGGGATGATCCCTGCGTTCGCCTTGCCCGGCGAGAGGACGCCGGGGCAGTTCGGGCCGATCATCGTCGTGCCCTTGCCGCGGAAGTACGTGTAGGCGCGCAGCATGTCGTGCGCCGGGATGTGCTCCGTGATGCAGATCACGGTGCCGACTCCGGCGTCCACGGCCTCGTAGATCGCGTCGACCGCGAAGCGGGCGGGGACGAAGATCAGCGACGTGTTCGCACCGGCCTCCTCGACCGCCTCGGCGACGGTGTCGAAGACCGGGACGCCCTCGACGTCCTGCCCGCCCTTGCCGGGGGTCACTCCGGCGACGAGGTTCGTGCCATAGGCGCGGTTGCGCAGGCCGTGGAACCGTCCCTCGGAGCCGGTCAGGCCGGCGACGACGAGCCGCGTGTCGTGGTCGAGGATGATCGCCATCAGCCGGCGGCCTCGATCCCCTTGAGGACGACGGTCGGCAGCTCGAGGCGTCCGTCCCTGATCCGGCTGTCGAGGAGCTGCCGGACGCGCGCGCGGTCGGCCTCGGGCGTCTCCGTGCGCGCGAGCCAGTCCTCGAAGTCGGTGTCCCGCACCAGGACCGCTTCGTCCGCGACGTGGAGCCCGGCCAGCTCGAAGAAGCTGTGCCACTCCGCCACGCCGTAGTTGCGGACGTGGCTCGGGTCGCGCAGCCGGTCCGCCTCCTCGGCGCTCTCGCTCGTGAAGGTGTTGTCGCAGATCACCACGCGGTGCCGCGCGACGCGGGCCATCTCCCGCACCGCCGCGAGCACGTCGGGGAAGTGGTGCGCGGCGATGCGGCAGGCCACGGCGTCGAAGCTCGCGTCGGCGAACGGAAGATGGTCGGCCGGCGCGATCACGTCCGGCTCCATCCCGGGCGCCGCGTCGACCGTGACGACCTGCGCGCCCGCCTCGCGCAGCCTCCGCGCGACGTGACCGCCCCCCGTGGCCACGTCGAGCACGGTCACGTCCGGGCCGGGCTCGCACCACGTCACGACGAGGTCGAGGTCGTCGCCGGCGGCATGCGTGGCGCTTTCGCGGTACGCCCGCGCCCGCTCGCTCCAGAGGTCGGTCACGCGGCCGCCGCCAGCTCCACGGCGCGGCGCGCGCCGTCCAGCATCGTCGCCTCGGGGTGGATGTTCTCGCGGCCGGCGTCCGCGAGGATCTGCCTGCCCTCCTCCGCGTTCGTCCCGTCGAGGCGGACGACGATCGGGTAGCGCGACATGTCCAACCGCTCGAGCGCCGCCAGGATCCCACGCGCCACCTCGTCGCAGCGCGTGATCCCGCCGAAGATGTTGAAGAAGATCGAGCGCACCTGCTCGTCGCGCGTGATCACCTCGAGCGCGTCGACGACGCCTTCCGCGCTGCCGCCTCCGCCAAGGTCGCAGAAGTTGGCGGGACGCCCGCCCGCGTGCGCGACGACGTCCACGGTGGACATCCCCAGGCCGGCGCCGTTGGCGAGCACGCCGACGTTGCCGTCGAGCTTCACGTACGTGACGCCCTTCTCGCGCGCGAACGTCTCGATGGGGTCGGCGGCGGTCGGATCGCGCCACTCCGCGACGTCCGGGTGCCGGGGCAGCGCGCTGTCGTCGACCGTGAACTTCGAGTCGAGCGCCTTCACCTCTCCCTCGGGCGTCACGATCAGCGGGTTGATCTCGCAGAGCATCGCGTCGAACTCGACGAAGGCGCGGTAGAGCTTCTCGACGATCGCGGCGATCTGCTTCTGCTCGGACGGATCGTCGACGCCACCCCCGTAGACGAGCCGCCGCGCGACCCACGGCTGGAAGCCCTCGAGGGGGTCGACGTGGAGACGGACGAGTGCGTCGGGGTTCTCCTCGGCGACCTGCTCGATCTCGACGCCGCCCTGCGTCGTGAACATGAAGAGCGACTTCTTGGCGCCGCGGTCGAAGGTGATCGAGAGGTAGTACTCGCGCTCGATGTCCGACGCCTGCTCGATCCAGAGCGTGCGGACGACGTGTCCGTTGATGTCGAGCCCGAGGATGTCGCGCGCCTTCGCCTCGGCGTCGGCGGGATCGTCGGCGAGCTTGACGCCGCCGGCCTTGCCGCGGCCCCCGGTCAGCACCTGCGCCTTGACGACGACCGGGCCGCCGAGCTCCTCTGCCGCCGCCCGCGCCTCCTCCGGCGTGGTGGCGAGCCGCCCCTCCGAGACCGGGATCCCGACCCGCCGGAACAAGTCCTTGCCCTGGTACTCGTAGAGGTCCACCGGCGTCGGACACTAGCGGCGGGACGCCGGTGGACCGCGCAGTTCAGCGTGCGCTGCTACGTCGTTCTAGTACTTGATCGTCGTCGTCGTGTAGGTGGTGCCGGTCGTGGAATTCGTGGTCGTCCCGCCGCCCGGCGCGGCCTTCGTGATCGCCCGGCCGGAGCTCGAGACCACGAACCACTTGCCGCCGAAGAAGTCCTGGCCCTGGCCCTTGACCTGGGATGCCGACTTGTCGAGCTTGAACCGGTAGAGCGGGTGGCCGGCGTACGTGACCTGGCGCGTCCCGTTCTTCCGCTTCGTGGTGCCGAGCAGGCCGGCCTTGATGCCCGCGCCGCCGCTGAGCTTCCCCTTCATGAGAAGCGGCGGCCAGAAGGTGGCGCACTGGCCGTAGCAGACGCTGGTCTTGCCCTTGTCCGCCTTGAAGAGATAGAGCGTCATGCCCGAGCCGGTGGCGAGCACCTTGCCGAGGCTCGTCTTGTGGAGCGTGACGAGGGCGGTCGAGTGGCTCGCGGCGAGCGAGCGCGGGTGTGTCACCACGGCGGCTGCGGCGACGCCGGCGGCGGCGAGCGCGACCGTGGCGACGACGGCGAGAACGGCTTTCTTCAACATTCGTCTCCTCCTACTGGGGTCATGGAGGTGTCTACGCGGCCTCCCGAGCCTCGGATTGCGCGGAGGTCCTACTCGGCTTCGAGGGTGCAGATGACCTGGCCGGTGGTGACCGCCTGGCCCGGCTCGACCGAGAGGTTGCGCACGACCCCGGCCCGGCCGGCGTGCACCTCGTTCTCCATCTTCATCGCCTCCACGACGCAGATCACCCGACCCGGCTCCACCTCGTCGCCGTCCGCCACCCGGACGTCGAGGACTGTCCCCTGCATCGGCGCGACGACCGCATCTCGCCCTCCCGCGCCCGCGCCGCCGTCGCGCACCCGCTCGCGCCGCAGACGCGCGAGCGCACGCCACTCCGGCTCGGGCTCGGAGAGCCGCACCTCGAACCGCCGCCCGTCGACCTCCACCGTCCGGACGCGCTCCACCGTCCGAACCGGACCCGTCGTTCCTTGTAACAGACTGTTACTTGCCGGAGAGGCGACGACGCCCGAGCCGTCCAGCTCGGCGACCCGGGCCGCCAGTTCCTCCGACTCGACGACCCCGTGGCACGTCTCTCCCGCGACGAAGCACGGATGCGAGAGCAGCGCCTTGTGGAAGCCGAGCAGCGTGGAGGGACCCTCGATCCAGAACTCGTCGAGCGCCCGCAGCATCCGCCGCCGCGCGTGCTCGCGGTCGACGCCGTGCACGATCAGCTTCGCCACCATCGGGTCGTAGGAGCCGGAGACCTCGTATCCCGCGGCGACGCCGGAGTCGACGCGCACGCCCGGTCCCGCCGGCTCGCGGTAGCCGGTCACGGGC
>DASTZY010000119.1:0-22228 GCA_035764085.1 Gaiellaceae bacterium
TCGTAACAGACTGTTACTTGGGATTCGGGTTCGGAGCGCCCTCGAAGGCGGCCTGCTCCTCCTCGGGCATCCCGTACGTGTGCCGCTCCTCGGGGAACGAACCGCTGCGGACCTCGTCGGTGTAGCGCTCGAGCGCCTCGACGATCGCCTCCCCGAGCTCTGCGTAGCGCTTGACGAAGCGCGGGGCGCGTCCCTCGTAGAAGCCGAGCATGTCGTGCCACACGAGCACCTGCCCGTCCGTTTCTGCTCCGGCGCCGATGCCGATCGTCGGCACCGCGAGCGCCCGCGTCGCCGCGCGCGCGACCGCGGGAGGAACCGCCTCGAGCACGATCGCGAAGCAGCCGGCCGCCTCGAGCTCGAGCGCGTCCTCCACGAGTTGCTGCGCGCGCTCGGCCGTCCGCCCCTGCGCCTTGAAGCCGCCGAGGACGGTCGCCGTCTGCGGCGTCAGGCCGACGTGCCCCATCACGGGGATCCCGGCGCCGACGATCGCCCGCGCGCGAGCGACCGAGGTGCCACCGCGCTCGAGCTTGACCGCGTCCGCGCCGCCGTCCTTCACCAGCCGCACCGCGTTGCGCACCGCCTGCTCGTCCGACTCCTCGTAGGAGCCGAACGGCATGTCGGCGATTACGAGCGGCCGCTTCGCGCCGCGGGTCACCCACTGCGTCATGAACACGATCTCGTCCAGCGACACGGGGACGGTGGACTCGCGGCCGTGGACGACCATCCCGGACGAGTCCCCGACGAGGATCAGGTCGACGCCGGCGGCGTCGGCGAGCCGCCCGCTCGGGGCGTCGTACGCCGTGACCATCACGATCTTGTCGCCGCGGCGCTTCATCTCGGCGAGCTCGGGCAGCGGAAGCTTGCCGGCCGTCCAGGAGGCGTAACGCGGGGGCTTCGACTCTTCGCTCATCTGAGCTCTCCTTCCAGGAGGACGTTGTCGATCAAACGCGTGGAGCCGACGCGGATCGCGGCGGCCAGGACCTTGGCGTCGCCGAGGTCGAGCACCTCGACGTAATCCGGTTCGAGCCCGTTCAGCGAGGCGCGTGCGGCGGCGACGGGATCCGCGGCGCCGGCCGCCGAGGCGAGCGCGCGCGGCAGGCCGAGAGCGCGCTCCCGCTCCTCCGCGGAGAGCCGGGCATTGCGCGAGGAGAGTGCGAGCCCGTCGGGGTCGCGCACTGTCGGGACGACGCGGATCTCGACCGGGACCCCGAGGTCGCGGACGAGCCGCCGGAGCACCGCGACCTGCTGGGCGTCCTTCTGGCCGAAGTAGGCGCGCTCGGGGTGGACGAGGTTGAACAGCTTCAGGCACACGGTCGCGACACCCCGGAAGTGGCCCGGCCGTGAGGCGCCCTCGGCGCCGGTCTCCTGCGGCTCGACCCAGGTTGCGAACCCTGCCGGGTACAGCTCCTCCGGCGTGGGCGCGAAGATGACGTCGACGCCCTCCGCCTCGGCGATCTCGAGGTCGCGCTCCTCGTCCCGGGGATACGCCTCCAGATCGGCCGGCTGGTCGAACTGGGCCGGGTTGACGAAGAGCGACGCGACCACGCGCCCGCTCTCGGCGCGCGCCGCACGGAACAGGGCGCGGTGGCCGCCGTGCAGCGCTCCCATCGTCGGGACGAGGCCCGTGCCGGGGGCCGTCTCGAGCTCCGCGATCGTGCGCACGACCTTCACGCGAGCGCCGCCGTCGCGTCCGCGAGAGTCTCGTAGAGCTGCTCGAGCTCCGGATGCTCGGCCCTGATCGCCTGCTTGTGCGCCTCGACGGTCGCCCAGTCGCCGCGCGCGATCGGTCCGGTCAGCTCGAAGTCGTGGTCGACCGTCCCGCGCATCAGCGGCACGAGCCCCTCGGCAGGAACGCCGAGCCGCACCGCCGCTCGCTGCAGCGTCACGAGGTAGTTCGAGGCGAACACGGCGCCGGCGTGGTAGAGCGTCCGGTTCTCGTCCGCGAGCTCGAACGGTCGCAGCCCGAGCGCCTCTGCGAGCTCGCGCGCGATCTCGAGCGCCTCGCCGGTCTCGCCGCTGACCGCCGCCCAGGCGCCGTCGAGCTGCGCGGGGTCGCCGCTGCGATCGAACGTCTGCAACGGGTGGAGCGAGAACCGCCGCGCGTGCGGCTCGAGCGCGGCCAGCGGCGTGGCGCCGGAGACATGTCCCACCCAGGCACGTCCGGGTACCAGGTACCGGGACGCGTCGGAAATGGCCGTGTCCGGAACGCAGAGGAGGACGACGTCGGGGTCGTCCTCGCTCACGGCGACGCCGCGCTCGCGGAGGCGGGCTGCGACAGCCGAGCCGACGCGGCCCGAGCCGATGACATGGACTCTCTCGATCACGGTTTCGCTCCAGCTCCGTAGCGGATGCCGGGCACCGCCGATTGTACTCGGGCAGCCGCCTTGCGATGCTCCCGTCATGCCCGGGACGCGCGTGACCCTGCTGGGAGGCTTCGCGGCCGAGGTGGACGGCGCTCCGGTCCCGGACTCCGCCTGGCGGCTGCGCAAGGCGAAGGACCTCGTGAAGCTGCTGGCGCTCGCGGACGGGCAGCGCCTGCACCGCGAGCAGGCCATGGACGCGCTCTGGCCCGACCGCGGCCCCGACTCGGCGGCGAACAACCTGAACCAGGCCGTGCACGCGGCCCGGCGGGCGCTCGGCCCCGACGCGATCGCGCTGCTCGACGGCGTCCTGCGCCTCGAGGCCTCGGCGGACGTGGCCGAGTTCGAGCAGGCGGCGGCCGACGCGCGTGGCGCCCGAACGGCGCAGGCGTGCAGGCGCGCGGTGGCGCTCTACGGTGGGGAGCTTCTCCCCGAGAACCGCTACGACGACTGGGCCGCGCGAGAGCGGGAGCGCCTCGCCGACCTCCGTGCCGAGCTCGAGGAGCTGCTCACTGAGCTGGGAGGGACTCAGCCTCCCGGGCGCAGGCTGCCGGCCGACGCGTCCACGTTCGTCGGTCGCGAGCACGAGCTGGGTGAGCTCTCCGCCCTGCTCGGTCGCACCCGGCTGCTGACGCTCACCGGCGCCGGCGGCGTCGGCAAGACCCGCCTCGCCCGCGAGCTCGGCCGTCGGCACCAGGACGCATACGCCGACGGAGTGCTTCCCGTCGAGCTAGACGTGCTCGACGACGGGTCGCTCGTCCCCGGCGCCGTGGCCGGCGCGCTCGACCTGCGAGCTCTCCGCGGCGGCGCGGTCGTCGATGCGCTGCTCGACGAGCTCGAGCCGCTCGAGCTGCTGCTCCTGCTCGACAACTGCGAGCACCTGGTCGGCGCCGCGGCCGCACTCGTCGACGCGCTGCTTCGCGGGGCGCCGCGCCTCACGATCCTCGCGACGAGCCGTGAGCCGCTGCGGGTCCCGGGAGAGGTTCTGTTCCGCGTGCCCTCGCTCGGGATCCCGGATCCGGACCGCGACGAGAAGCCGGAGGTGCTGCTTCGCTACGAGGCGGTTCGGCTGTTCGTCGAGCGGGCCAGGGCCGTTGCGCCCGGCTTCGAGCTCGACGGCGAGACGGCTGCGGCCGTGGCCAGGATCAGCCACCGGCTCGACGGCCTCCCGCTGGCGCTGGAGCTCGCGGCGGCGCGGGTCGACGCGCTCACGCCCGCGGCGCTCGCAAGGAGGCTCGACGACCGGTTCCGCCTCCTGCGCGCCGGCAGCCGGACCGCCCCGACGCGGCAGCAGACGCTCGAGGCGACGCTCGACTGGAGCCACGAGCTGCTCTCGGCCGAGGAGCGGACGCTTCTGCGGCGGCTCGCGATCTTCTCCGGCAGCTTCCTGTTGGAGGCCGTGGAAGCGGTCTGCTCCGGGAACGGCCTCGAGGCCGATCAGGTGGCGCTCCTGCTCGCGGAGCTCGTCGACAAGTCGCTCGTCGTTAGCGAGGACCGGAGTGGGTTGCGGCGTTACCGGCTGCTCGAGACGATCCGCAGCTACGCGGCGGGCCGGCTGGACTCGAGCGGCGACCGGCCCGCGGTGGCGGCGCGGCAGGCCGGTTGGGTGCTGGAGCTCGTCGGGGGGCTCGACCAGCAGCTCAGGGGCCTCGAGTCGGAGCAGGGCAACCTCCGCGTCGCGCTGGAGACGCTGCTCGAGACGGATCCGGACGAGGCGCTCCGACTGAGCGCGGCCGTTTGGCCCTTCTGGCTGCGCCGGATCGAGCTCCCCGAGGCGCGGCACTGGCTCGGCGAGTCCCTCGGCCGTACGAGCGGAGCATCGCCGGAGCGGATCAGGGCGCTCCTCGGCCACGCCGCGATCGAGTTCCGCTCCGGGGACGCCGGGTTCGGGCTGGTAAAGGTCGAGGAGGCGCTGGCGCTCGCCCGTGAGCTGGGCGACCCGAGTCTCGAGTGGCGCACCCTTCACTTCCGCGCCGCGGTCGAGATCGCCGACGACGACGGCGCGCGCGCCGCGAGCTTCTACGAGCCGGCGCTTGCGCTTGCGCGCGAGCACGGGCTCGCGGAGGCCGAGGCGGTCAGCGCCTACTCGCTCGGCGCGGCGGCCTGGGTCGCGGGAGATGCCGCCGAGGCAGAGCGGCTCTGCGCCGAGAGCTTCGCGCTCTTCGGAGCCCTCGCGGATTCCCAGGAGCCGGTGCCGGCGCTCGTCAACGTGGCGGAGATGATCCGGCCGGAACCCGACGCGCCCGGCGTGCGCCTCGCCTTCGAGGACACGCTGCAGCCGTTCGCCGACCTCTCCTGCCGTGTGGCCGCCGGATACGTCCTGCTCAACTGGGCGAACGTCGTGCGCTCCGCGGGCGACGAGCGCCGGAGCCGCGAGCTCCTCGAGGACGGGCTCGCCCACTTCGAGCGGATCGGCAGCGAGCAGGGCCGGGCCGACGCCTGGGCCCGCCTCGCGAACCTCGAGCTGTCGGACGGGAGCCTCGACGGCGCAGCCGAGCTCTTCGATCGCGCGCGGGAGCTGCGAGAGCGGCTCGGCGACCGTCGCGGCGTCGCGCTCGCGCTCGTGGGGCTCGGGCAGGTTGCGACGCGCCGGGCGGAGCACGAACACGCCGCCACGCTGCTCGGCGAGGCGCTCGACACCTTTCGCCGGGCCGGCGACCGCTGGGGCCTCGTCTCGACGCTCTGGCGGATCGCCGACCTCGAGCTGGCGCGCGAGGATCCGGCTGCGGCCGAGGCCCGGCTCGAGGAGGCGCTCGGCGTGGTGGGCGAGACCCGCCGCGTGCGCTGGCAGGCGGTGACGTGCGCCAACCTCGCCGAGCTGGCGCTTCTTCGCGGCGACGACGCGCGTGCTCGGGCGTTGCTCGAGCGCGCGCTCGAAGGGTTCGAGATTCGCGGCGACACCCGCTGGGTGGAGCACGTGCGGCTGCGGCTCGAAGCCGCAAATGCAGCGCAAATCGGGCGCTAAGGCACGCTCGCTAGAACCGTCCCGACATGCTCTACGAGAAGGAGGGACAGATGACGGAGATGCTTGCGCCCGTCCTGGGCGAGGCAACCGTGCAGGAGCTCCGCGACGCGTTGCGCGGGGAGCTCTTCCTGCCAGGCGACGAGGGCTACAGGGAGGCGAAGCGGGTCTGGAACGGCGCTCACGACGGGGCCGAGCCGGCTGCGATCGCCCGCGCCACGGGCGTGGCCGACGTGATCGCGGCGCTCGGCTTCGCGCGGGCGAACGATCTCACCGTCGCGGTGCGGGGCGGAGGGCACAGCGTCGCCGGCCTTTCCACGGCCGACGGCGGCCTGGTGATCGACCTCGGCCCGATGCGGAACGTCCGAGTCGACCCGGCGGCGCGGCGTGCGTTCGTCGGCCCCGGCGCCGTCTGGGGCGACGTCGACCACGAGGCCCAGCAGTTCGGGCTCGCGACGACCGGCGGCCTCGTCTCCACGACCGGTGTGGCCGGCTTCACGCTCGGCGGCGGCATCGGCTGGCTGATGCGGCAGTACGGGCTCGCCTGCGACAACCTCGCCGGCGCCGACGTGGTCACGGCCGACGGCCGGCTCGTCCATGCGAGCGTCGAGGAGAACCCCGAGCTCTTCTGGGGGCTTCGTGGAGGCGGCGGCAACTTCGGGATCGTGACGTCGTTCGAGCTCGCCGTGCACCCGGTCGGCCCCGAGGTCTATGCGGGCCCGTTGTTCCTGCCCGGCGACGCCGCCGGCGACCTCCTGCGCTTCTACCGCGAGTGGGCGCCGGACCAGCCGGATGCGATCACGACGGCGGTCAGCCTCGCGACGGCGCCGCCGCTGCCGGTGATCCCGGAGGAGTGGCACGGCAAGAAGGTCGCGATCGTGATCGCCGTCAACGCCGGGCCCGTCGAGGACGGGGAGGCGCTCGTCAGCGGCCTCCGCACCGTGGCCGAGCCGGTCGCCGACCTGATCCACCCCATGCCGTACACCTTCATCCAGGGCCTGCTCGATCCGCTCTGGCCGAAGGGGATCAACGCCTACTTCAAGGCCACGAACCTCGCCCGCCTGTCGGACGAGACGATCGACTCGCTGGTGCGGCTCCACCAGGACACGCCGGGGCCCCAGTGCGAGATCCACGTCCACCAGATGGGCGGCGCGGTCGCCCGCGTCGGGCAGTCCGACACGGCGTTCCCGGAGCGGTCGATGCCGTTCGTGCTGAACGCGGTCACGGGCACGCCCGATCCGGCGCTCCTCGGAGCCCACACCGAGTGGGCGCGGGCGGTGGTCGCCTCGGCCAGGGCCGACGAGACGGGCCGCGCATACGTCAACTTCCTCGGCGATGCGGGTGTGGCGGAGGAGGCGTACGGAGAGGAGACGTACCGCCGGCTCGTCGCCCTGAAGGACGAGTACGACCCGACGAACGTCTTCCGGCTCAACCAGAACGTCGCTCCGTCGGCGTAACGGCTGCAGCGGCCGGGGCGCGTGACCGCGTCCCGGCCGCTGGCGTTGGAGCAGTTACTGCCACAATCCGTTCCCCTCGTGAGCTCCGCCGCCGCAAGCCTCTTCGACCTCCGCCGTCCCTCGCTGCGCCGCGAGCTGCTGCTCGGCGCCGCGCTGACGGCCGTCGTCGCGGCGCTCGTGCTGCTCGTCGGGCCGGCTCCCGGGGATGCGCCGGTCCATCTCTACCGGACGTTCCTCGTCCGCGACGGCGCACTGATCTGGGACAACTTCTGGTACGCGGGGACGTACCCGCTCGCCTCCTACAGCCTCCTCTACTACCTGCCGGCCGCGCTCGTGGGGAACCTCCCGCTCGTCTTCGCGGCCGCCGTCGCCTCGACCGTCCTCTTCGCCTCCCTCGCCTACCGGGAGTGGGGGAGCGCGGCGCTCTGGCCCGGCCGCGTGTTCGGCGTGCTCGCCGCCGCGCCGATGTTCACCGGCCTCTACGCGTACTCGCTGGGCTTCGCCGCGATGCTGGCGACGCTGAAGCTGCTGCAGCTGCGGCGGCTCCGCCTCGCCGCCGTCGTCGCCGCGCTCACCGTCGGCTTCAGCCCGCTCGCGTTCGCCTTCCTCTGCCTCATCGTCGGGTCGTACGCGGCCTCGCAGCGACGGATCGCCGTCCGCCACGTCTGGTTCGCCGCCGGCCTCGCGGTCGCGGCCGGAATCGAGGCGCTCGCGCTCGTCCTCTTCCCGGGGGCGGGCACCGGCGTCTACCCGTTCCACTGGATCGACTTCGCCGGCGTGCTGCTCGTCACCTCGCTGGGAGTCCTCGTCGCGCGGCAGGCGCGCAGCGCGACCCCCCTCGTCGCCTTCTACGCGCTCTGGGGGCTCGGCAGCGTCGTCGTCTTCCTCGTGCCCTCGCCGCTCGGCGACAACTGGACACGGTTGAGCGCGTTCGTCTTTCCGGTCATGCTCCTCACGGCCAGCCTCGCCGGGTTCCGTCCGCGGCGGCTGGTCGTCGTCGCCCTAGCGGCGGCGTTCGCCTACAACCTCGTGCCGTACGCGCTGCTCGTCCCGTCACGCCTCGGCAACGACACGCAGCTGGCGAGCTTCTGGCGGCCTGCGATCCGCTTCCTCCGCGCGCACGACCGGCCCGGATACCGCGTGGAGGTCGTGCCGACGGCCGAGCACTGGGAGGCGTACTGGATCCCGAAGTCCGGCTTCCCGCTCGCCCGCGGCTGGTACCGGCAGCTCGACGTCGCCGACAACCCGGGCCTCTACGAGAAGCACCTCGTCACCGCCGCGTACCGTCGCTGGCTGCGCTCGAACGCCGTCCGTTACGTGCTCCTCGCCAGGACTGCGGCGCTCGACTGGGACGGCGGGCCGGAGGAAGCGCATGCGCTGCGCTCGCCGCGCTCGGGGCTGCGGGAGGTCTTCCGCAGCCCCAACTGGACGATCTACGAGCTGCCGCACGCGACGCCTCTGCTCACGGGGCCCGCGCACCCGGTCGTGACCTCCTTCGGCCACACGGTCATCGGCGGCCGTGTCTTCCAGCCGGGCCGGTACCTCCTGCGCGCGCATTACAACCCGTACTGGCGGCTGCTGGGCGCGGGCTGCGCCGCGCCCGGGCCCGACAGGATGACGACGCTGGACCTGACCCGGCCCGAGCGGTTCGCCCTCGAGGTGCCGGGGACGCCGGGCGGTCTCGTGCGCGAGCTCTTCGGGGGCACGCGCTCCACCTGCACGTCGAGCTAGCATCCGATCCGTGCCCATCTACGAGTACGTGTGCATGGAGTGCGAGTCTCATTTCGAGGAGCTCGTCCGCGGAGAGGAGCAGATCGCCTGCCCCGACTGCGCCGCGACGAACGTCTCCCGCCAGTTCTCCTCCTTCGCGGTGCACGGCGTGACGAAGGTCGCGGCGAGCGGCGGCGGCGGAGGCTGCTGCGGCGGCTCCTGCGGCTGCGGCCACTAGCTCGTGGCGCGGGGGGACGACGAGGGCGAGGTTCTGACGCCCGCCGCCCACGCACAGCTCGAAGCCGAGCTCGCGGAGCTCGAGGGCCCGAAGCGGAAGGAGGTCGTGCAGGCGATCGCCACGGCGCGGGCGCACGGCGACCTGTCCGAGAACTTCGAGTACCACGCGGCGAAGAACGAGCAGGGACTGCTCGAGGCGCGGATCCGGGTGCTGCGCCACCGGCTCCAGCACGCGACGATCCTCGACGAGGAGGCGGCCGCGAAGAGCGGCGTCGTCACCGTCGGCTCGCGCGTCGAGCTTGAGCGGGACGACGGCGAGCGGCTCGAGGTGGAGATCACCGGTGTCGGCGGCGTCTCGCCGGACTCCCCGGTCGGACAGGCTCTGCTCGGGAAGGCGCCGGGCGACGAGATCGAGGTGGAGGCGCCTCGGGGCCGCTGGAAGGCGAAGATCGTGTCCGTCGGGCGGGCCTCGTAGACTCGCCTTTGTGAGTGCGGTGCCGGTCGCGACGGTCGAGACGCTCGAGGCCTACGGGGCGGAGACCGCCACGTGCATGCGCTGCCGGCTCGCCGGAGGACGGACGCAGGTCGTGTTCGGCGCCGGCAACCCGCGCGCCGACCTGATGTTCGTCGGCGAGGCTCCGGGCTTCCACGAGGACAAGCAGGGCATCCCGTTCGTCGGCCAGGCCGGCAAGCTGCTCGACGGGCTGCTCGCCGGCGTCCAGCTCCGGCGCGAGGACGTGTACATCGCCAACGTCCTCAAGTGCCGTCCGCCGGGCAACCGCGACCCGCAGCCGGATGAGATCGAGTCCTGCGAGCCGCACCTCTTCCGCCAGATCGAGCTGATCGAGCCGAAGGTGATCGCCACCCTCGGTAACTTCGCCACCAAGCTCCTCTCCGGGCGTCCGCTCGGCATCACGCGCGTCCACGGGCAGGAGCAGGCGCTCACGATCGCCGGCCGCAGCGTCCTCCTCTACCCGCTCTACCACCCGGCCGCGGCCCTCTACACGCCGGCGATGCTCAAGGTGCTGGAGGCAGACTTCGCCCGCCTGCCCGAGCTCATGGGACGCGGCGCCCAGCCCACCGCGGTCGCCGAGCCCGAGCCGGAGCCCGCGGTCGAGGCGCCGGCCGAGCAGCTCGGCCTGTTCTAGAGCGGCTCGTCCAGCCCCTGCACCGCGACCATGCGCAGGTTCGCGGCGCCCTCGCGCAGGCGGCGGGCCTCGACGTACTCCGCCGAGTCGTACCACCGCTTCGCCGCCTCGAGGTCGGGGAACTCGAGGATCACGAGCCGCGACGGATCCCAGTCGCCCTCGAGCACACGAAGTTCACCGCCGCGGACGACGAAACGGCCGCCGCCAGCGTGGACGGCGCCCGGCGACGCGGCCTTGTACCGCTCGTACTGCTCCGGGTCGCTGATGTCCGTCTCGACGATCACGTAGGCGGGCATGCTTGGATCGTACGCGTGGAGACGACGACCACCTCGCCGGACGAGACGGAGGCGCTGGCGGCGGAGCTCGCGGGACGGCTCGAGGCCGGGGACGTCGTCACGGTCGCGGGCGAGCTCGGCGCGGGCAAGACCACGTTCGTCCGCGGCGCGTGCGGCGCGCTCGGCGTCCGCGAGCGCGTCACGAGCCCCACCTACACGATCGGACACCGCTATCACGGCGACGGCGTGGAGGTCTCGCACCTCGACCTCTACCGCTTCCAGGACGTCTCACCCGCGGAGTGGGGCGATCTCGAGCCGTACTTCGAGCAGGCGATCGCCTTCGTCGAGTGGCCCGAGGCGGGGAAGGGCGTCCTGCCTCCGCCTCGCTTCACGGTGCGTTTGCGGCATGCTGGCGGCGGGAGAGCGGTGGAGATCGAGGAGTGCTGACCCTGGCCTTCGACACGGCGACCGCCGTGGCTACGAGCGCGCTCGTGGACGGCGACGAGGTCCTCGGCGAGCGGGTATCGCGTGCGCAGACGCTGCTCGAGGACGTCGACGCACTGCTCCGCCAGGCGGGCGCGCACCCGTCCGATCTCGGCCGCCTCGCGGTCGGCGTCGGCCCCGGCAGCTTCACCGGCGTCCGGATCGGGCTCGCGGTTGCGCGGGGCCTCGCGCTCTCGCTCGACCTGCCGGGCGCCGGCGTCTCCACGCTCGCCGCGCTCGCCGCCGGCGCTCCGGGAGCGATTCCCGTCGTGGACGCGAAGCGGCGCGAGGTCTTCACGCTGCTCGGCGGCGAGCCGCGGGTGCTGGCGCCGCAGGAGCTGCCGCTGGACACGGGCGCCGTCTGCGTCGGCGACGGGGCGACGCGGTATCGCTCTCTGCTCGAGGAGCGTGGGGTGGACGTGCCGCCGGACGCCGACGAGCGCCATCTGGCGCGCGCCCGCTTCCACGCGGCGCTGGCGGGCGAGCCCGGACCGGTGGACGAGCTCGAGCCGCTGTACCTCCGCGTCCCGGATGCCGAGAGGAACGTGCGATGACGACGATCGAGCTACGGCGGCTCCTGCTGGACGACCTCTCGGAGATCGAGGAGATCGAGCGCCGCTCGTACCCGACTCCGTGGTCGCGGTCGATGTTCGCCGGCGAGCTCGCCAAGCCGAGCTCGATCTGCCTCGGCGCCTTCGAGGCCGAGGGCGAGGACGGCGCGCTCGTCGGCTACCTGATCGTCTCGCGCTACGTCGACGCGTGGCACGTGATGAACGTCGCCGTCGACCCCGAGCACCGCGGGCGCGGCGTCGCCACCATGCTGCTCGAACGGCTCTTCGACCTCACGGCCGACGACGTTCGCCGCGGCTACACGCTGGAGGTGCGCGTGTCGAACCGCAAGGCGATCGACCTCTACGAGCGCCTCGGCTTCCGCTCACGCGGCCTGCGGCGCGGCTACTACACGGACAACCGTGAGGACGCGCTGATCATGTGGAAGGACCCGGTTTCTCGCTGATCCTCGGGATCGAGACCTCGTGCGACGAGACGGCCGCGGCGCTCGTCACCGAGGAAGGCGAGATCCGCTCCAGCGTCGTCTCCTCGCAGGCGGAGCTCCACGCGCGCTACGGCGGCGTCGTCCCCGAGGTCGCGTCACGGCGGCACCTCGAGCTCGTGACGCCGGTGATCCGGGCGGCGCTCGCCGAGGCGGACGCAACCTTGGAGGACGTCGACCGCGTCGCCGTCACGCAGGGGCCGGGTCTGATCGGTGCCCTGCTCGTCGGTCTCGCGGCGGCGAAGGCGGTCGCCTGGTCGCGCCGCCTGCCGCTCGTCCCCGTCGACCATCTCGACGGGCACGTCGCGTCGCTGTACCTCCAGCCGGAGCCGCTCGAGCCGCCGTTTCTCTGCCTGCTCGCGAGCGGGGGCCACACGATGCTCCTCGACGTGCGCTCGCACACCGAGCGGGAGCTGCTCGGGTCGACACTCGACGACGCGGCTGGGGAGGCGTTCGACAAGGGCGCGCGGCTGCTCGGGCTCGGCTACCCGGGGGGGCGCGAGATCGACCGCCTGGCTTCGGACGGCGACGCCGGCGCCTACGACTTCCCCGTCGCCCGCGTGCCCGGCTTCGACTTCTCGTTCTCGGGCCTGAAGACAGCGCTCCTCTACGCGGTGCGGGAGCTAGGGGACGAAGAGCTCGCGGCGCGTCGCGCCGACCTCGCCGCCTCGTACCAGCACGCGATCGTGCGGGCGCTCGCCGAGCGCGTGCGCGAAGCCGCGGAGCGGACCGGGCGCGAGAGGATCGCGATCGTCGGCGGCGTCGCCGCGAACTCGGCGCTCCGGGCGGCGCTTCCGGACGCGACGGCCGCGCCTCTCGCACTCTGCACGGACAACGCCGCGATGATCGCGTCGGCGGCGCGCTGGGCCGAGGCCGTTCCGTATCCGCGGTACCTTGCGCTCGACGCCTACGCGTCGCGTTAGACTCGCCGCGGCGTCAGGTTTTTCGCCCGTTTGCAGCGACAAAAGGAGAAGACCTTGGCAGTCGCAACGACGTCCCACCTGCGTGAGAATCCGTTCGAGCTCGCGCGCGAGCAACTGCGGCGGGTGGGCACGACCTTCGAGATCGACCCGAACCTCATCTCGGTCCTCGGCGAGTGCAAGAAGGCGATCGAGGTCTCGATCCCCGTGAGCATGGACGACGGGACGACCCAGGTCTTCAAGGGCTATCGCGTCACCCACAACATCGCGCGCGGGCCGTCCAAGGGAGGCATCCGCTACCACCCGGACGTCACGGTGGACGAGGTCAAGGCGCTCGCGATGTGGATGACGTGGAAGTGCGCCCTGATGGGGATCCCGTTCGGCGGGGCGAAGGGAGGCGTCGTCTGCGACCCGAAGAAGATGTCGCGCCACGAGCTCGAGGGGATGACGCGTCGCTTCACCAGCGAGATCATCAACGAGATCGGCCCCGAGAAGGACATCCCGGCGCCGGACGTCGGCACCGACGGCTCGACGATGGCCTGGATCTTCGACACCTACTCGATGAACAAGGGCCACTCCGTGCTCGGCGTGGTGACCGGCAAGCCGCTCACCATCGGCGGCTCGCTCGGGCGCGTCGAGGCGACGTCGCGCGGCGCGCTCTACTGCATCCGCGACGCGGTGGCGAAGCTCGACAAGCGCATCGTGGGCATGAAGGTCGCGGTGCAGGGCTTCGGCAACGTCGGCAGCTACCTCGCGAACTTCCTCCACCAGGAGGGCGCGGTCGTGATCGCGGTCTCCGACTCGACGACGGCGCTGTACAACCCGAAGGGGATCGACGTGCCGGCGGCGCTCGCACACAAGGCCGAGAACCGGACGCTCGCCGGCCTCAAGGACGCCGAGACGATCACGAACGAGGAGCTCGTGCTCCTCGACTGCGACATCCTCGCCCCCTGCGCGCTCGAGCAGGTGATCACCGCCGACAACGCGGACCAGGTCAAGGCCTCGATCATCTGCGAGGGCGCGAACGGGCCGGTCACGCCCTCGGCCGACGCGATCCTCGAGGACCGCGGCGTCCTCATCCTCCCCGACGTCCTCGCGAACGCGGGCGGCGTCGTCGTCTCGTACTTCGAGTGGGTCCAGGGCCTCCAGGAGTACTTCTGGAAGGAGGTCGAGGTGAACGCGAAGCTCAACGACATCATGAGCCGCGCCTTCGACGAGACGTGGGAGACGGCGCAGGAGCGGAAGCTCCCGATGCGCGTCGCGGCCTACGGGCTCGCGGTGCGGCGCGTCGCCGAGGCGACCGTCACGCGAGGCATCTACCCGTAACGGAGGTCGTCCTCTACACCGCGGCGGGCTGCCACCTCTGCGCGGCGGCCCGCCGCGTGGTCACCGCCGCGCAGGACGAGCTCGGCTTCGAGCTGCGCGAGGTTGCCATCGACGGCGACCCCGCGCTCGAGGACGAGTACCGCGAGTGGATCCCGGTCGTCGAGATCGACGGCCGGCGCCGCTTCGTCTACCACGTGCACCCTGACGCCCTGCGCCGGGCGGTTGCACAAGCGGGCGGCTAGAGCGGCTGGTACAACAGAGAAACGCTGTCACGAAGTCGAGCGACACGAAGGGGGTTGCGTGGCGGATCGCTTGAACGTGGGTGTCGCCGCGCGCCTGTCCCGGTACCTCCAGGTGCTGACGCAGGCGCGGAAGATGGGCAAGACGAGGATCTCCTCGCAGGAGATCGCCGAGTACACGAACATCAACGCGACGCAGATACGCCGCGACCTGTCGAACTTCGGCAAGTTCGGCAAGCGCGGGGTCGGCTACTCGATCGAGCTCCTGCTCGACGCGATCCGGAAGATCCTCCGCACCCAGGGCCAGCACAACGTCGCGCTCGTCGGCGCCGGCCGGCTCGGGCAGGCGATCGCCTCGTCCTCGATCTTCGCGGAGCACGGCATCAACATCGCCGTCGTCGTCGACACCGACGAGGCGAAGCTCGGTCAGCCGATCGGGCACGTCTCCGTCGAGTCCTACGACCGGCTCGCGGAGCTCGTGCGCGACCACAACGTCGTCGTCGGAGTGCTCGCCGTGCCGGCCGAGGGCGCGCAGCCGGCGGCGGACGATCTCGTCGCGGCGGGAGTGAAGATCATCTTCAACTACTCCGAGGCGCTGCTCGAGACGCCCGGCGACGTGACCGTGCACACGTCGAATCCCGCCGTCGACCTGCTGTACGCGCTGTACTTCCACCTGACCTGAACGTCCTTCTCTGGCACGGGTACCTGCTCGGCGGCACCGGGTCGAACGTCTACACCCGGGCGTTGGCGCGCGAGTGGAGCCTCGCCGGGCACGAGGTCACCGTCGTCTGCCAGGAGCGGCACCCGGAGCGCTACGACCTCGGCGGCGCGCAGGTCGTCGTGCCGGAGCTCCCCGGGGGCCTGCTTCCCGTCTTCGTGCTCGACCGGTACGAGGGGCTCGAGGCGCGCCTGCTCGGCGACTTCTCCCAGGCGGAGCGGGACGCGTTCGTCGAGGCGAATGCCGCGGCGCTGCGCGAGCTCGCGCCGGCAGACCTCGTGTTCGCCAACCACGTCCTGCTGGGGGCACCCGTCGGCGCCGCGAGCGGGATGCGCTTCCGGGTCAAGGCGCACGGCTCGGAGCTCGAGTACGCGATGCGCGGCCGGGCCGACCTCTCGCGATGGGGAGCGGAGACGCTCGCCGCCGCCGAGGCCGTCTACGCCGGCTCGGAGCACATCCGCGACGTGCTCGCGGAGGTGTGCGGCCACGTCGAGCAGGTCGAGATCGTGCCTCCCGGCGTCGACGTCGAGGAGTTCCGCCCCGAGCCGCGGGAGGAGGCGCTCGCCGCGCTGGTCGGCGAGGCCGGGCTGGATCCCCACGACGGCGACGAGCGCCACCCCGATCCCGGCAACGCCGAGCGCTTCGCCGCGTTCTTCGCCGAGGAACGGCCGACCGTCCTGTACTTCGGGAAGCTGATCGAGAACAAGGGCGTCCAGGTCCTGCTCCAGGCGCTCGCCGGTCTCGATGCCCGCGCGATCGTCGTCGGCTTCGGCGACTACCGCGCGGAGCTCGAGGCGCTCGCACCGCCGGGGACGCTGTTCACCGGCGCGCTCGAGCATCGCCACCTCCGGCACCTGCTGCCGTTGTGCGACGTGGCCGTCGTGCCCTCGATCTTCCCCGAGGCGTTCGGCATGGTCGCGGCGGAGGCGGCCGCGGCCGGCGTGCTCCCCGTGGTCTCCGCGCACTCCGGCCTGGCGGAGGTCGCAGCCGGCATCGGTGAGGAGGTCGGGCCCGAGGCGGCGGCGCTGCTCTCCTTCCCGACGGGAGACCCGGGCGCGCTTCGCGAGTCCCTCGCCGCGATCCTCACGCTTCCTGTGCAGACGCGCCGTGAGCTCGGCCTGGCAGCCCGCCGCACAGTCGAGCGCCGCTGGAGCTGGAAGGTGGTGGCGGCGCGCCTGCTGGCTTCAATCCCGTAAGTAGGCTTCCGCGCGTGGGCGAGGGCCAGACGGTCGGGTACGAGGAGCTGCTCGCGCGGTCCCGGGCGGAGTTCGAGGCGGTGCCGGACTTCACCGTCGCCGTCGAGGAGGAGTTCGCGCTCCTCGACCCCGAGACGCTCGGCCTCGTCAACCGCTTCGAGGAGCTCCAGGAAGCAGCGCGCGGGACCGAGCTCGAGCCCCACCTCGTCGGCGAGCTGATCGCCTCGGAGATCGAGGTCCGCACCGGGCGGTGCGACTCGTTCGCCGACGCCGCGGCGCTGATCGGCGAGCGGCGGCAGCAGCTCCGCGCGCTCGCCGACGCGCGCGGGGTCGCGCTCGCCGCCACGGGCACGCACCCGTGGAGCCCGTGGCAGGAGCAGCGGATCATCGACACGCCGCACTACCGGCGCAACGACGAGGTGCTCCGCTACGTCGTCTGGCGCAACAACTCCTTCGGCATCCACGTCCACGTCGGGATCAACGGCCCGGACCGCGCGATCCGCGTCTGTTCCGCGCTCCGCAACTACCTGCCGGAACTGCTCGCCCTCTCGGGCAGCTCGCCGTTCGTGGAGGGCGTCTTCACGTACCTCCACTCGGCGCGTACGCAGATCTTCACCCGCATGTTTCCCCGCTGCGGCATCCCGGACTCCTTCGGGAGCTGGGACGATTGGGAGACCTACGTGCGCTTCCTCTACGAGACCGGCTCGATCACGGAGCACACGCAGATCTGGTGGAGCGTGCGGCCGCACCTCGCCTTCCCGACCGTCGAGCTCCGGATCTGCGACGCACAGCCCGACCTCGGCGAGTCGCGCTCGGTCGCCGCGCTCGGCTACGCGCTCACTGCCCGCATCGCGCGGGCGCTCGACGAGGGAGAGCCGCTGCCCGACCTGCCACACCGGCTCCTCGAGGAGAACCTGTGGCGGGCGATCCGGCACGGGCTCTCGGGCGAGCTGATCGACTTCGGTCGCGGCGAGTCGGTGCCGGCGCGCGCACGGCTCGAGCAGCTCGTGGAGTGGGTTCGCCCGGTCGCGGAGGAGCTCGGCGCCGCGGACTGGCTGGCGATCCCCGAGCGCACCGCGGCCGAGCGCCAGATCGCGCGCCAAGAGGAGGGCGCGAGCATCGAGGAGATCTTTGCCGAGCAGGTGCGCTGGCACCTGCGCACGCCCACTTCGTGACACGGCTGTCCGGGCCGGTGTGGTAAAAACCAGCCCGCGCCGGGGTATCTCGGCGCTGACTTTGTGACGCCCGGAGGGAGCCCTACCTGATGAGTTGGTTCATGGATCACGCCGTGCTGTTCGCGCTGCTGTGCGCGGTCGCGGCAATCGCCTACGGCCTCTGGCTGACGGCCTGGCTGCTGCGCCAGCCGGCCGGTACCGAACGGATGCAGGAGATCGCGCGCGCCGTGCAGGAAGGCGCAGCCGCCTATCTCCGCCGTCAGTACACGACGATCGCCGTGGTCGCGATCGTGCCGTTCCTCCTGCTCGGCCTGTACGACAAGCTCGGCTGGGGAACCGCTGTCGGCTTCCTCATCGGCGCTGCCTTCTCCGCCGCCGCGGGCTTCATCGGCATGAACGTGGCGGTGCGCTCGAACGTCCGCACGGCCGAGGCCGCGCGGTCGGGCCTGCCGCAGGCGCTCAACGTCGCCTTCCGCGCCGGTTCCGTGACCGGCCTGCTCGTGGTGGGGCTCGGGCTGCTCGGCGTCGCCGGCTACTACTGGGCGCTCACCGACTGGCTGAACCACACGCCGCACTCGGCGATCAAGGACCTCGTCGGCCTCGCGTTCGGCGGCTCGCTCATCTCCGTGTTCGCCCGGCTCGGCGGAGGCATCTACACGAAGGCCGCGGACGTCGGCGCCGACCTCGTCGGCAAGATCGAGGCCGGGATCCCGGAGGACGACCCCCGCAACCCGGCCGTGATCGCGGACAACGTCGGCGACAACGTCGGCGACTGCGCCGGCATGGCCGCCGACCTGTTCGAGACCTATGCGGTCACCGCCGTCGCCGTGATGCTGCTCGGCGTCACGGGCGCCGCGGCGACGACCGGCACGCACCTGTGGCTCTACCCGCTGACGATCGGAGGCGTGTCGATCATCGCCTCGATCATCGGCGTCCAGTTCGCCCGAGTCGGCCCCGGCGGCAACATCATGAACGCGCTCTACCGCGCAGTCCTCGTCGCCACCCTCATCTCGGCGCTGATCTTCATCCCGGTCACGATGGGCTTCGACACGAGCGGGAACTACTCGTTCGGCAACCTCTACGGATCGGCGCTGATCGGCCTCGCCGTCACGGCGCTCCTGGTCGGGATCACCGAGTTCTACACGGGCACGCGCTGGGGCCCGGTGAAGGCGATCGCGCGCGCGTCGCAGACGGGCCACGCGACGAACATCATCGAGGGTCTGGCCGAGGGCATGCAGGCGACGGCGGCTCCGGTGATCGTGATCGCCGTCGGGATCCTCCTCGCCAACCACTTCGCCGGCCTGTTCGGGATCGGCGTGGCGGTCATGGCGCAGCTCTCCATGACCGGCCTCATCGTCGCGTTGGACGCGTACGGCCCGGTGACCGACAACGCCGGCGGCATCGCCGAGATGGCGGACCTGCCGCCCGAGGTTCGCGCGATCACCGACCCGCTCGACGCGGTCGGCAACACGACGAAGGCGGTGACCAAGGGCTATGCGATCGGCTCCGCCGCGCTCGCCGCGCTCGTGCTCTTCGGCTCGTACGCGGACGGGCTGGCACAGCAGGGCCTGCCGACGATCTTCGAGCTGCGGGATGCCTGGGTCATCGCAGGCCTCTTCATCGGCGGCCTGATGCCGTTCCTCTTCGCCTCCCTGGCGATGCAGGCGGTCGGGCGCGTCGGCGGTGAGGTCGTGGAAGAGGTGCGCCGCCAGTTCCGCGAGCACCCCGGGATCATGGAGGGAACGGAGCGGCCGCAGTACGGTCCGGCGATCGCCATCGTCACGGCCTCGGCGATCCGCTCGATGATCGTGCCGGCGATCGTGCCGATCGCCTTCCCGATCATCGTCGGGGTGATCAACGCGAAGATGCTCGGCGGCCTCCTCATCGGGACGATCGTGACGGGGCTCTTCCTCGCCATCGCGATGACCTCGGGCGGCGGCGCCTGGGACAACGCGAAGAAGCTGATCGAGGACGGCCTCTACGGCGGCAAGGGCTCCGAGGCCCACGCGGCCGCGGTCACGGGCGACACCGTCGGCGACCCGTACAAAGACACGGCAGGCCCGGCGATCAACCCCATGATCAAGATCACGAACATCGTCGCGATCCTGATCATCCCGATCATCATCTCGATCCACGGCTAGCGGAGTACCGTTTCCGCCCGTGAGAACACGGGCGGGACTGCTCCTCGGCGTCCTCGCGAGCGCCGCCGCGGTCGCGGCGGTGAGCGTGGTCGTCGCGCTGCTGAAGCCGCACGTGCCGGTGCTCAGCCTCGGCGCGCTCTACGTCCTCGCCGTCCTGCCCGTGGCGATCGTCTGGGGAACGGCGCTCGCCGCCGTCGTCTCGGTCGCGAGCATGCTCGCGTTCAACTGGTTCTTCCTGCCGCCGTACCACTCGTTCAACCTGAGCGAGAGCCAGAACTGGCTCGCGCTCGCCGTCTACCTCGCCATCGCCTTCGCGGTCAGCGCGCTCGCAGCCCGGGCGCGCGCCCGCCGCGAGGACGCCGAGCAGCGGCGGGCCGAGGCCGACGTCCTGGCCGAGGCGGCGCTCGACCTCCTGCGCGGGAGGAGCCTCGACGACGAGCTCGGCCGGCTCGCGGCGCTGACGGCCGGCGTGCTCGGCCTCGAGCGCGCGCGCCTCGAGCTCGGCGAGCAGCCGCCGGAGCCGGGCGAGCGCGCGCTCCCCGTCGAGGCCGGGCTTCGCTGCGTGGCCACGCTGTTCGTCGACGAGGACGCCGCCGTCGACGACGCCGTGCGCCGCCGCTTCCTTCCTTCGCTCGCGGCGCTCCTCGCCGTCGACGTCGAGCGCAGCCGACTGCAGGGGGAGGCGCTCGAAGCCGAGGCGCTGCGGCAGAGCGACGCGTTGAAGACCGCGCTGCTCCGTGCGGTGTCGCACGACCTGCGCTCGCCCCTCACCGCGATCCTCGCCTCGGCCGACGCGCTCGCCAGCTCGGGGCTCGCGCTCGACCCCGGGGACCGGCTCGGCCTCGCCGAGACGATCCGAAGCGAGGCGACCCGGCTCGACCGGGTCGTCGTCCAGCTGCTCGACCTCTCGCGGCTCGAGGCCGGCGCCGTCGAGCCTCATCGCGAGCTGTGGCACGTGGACGAGCTCGTGGGCCAGGCGCTCGCCGGGCTCGGGACCGAGGCGAGCCGCGTGCGGCTCGACATCGGCTCCGAGACGCCGCCGGTCGAGGTGGACGCCGCCCAGGTCGAGCGCGTCCTGGCGAACCTCCTCGACAACGCGCTGCACTACTCGCCGCCCGGCTCGCACGTCCTGCTCAGGGCCGAGCCCGGCGCCACCGAGCTACGCATCCACGTCGTCGACTCGGGTGCCGGCCTGCCGGACGAGCAGCGCGAGGCGCTGTTCCAGCCGTTCCGCCGCGGCACGGCCGGGCACGGGTCCGGCCTGGGTCTGGCGATCGCGCGCGGGTTCGCGGAGGCGAACGGCGGCCGGCTGTGGGCCCAGGACGACCCGGCCGGCGGTCACCTCGTCTTCTCGCTGCCGCTCGCCCAGCAGCCGGCAGGCGTGCGCGCATGAGCGCCCGCATCCTGGTCGTCGACGACGAGCCGCAGATCCTGCGGGCCCTGCGCACGAGCCTGCACGGCGCCGGTTACGAGGTCGAGACGGCCGAGACCGCGGAGGGGGCGCTCGCCGCGCTTGCCGCGAATCCGCCGGACGCCGTCGTGCTCGACCTGGTGTTGCCGGACGGCAGCGGCACCGAGGTTTGCCGCGAGCTGCGCACGTGGAGCAGCGCGCCGGTGATCGTCCTCTCGGTGGTGGGCGACGAGGCCGAGAAGGTCGCGGCGCTCGACGCGGGCGCCGACGACTACGTGACGAAGCCGTTCGGCATCGACGAGCTGCTCGCGCGGCTCCGCGCGTCCCTGCGCCGCGCCGACGCTCCCGCCGAGCCGGTCGTCGAGGTCGGCGAGCTGCGGATCGACCTGGAGAAGCGCGCCGTGTCCGTCGGCGGTGAGCCCGTGCCGCTGACGCCGCACGAGTTCGCCCTGCTCCGCGTGCTCGCCCGCAACCCGGGCAAGCTGCTCACGCACGGGATGCTCCTGCGCGAGGTCTGGGGGAGGGGCTACGGGGACGAGTCGCACTACCTCCACGTCTACGTCTCGCAGCTGCGCCGCAAGCTGGAGCCGGATCCGGCGCGCCCGCGCTTCATTCTCACGGAGCCGGGCGCCGGCTACAGGCTCGCGGCGCCCTCTTGAGCACTTCCTGAGGCGCGCCGCCGGAATCCTGATCCGCGCCTGAGCCGCGCGGACCTAGCGTGGGAACGTGAGCGCGGTCTCACGTCCAGAAGAGCACGCCCTCGAGCCGAGGCGCCTGCGGCGCGTCGTGGTCGGGCGGCCGATGCGCTCCGGCCAGATCCACGAGACGCTGCTGCCGAAGTGGCTCGCGCTGCCGATCTTCGCGTCCGACCCGCTCTCCTCGGTCGCGTACGCGACGGAGTCGGCGCTCGTCGTGCTGCTCGCGGCCTCGGCGGCGTCGGCGCACTTCGTCCTCCCGATCTCGCTGGCGATCGCGCTCCTGCTCGCGATCGTCGTCGTCTCGTATATGCAGACTGTCCTGGCGTACGAGACGAGCGGCGGGGCGTACATCGTCGCCCGGGAGAACCTCGGCACGCTGCCGAGCCTCGTCGGCGCCGCCGCATTGCTGACCGACTACGTCCTGACCGTCGCCGTCTCGATCTCGGCCGGGATATTCGCGATCACGTCGTTCGCGCCGTCGCTCAACGGGCACAAGGTAGGCCTCTCGCTCGCCTGCCTGGTCGTGATCGTGCTCGCAAACCTGCGCGGCGTTCGCGAGTCGGGTCTCGCCTTCGCCGCGCCGACGTATCTGTTCGTCACGTCGATCGCGATCCTTGTCGTGGTCGGGCTGTTCCATCACGGGCAGGCCGTGGCCCCGGATCCACTTCCCGTCGGCACCGGCACGATCACCCTCTTCGTCCTCCTCAAGGCGTTCTCGTCC
>DASTZY010000120.1:0-4127 GCA_035764085.1 Gaiellaceae bacterium
CGAAACCTCGACGATCCCGTCGCGCTACGCCCGCTCCGCGCAGATGCAGCTCAAGCATGTCGTGGTGACCTCGGTCGACCGGGACGACGTCCCGGACCGCGGCGCCGGCCACTACGCGGCCACGATCCGCGCGCTGAAGGCGAAGCTCCCCGAGGCGTCGGTAGAAGTGCTGACGCCCGACTTCCTCGGCGTCGAGGAGGAGGCGCTGCAGACCGTGCTCGGAGCGCGACCCGAGGTCTTCAACCACAACATCGAGACCATCCGCCGCCTGCACGCGCGCATGCGAGGTGCGAAGGCAAGCTACGACGGCGCACTGGGCCTGCTGCGGCGGGCGAAGGAGCTCGCGGACTATCCCGTCCTGACGAAGTCGGGGATCATCGTCGGCCTCGGCGAGACGAACGACGAGGTCGTCGACACGATGCGCGACCTGCGGGCGAACGGCGTCGACGTCGTCACGATCGGCCAGTACCTCCAGCCGAGCGCGAAGCACGCGCAGATCGACCGGTGGGTGCATCCCGACGAGTTCCGCTGGTTCCGCGAGCAGGGCGAGGCGCTGGGCTTCGGCTCCGTCTTCTCAGGCCCGCTCGTGCGGTCGAGCTACCGCGCCGACGAGCAGAAGCACGCAGCGGCGACCGGCCGCGGCGCGGTCGCGTACTGAGAGGCCGCGAGCGGTCGCGACCCCGTGCAGTACCGGGTTGCGGGTTTTCGAAAATCACTTTACGATCCGCAATCTCATCGACCGGCACAGGGGTCTCTGGGTGCCGGTCTAGACCAAGACAAGGGGGAAGGATGAGGGCACTACCCAGCCGTCGGTCTCTCATCGCGCTCACGCTTGTGATCCTCGCGGCGGGAGCCGTCGCAGCGATCCTTGCGACACAGGAGGGGAAAGCGAGCGCTAAGGAACGGTTCGAGCACAATGCGATATCGAAGTTCGTGGGCGTCGATCCCGACCAGGGTAAGAACGCCGCCAAGGACACGCCGGGCGCAGATCGCGGCCTCGGCTCGCCGTCGAGCTATCAGGATCAGCAGCTCGCGGCACTCGCGTATCCGTCCCACACGATCCTGGCGAGCCAGCTGAAGGAAGAACGGGACTTCTTCCTCAAGCACGTGACGACGCGAGCACCCAAGGCGTCGGGCACCGCCTGGCAGCTCGTCGGCCCGACAACGGCGACACAACCCGCGTTCCTCAACTTCTTCAACCAGTACTTCGCCAACGGGGGCGAGTCGCACGACTTCCAGGTCTCCGGACGTGTCACAGCGATCGCCGTCGACACGAACGACTGCAACGAGCAAACGTGCCGCATCTGGGTCGCCGCCGCGGGCGGAGGCATCTGGCGGAACGACAACGCGCTCGATTCGAACTCGCAATGGACGTACGTGTCCGGCGGTTTCGGGACGAACGCGATCGGAACGCTCGCGTACAACGCAAACACGGGCGCGCTCTACGCGGGCACCGGCGAGCCGAATGCGTCGGGCGACTCCGAGTCGGGCGTCGGCATCTACGTCTCGCATGATCTCGGGGACCACTGGAAGCTGCTCCCCGGCAGCCCGGACGCGACGTACGCCCGTGCGGTCTCGTCCATCGCGTTCGACCCGGATCACCCGAACGTGCTCTACGTCGGCACGACGCGGGCCGTCCGCGGGGTTTCCGCCGTAACAGGCGGTGCGGTGTCGCTCGCCCCGGACGCTCCGAAGTGGGGCCTCTGGAAGTCGACCAACAACGGTCAGTCCTTCAGCTTCATGTGGGACGGCAACGCCAGCGCTCGCGGCGTCAACCACGTGGAGGTCGACAGTGCCCACCACACCGTCTACGCGGCGGCGTTCGGCCAGGGCATCTGGCGGTCCTCCGACGGCGGCAGTACGTGGGAGCAGGTGTTCGCGACCAAGGACTCCGGCGACAACAACGCCCGCACGGAGTTCGCGCTCAACCACACGAGCCCCGGGAACCACACGCGGATCTACGTCGGTGACGGCGGTGTCGAGGGCGCGGCCGCCGCTGGCAACCTCCCGCCGTCGAACACCGGCGTCTACCGTGCCGACTCGATCGACACGACGCCGGCGGGCTCGCTCGTGACCGGAGGGACCGACGCCGGTTACACGTCGTTGACCAGCGACGGAACGACGCCGACCGGCAGGAGAGATCCGCACTTCCCGACGCACGACTACTGCGAGGGGCAGTGCTGGTACGACAACTTCGTCGTCTCGCCGCCCGGTCATCCGGACGACGTGTACGTCGGCGGCTCGTTCGACTACAACGCCTATCCGCTTTACGGAGGCCGGGCCGTCCTCCTCTCGCAGGACGCCGGTGCGACGTGGACCGAGCAGACCACGAGCGCCGACATGCAGGTCGGAATCCACCCGGACCAGCACGCGCTCGCGACCGATCCGGCGAACCCACTGCTCTTCTTCGAGGGCTCGGACGGCGGCGTCGTCCGCTCGAGCGGACAGGTCGTCGACGACAGCAGCTCGTTCTGCTCCTGGGGCAGCCCGGTCACGAGCAGCTTCAACGCGGCGTGCATCAACATGCACAAGGCGGTGCCTACGAGCCTGTTCACCATCAACGACGGGCTGTCGACGCTTCAGTTCCAGAACGTCGTCGTCAATCCGAACGATCCTTCCCAGCTGATGGGCGGGACGCAGGACAACGGCACCTGGCTCGGCCCGAACAACACGAGCCGGTGGAACCAGACGGTCTACGGCGACGGTGGTGTCGCAGCGTTCGACGCCCCGGGCGGAGATCCGAACTTCGAGATGAACGAGTTCTACGACCGGTATACAGACGTGAACGAAAGCGGCGGCGACCCGACGAAATGGGCCGTCGCTTCTGGCCCCTTCTTCGCCTCGAAGGAGAGCTCGGAGTTCTACAAGCCGCAGATCGGTGACACCACCAACCCCGGTACGTTCTTCGTCGGCCTGAAGAGCGTCTTTCGCACGCAGGACTACGCCGGTCATCCGAGTCCCGATCCTGGCCCGAACGTGGGCGGTACCGGATGCTCCGAGTTCACGACGCCCGGTGACGATCCGCACTGCGGCGACTTCGTCGCGCTCGGCGGCCCGCCGGCCGGCGGCCCGGGAAGCGCCAGCGACCTGACGTCGTCGAACTTCGGTTCGAGCCGCGCGGGAGGCAACGTCTCCGCGCTGGCAAGGGGATCGGACTCCGGGACGTTGTGGGCGGCGACCTCGACGGGGCGCGTGTTCGTCAGCGACAACGCGGACGCCACGGACGCCAGCACAGTCGCGTTCACGCGGATCGATTCGCTGGACTCGAATGTCGCCCCCGGGCGCTTCGTGACCGGAATCGCAGTCGACCCGAGTGACCCGCACAAGGCGTGGATCAGCTATGACGGCTACAACGCGAACACGCCGGATACGCCGGGCCACGTCTTCGAGGTCGACTACAACTCGACCGCCGGGACGGCGACGTGGACCAGCCTTGACGGCAACAGCAGCCCGCTGACGGACCGGCTCGGCGACCTTCCGGTCACCGACATCGTCCGGGACAGCTCGACGGGCATGCTCTACGCCTCCACCGACTTCGGCGTCCTCGCCTCGAGTGGGGACGGATCGTGGAGCCCGCTTGGAAGCGGGATGCCGCAGGTCGAGGTGCCGATGCTCACGATCGACCAGTCGTCGCACACGCTCTACGCAGCGACGCACGGCCGCGCGATCTGGTCGTTCTCGCTGGGCGGCTGATCTTCGGCATCAGACCGAACAGAAGGGCCGCCTCCGGGCGGCCCTTCTCGTTCAGCCGTGCGGGCGGCTTGGCCATCTTGCGGTAGTCGAGCGCCTCGTCCATCCAGGACGGACTCCTCGACGCCCGTCTCCCGCGCAACCTCGCGCAGCGACCGGCCGGAGGCGGCAGCCTCCTTGACGATCTCGGTCGCGCGGTCGTAGCCGATGTACGGATTGGCGCGGTCGCGGCCGTCCGGAGCCGAGGAACCGGATGTCGTTCGCGACCTTCATCAGCGAGACAGCGACGCAAGGCGCGAAACCTCGACGATCCCGTCGCGCTACGCCCGCTCCGCGCAGATGCAGCTCAAGCATGTCGTGGTGACCTCGGTCGACCGGGACGACGTCCCGGACCGCGGCGCCGGCCACTACGCGGCCACGATCCGCGCGCTGAAGGC
>DASTZY010000121.1:0-17283 GCA_035764085.1 Gaiellaceae bacterium
TGAATGCGTTCCCCTCGGTGTCCTGACAGGCGGCGAACCAGCCGTAGCCCTGCACCGGCATCTTGTCCTCCGCCTCGCCGCCCTGCTCCCGCACCTTGGCGATCGTCCCGTCGATGTCGTCCGTGTCGAAATAGACGCGGAGGTGACCGGGTGTGTCGGCTGCTGAGATCGCGCCGCCCTGGTCTTCACCGGTCTGGAACATGCGGTAGTCCATCTCAGGCGACATTGGAGGCCCGACCTCCCAACCAAAGACGCCGCTCCAGAATCCCTGCGCGCGGTCTGCGTCCGTCGCGCCGATCTCGACGTGCACGAGCTTCCCTGCCATTGCTCCTCCTCCCCCTACCCGGGTTATCGTCCCTGCGCAAGCAGCTGAAAGGAGTCTATGTACAGGGTCGCTGTCCTCTATGAGCAAGAGCCGGATGCCGCGGTGTATGCCGAGCATGCGGAGCTGTGCGCGCAGGTGCCGAACGGCGTGTTCCGGCACGGCAAGGTGACGGGCTCGCCGATGGGTGAGCCGGCGCACGCGTATTACGCCGAGTGGGAGTTCGCCGACGAGCAGGCGTTCCAGAGCGCGATCCGGAGCGAAGAGTTCATGGCGACGGGCAAGGACGCGTACAAGCGCGGCTTCCCGCAGCCGACCGTCGAGTTCCTCGAGCTCTCGTAGCCGTGGGCGAGGTCGAGGTCGCCCAGGACGGCGCCGTCCGGACGATCACGCTCAACCGGCCCGACAAGCTGAACGCCTTCACGCGCACCCTGCACGAGGAGCTGCAGGCGGCGCTCGAGGAGGCGCGGGATCCGGCGGTGCGCGCGGTCGTGATCACCGGCGCGGGCCGCGGGTTCTCGGCCGGGCAGGACCTGACCGCGTTCGGCGAGGGGGGAGACATAGCCGCGATGCTGCGAGCGACGTACCACGTCAACGTCCTCGCGATCCGCTCGCTGGAGAAGCCCGTGATCGCGGCGGTGAACGGCGTCTGCGCGGGCGCCGGTCTCTCGCTGGCGTGCGCCTGCGACATCCGGCTCGCCTCCGACGCCGCCTTCTTCATCCCCGGCTTCGTCGGGATCGGACTGATCCCCGACTCCGGCGGCACGTACTTCCTGCAGCGCCTGCTCGGGACGCCGCGCGCGTTCGAGTGGATGACGTCGAACCGGCGCCTCACCGCTGCGGAGGCGCACGCGTGGGGCCTCGTCTCCGAGGTGGTGGAGGCGGACGCGTTCCCGGCGCGGGTCGCGGAGCACGCGGCCGAGGTCGCGGCGGCCCCGACGCGAGCGATCGCGCTGACGAAGCGGCTGTACGACCAGGCGGCAACCTCGACGCTCGAGGAGCAGCTCGAGCGGGAGGCCGAGGCTCAGGCCGAGGCGGCGCAGACCGCGGATTTCCGGGAGGGCGTCGCGGCCTTCGGCGATAAGCGCCCGCCCGAATTTCAGGGCCGCTAGTCCTACCCACCCGTACGGCTGGGTTCTGCGCGCGGCTCTTGACTTTCGCGAGGCATCGGCGCACAGTCGCTGTCGTAGGCGGGTTGGGGGGAGGAGCGGTACGCGGTGAGAAGGTTGACTGCGCTCGGTGTGCGTGCGGCGGTCCTGGTCGGGGCTCTCGCCGGCTCGACGTTGTTCTTCGGCGGCTCCGCAGCCGCCGCCGGGACGTTCGTCGTCACCACGTCGGCCGACTCGGCCGACGTGGCGTGTACGCCCGCCCTGTGCTCGTTGCGCGACGCGATCATCTCGGCGAACGCGGCCGGCGGCGGCACGATCACCTTTGCCATTCCGGGCGCGGTCGTCGGCCCGACGATCTCGCTCGCAACACCCCTGCCGGCGATCACCAGCCAGGTCACCATCGACGGCACGACCCAGCCCGGCGCGCCCACCGACGCACCCGGCGTCACGCTGGTTTCTAGCGGCGCTTTCGTCGGGCTCGACCTCGGCCCGGGCTCCGACGGGTCGACCGTCCACGGGCTCTCGCTCGGCGGCTTCAACGACGGCCCCCCGGGGGTCGCAATCCTGGTCGAGTCGAACAACGACACCATCACCGAGGACTGGATCGGGGTCGCGCCGGACTCGAGCCCACTCGCGGCGAGCTTCGCCGGGATCCAGATCACAGGTAGCGGGGCCGTCATCGGCGGCGGCGCGGGCGATGCGCCGAACAGGGTGGTCGGCAGCAGCGACGGCATCATCGTCGGCCAGATCGGCGGCGGAATCGCCACGCTCGGCACGACCATCCAGGGCAACCTGCTCGAGGGAAATGCGAGCGGGATCTACCTGGGCGGCGCGGGCAACACCGTGATCGGGAACAACGACGGCCCCGGCGGACTCGGCGACGTCCAGCAGAACCCGCAGCTCGGCAACGTGATCACGGGCGCGGGCTCCTTCAGCACCGGGATCGACATCGAGGACGGCTCGTTCAGCTCGATCGTCGCGGGCAACTTCATCGGCGTCGATCGCGCCAGCCAGCCAACCGTCCCCAACGGTGACGGGATCAGCATCTTCGATGCCCCGGGCCATCAGATCGGGCCGGGAAACGTCATCGGCCACTCGACCCACGACGGCGTTGCCGTCAACAACGACGGCGACGCTGCCACGACTGCAACCGGCAACCGCATCGTCGCGAACTCGATCTTCGACAGCGGCAACCTGGGCATCGAGCTCGTCGGGAGCGGCAACAGGAACGAGCCGGCTCCGGTGATCACGTCCGCGGCCGGAGGGACGATCAGCGGCACGGTCGCGAGCAACAACGGCGACGCTGTCTTCGTCGAGCTCTTCGCGAACTCGTCCTGCAATCCACCGTTCAGCACCGGGGCCGGGCGGAGGTTCCTGCTCTTCGTTGCCTCGGGGCCCGGCGCCTGGAGCGCGGACATCTCCGGGTTCGCGCTGAAGCCTGGCCAGGGCGTGACCGCCACAGCCACGGACCAGAGCACGAACGACACGTCGGAGTTCTCGAACTGTGCCGTCGTGCCGCCGGCCGGCTCACTCTCGGGCAGCGTCGACCAGACGGTGGTCCAGCCCGTCGACGTGACGACGGCGGGCCCGGCCGACTGGGCGATCTGGGGGTTCAACAGCTCCGGCAGCCAGTCGCCCTCGGCGCTGACGCCGAACGAGACCAAGGTGGACGGTGGGCGGCAGATCAGCGATGCGAGCATCGTCAACGGCGACAACACACCCGTACGCGGCTTCGGCACGGACAGCACGGCCCCCTTCAACTTCAGCTGGGGGGACGGCTCGCCCGCCGCGGTGATCGAGGCCGGGCTCGCGGGGATCACGGCCCCCAAGGTCGGCCAGGGCCTGTCGTTCACCGTGCCCGCCAGCAGGATCACGCGGACGCTGACGATCTGGACGTCCGCACACTTCGCCGACGGGACCCTCACCGCCCATCTGTCCGACGACAGCGCCCCCGACTTCACCCGGACGATTCACGCGGTGCAGGGCGATTTCACGCAATCCGGTGAGAACGTGCCCGCGACCTTCACGCTCCAGTACCACGCGGGCAGCGCAGGCCAGCACCTGACCGTCACGTGGATGCAGTCCGCGAACAACTTCTGCGGCGGCTGCGAAGACATCGTCCTCTACGGAGCCGCGCTCTCCGGCGGCGGCAACGCAACGAGCGCGACCGCCTCGCTCTCGAGCGACGAGAGCGTGCCGATGGCCGCCTCGAACGTGCCGATCGCCGACATCCCGCTGGAGGCGTTCGAACCGCGGCCCCCCGGGTCCTCCGGCTTGCAGCTGAACGGCCTGCAGCTGAACGGCTTGCAGCTGAACGGCTTGCAGCTGAACGGCCTGCAGCTGAACGGTTTGCAGCTGAACGGCTTGCAGTTGAACGGCTTGCAGTTGAACGGCCTGCAGTTGAACGGCCTCCAGCTGAACGGTCTGCAGCTGAACGGTCTGCAGCTGAACGGTCTGCAGCTCAACGGGCTCCAGCTGAACGGCCTGCAGCTCAACGGCCTGCCGCTCGACCCGGTCAAGTTCCCCGACGGATGGGCCGGGATCCTCGCCGGCACGGATCTCGCGAACCAGCCGCTGCAGACGATCTCGCTCTCGGACGTGCTGGACGTCACGTCGCCGCAGACGGCCGTCGACAAGATCCACGCGCTCACGCTCGGCGACTTCGACCTCTCCGGCAGCGCGCTCGGCCAGGTGACCCTCGGCTCGTTGGCGCTCTCGGGGACGCAGCTCAACGGGCTTCCCCCTGCTTACCAGAACGCGATCTGGGACGGGCTGGGCGACTGGTGCCAGAACAACGTCACCAATCCGGCCACCGCCTGCGGTCCCGGCAAGGATCTCGGCGACTTCACGCTGCTCCAGCTCGCGCTCGCCGGCGCGCCGGTGCAGGGACTGCAGCTGAACGGCCTCCAGCTCAACGGCCTCCAGCTCAACGGGTTGCAGCTGAACGGCCTGCAGCTGAACGGGTTGGCCACGTCGGCCTCCTCGATCGGCGGCCTGCAGTTGAACGGCCTGCAGTTGAACGGCCTTCCGCTCGGCGGACTCCAGCTCAACGGGCTCCAGCTCAACGGGCTCCAGCTGAACGGGCTCTTCGACTGCACGCTGATCGACTGCAACCCGGGAACGACCGTGACGCTGGCCGAGGCGCAGGCCGCCGGCGCGATCCTGTCGAGCACGACGGTCGGAGACCTCGACGGCGGCTACGGCGGCTTCACGATCGCCGACCTACTCGAGAGTCTCCTCGCGCCGGGTAGCCAGTACCGGAACACGGCGACCTTCGCCGACCTGATCGGGCTCTTCATCCCGCGCGCCAGCGTGCCGTGGGAGACGCTCTCGCCGGAAACACTCTCGCTGTTCGACAAGAACCGGCCGACGATGGACATGTCGGCTCAGTTCCAGGTGAACGGCGCCGGGACGCCGGACGGGGACCTGACCGTGAAGATCCCCGACGGCTTCGACTACGACCCCGGCTCGACGACGGAGTACGAGGACGACGGAAGTCCGACGCCGTTCGCGGACCCGAGCGTGAGCGCCGACGGCCACACGCTCACCTGGCACTTCGACTCGATCGACGCCAACGTCTCGTACCACGTCCAGTTCAAGCTCCGCTCCGGCACGACCGTCGGGCCCACCCAGGCGACCGAGACGATCACCTCCGGAAGCCAGAGCGCCACCGACACCGTGCCCTTCACCGTCAACGACAGCTTCCCGGGCAACGACCAGCCGGGCGAGGCGCCGGAGATCACGCCGGACACCGGGGTCCAGATGTCCGCGCTGCCCACGCCGGGCGCGGTGGACTGGTACAAGATCCCGATGCCGCCGGCCGGCACGCGGGTCCACGTGCACCTGACTGACCTTCCGGCCGACTACGACCTCGCCCTGTACTCGAACACGACGACGTCGGTGCGCACCAACGCGACCGACCAGGCGCAGCCGCTCCAGGACGGGGTCGAGCCCGACCGCGCCATCGACCTCCACGGCGGCACGAACGGGCAGCTCATGCCGACGGCGCTGCAGGACGTCCCGAACGATCCGGGCGTCCCGCTCGTCCAGGTGTCGGCGAACCGCGGCACCGACGACGAGGAGCTCGGATTCGTCTCGCCCGGCGGCGTCGAGCAATACCTCACCTTCGCCGTCTTCGGCTACAACGGCGCGTTCAGCCCCAAGCCGTACTCGCTGCGGGTGACCACCCAGTCGCCGCCGCCGACGCTCGACTGTCCGGCGCGGACGCTCCCCCACGCCGGCGCCGGGACGACCCCGGATTCCTTGCCGGACCTGACCAACCTGCCGCAGGGCTTGAACACGGTCATCCTCGTGAACGAGAAGCGCTTGGGCGACACCTACGGCGCCAGCCAGGCGGCCAACGGCAACGGCCAGCTCGGCGAGGCCGAGGCTCTCACGGGGCTGCGCAGCCTGGCCGGCGACTCGGCGCTCGGTGTCAAGGGCGTCGTCGTCCCGGTCGAGGCGATCCCCGGCGTGCAGAGCCTCTACGACACCTGGGACACGAACCCGTGCGACAACGGGCCTGCGAACGAGATCGCGAACAAGATCGCGGACGAGGTGGAGGCGATCAAGAATGCCGCTCCGACGGTCAAGTACGTCGTCTTCGCGGGCGGCGACGACCAGATCCCGTTCTTCCGCGTTCCCGACCTGACGCTGCTCGACAACGAGAGCGGCTTCGCGGCGCAATTCGGTGCGAACGAGTACCACGGCGCGCTCGCAGGCGGCGATCTGCTGAGCGACAACCCGTACCTCGACACGCGCCCGGTCCCCGCGAGCGGACGCGAGCTCTTCATCCCGGACCTCGTCGGCGGACGGCTCGTCGAGAGTGCCGGGGAGATCGCGAACGCCGTCACGAGCTTCGAGGGCTCGGGCGGCATCCTGCAGAGCGCGTCGGGATTCGTCTCGGGCTACGACTTCGTCGCCGACGGGAGTCAGCAGGTGGCCGACCGGCTCAGCGCGCTCGGCGTCAACGTGAGCACGCTCGCCAACCCGCTCAGCGCAACCTCGACGTGGGGGATCGCGGACCTCTTCGGCGCGGCGTTCCCGAGCGGCGGCCCGGCGAACATCAACGACTGGAACGGCCATTACGACAACACGCGGGCGCTCATGGCGAACCAGACCGACCTGCTATCCACGGGCGACCTCACCGCGTCGCACGCGCTCAACGGCGGCATCTTCTTCACGATGGGCTGCCACGCGGGCTTCCAGACGACGGACGCAGTGGTAGGGACGCCGGTGCTCGACTGGGCGCAGTACCTCGCGGGCACCCACACGGGCTTCGTGGGGAACACCGGCTTCGGCTACGGCAGCACCGACAGCGCGTCCTTCTCCGAGGAGCTGATGACCGACTTCGCCGGTCAGCTCGGAGGCTCGGTCACGCTGGGCGAGGCGCTCACCCAGGCGAAGGACGAGTACTACCTCTCGCGGGTCGCGTTCAGCGTCTACGACGAGAAGACGCTCTCGGAGGCGGAGCTCTACGGCCTGCCGATGTACGGGGTCGGGCATGCGCCCGTCCCGCTCGCCGACCCGCCGCCGGATCCGGTTTCGGGGACGTCGCAGTCGACGAGCCCCTCGGTAGGGTCGCTGTCGACCTTCACGACGGGAGTGCAGAGCGCGAACTTCTCCGCCACGCCGAGCTTCAGCCCGCTCCAGCACGGCGCGGACGGCGACTACTACACCAACGCCGGACAGGTGCAGGCGCCGAACTACCGGCCGCTGCAGCCGTTCGTCAGCCTGCCGGCCACCCGCAGCGGGCTCGTCGCCCACGGCGTCGTCATCGACAACCTCACGAGCCAGGATCACAGCCCGTTCGACCCCGACAACGTCCGGCCGATCGTCGATCAGAGCGCGACCGAGCCCGAGCCGCAGTTCGACGACGAGGCGTGGCCGGAGAAGATCCCGACGCTGGCCTCCCTCGGATCGGACCAGAGCCTCAACCTGGCGACAGGACAGTTCTTCACGGATACCAGCGGCAGCACGCCCACCGGCGTCGAGCGCCTGTGGACGCAGATCGACGGCCGCGTCACCTATTCGAACAGCACCGACTTCACGCCGCCGACGATCGACTCGATCGACGCGTTCATCGGCAACGGGGTCGTCGCGTTCAGCGGCCGCTTCAGCGACCTCGACCAGGACGGGAACACCGGCACGGTCGCCTTCGCGCAGGTCGTCTACGACGACGGAACCGGCCACTGGATTGCGCTCCCGCTGCAGCACGACACCGGCTCCGACACGTGGTCGGCCGGTGCGTCCTTCGGCCACCCGAACATCCAGTTCTTCGTCGAGGCCTGCGACGCGGCCGGCAACTGCGGCTACAGCTCGAACAAGGGCCGCTACTACAACGCGCAGCCGCTGCAGTCGTCGACCGGGAGCGGCAACCTGACGCTGACGCCGAACCCGGCGAATCCGAGCTCCACGAGCTGGTACACCGGGAATGTGACCGTCACCGCGACGACGAGCGCGCAGACGGTCGACGTCAGCGTCGACGGCGGGCCGTTCGAGCCCACCGACTCGGCGTCGCTGACGACGGACGGCGCGCACATCGTCCAGGCGCGCGACTCCGACGGCGACACCGCGACCGGGGCGTTCCTGATCGACAGGGTCAAGCCCGCCACGCCGCAGTTCACCGGCATCCAGGGCGGGACCATTCCGGTGAACAACCTTCCCTCGTCCGTCGGCTGCACGTCGCACGACGACCTCTCCGGCCTCCAGAGCTGCGTGGTCACCGGCTTCAGCACGGCTTTCGGCACCCACACGCTCACGGCGACGGCGACCGACAACGCCGGCAACGTGCAAACGGCGAGCCTCACCTACATCGTCGGGCTCCAGGCCGGCGACATCCTTCCGCCCGTGCTGGCGCCGAGCGGCGACCAGACCAACCCGAACGCGTCCGACCTGCAGGTGTTCAAGCTCAAGAGCACCGTGCCGCTCAAGTTCCACTTCTATCTCGACGCGGCCAAGACGGCTCTGATGACGACTCCGCCGGCGGGCTCGACGGCGACCCTCTATTGCGCCAAGCTCAACTCGAGCACCTCGTCGACGGATACGACCGAGATCCTGACCGGGACCTCGGACACGGGTAACCAGTTCCGCTGGACGGGATCGCCCGACTACCAGTACGTCTACAACCTCGCCACGAAGTCGCTGACGACGGGTAAGTACTACTGCCAGATCACGCTCAGCCTCGGCGGCACCATTCTCGGGCAGTCGGCGCCGCAGTACTTCATCCTGCGCTCGTAGTCAGGGCAGGGGCACGTTCGGGAGGGAGACGACGCCGAGGCGCGCCATGATCGCCTCGGCCTCCTCCAGCTCCGCGTCGCTCGCGAACCCGGTCAGCGCCTTCGCCTGCAGCGTGCGGGCGACCTCGTAGTCGGCGCCGAACTCGCGCCCGATCCGGAGGCTCTCATCGAAGTGCGCGGGTGCCTCGTCGGGGTTGCGGCCCTGGACTGCGGCGACCGCCAGCAGGCGCTCGAGCAGCGCGGCCCGCACGCCCGCCTCGCCCGTCTCCTCCATCCGCTGCAGGCAGTCCCGTGCGAGCGCGGCCGCCTCCTCGTGCCGTCCCTCGAGGACGTGCGCCTGCGCGCGCCGGGCGTCGGCCTCGATGAGGAGGCTCTTGGAGCCGATCGCGGTCAGGCCCTCGACCGCCTCGTCGAAGAGCGTGTAGGCGTCGTCGAAGCGGCCCTGCTCGGCGGCGATGTGCCCGAGGTAGACGAGGCTCAGGTTCTCGCCGATCGGGAAGTTCGCCGCGCGGTACGTCCGCAGGCAGCTTTCGAGCAGCTCCTTGCCTTCCTCCAGCCGGCCCTGGTGGAGCCGGAGCTCGCCGTGGTTGATCTTCGTGTGACCGATCGTGAGGACGTCGCCGGCGCGCCGGGCGACCCCCTCTGCCCGCTTGTAGTACTCCACGGCCTTCTCCCAGTCGCTGTCGTAGAAGGCGCGCACCGCCATGTTGTTGAGCACGGTGGCCTGCCGGTGCACGAGGCCGAGCTCCTCGAAGATGGGGAGCGCGAGCCCGAGGAACTCGGCCGCCGGCCCGCCGCGGTCGCCCTCCGCCGCGGCGCGGATGTAGTACGCGTTCGCCAGCGCCTCGCGGTCATCGAGCCCGGTGGCGGCTTGCGCCGCCTCCTCGCAGGTCGTCGCGCAGTCGTCGATCCTGCCCTGCCGGTAGAGGACGATCGCGCGGCCCAGCTGGAGCGCGATTGCCTCCTTGGGGTCGGCTTCCGCGCTGCCCGCGTCGTAGAAGGCGAGCGCGTCGTCGTAGCGGCCATGACGCTCGGCAACGACGCCGCGCTTCCGCATCAGTGGAGCCACCGCGCCGCCATGCTCGAGCGCGCGCGTGTACGCGGCCTCGGCCTCGTGGTAGCGCGCGGCGAGCTCGCGGACGTCCCCGAGCGCCTCGCAGACGCGGGCGAGCTCCTCTTCGGCCGGCTTCAGCTGCTCTGCCGCCGCGAGCGCGCGCTCGTAGAAGGTCGCCGCGTCGACGTTCGCGTACTTCGAGCGCGCGTCGTCGCCCGCCAGCACGGCGTAGTGCCACGCCTTCTGCCAGTCGGCCGCCTCGAGGAAGTGGAGCGAGAGCACCCCGGCCTCGTCGGACGCGGCGCCGGCCCGGCGCTCGATCGCCTCGCCGACCCGGCCGTGGATCTCCCGCCGGCGCGCGAACGAGAGCCCGTCGTACGCCGCGGCGCGAACGAGATCGTGGCGGAAGCGCAGCTGCGACGGCCCCTCCCACTCGACGAAGTCGGCGAGCCGCTCCCACTGCTCCGGGTCGGTGGCCTCGTCGGCAACGGTCTCCGCGAGGAGGTCGAGGTCGAACGACGGCCCGATCACCGACGCGTGGCGCAGCAGCAGCCGATCGGCCGGCTGCAGGGTGTCGATGCGGTTCGTCAGCAGCGACTCGATCGTCTCCGGGAGGGCCTCGCCCGCGCCGGGCGAGACGGCGAGCTCGCGGATGAAGAGCGCATTTCCCGCCGCCCGCTCCGTCAGCGCCTCGAGATCCGCCTCCGAGAGCGCGGTGTCCCCCGCCGCGATCAGCGCGAGCTCGCGGGCGTCCTCCTCGGGCAGCGGCCCGAGCTCTAGGACGGTCGCCGCGGGGGCGAGCTGCGGCCCGGACGGCCGCCTGGTCGCGAGCAGGAGCCACGGCCTCGGCATCGGTTGGGCGAGCTTGGCGAGCACGAGTTGCGAGGCGTCGTCGAGCCAGTGGGTGTCCTCGACGAAGATGGCCGTCGGCATCAGCAGCAGCCGCATCAGGAACTGGTCGAGGACGTCGTGCAGCCTGTCGCGGCGGAACGCCGGGTCGATCTCGTCCACCTCGGGCGTCGACGCGACCTCGGCATCGAGGGGAAGAGCGAGGAGGGGCAACCACGGCAGCAGGTCCGGCATCACGCCGGTGACGAACGCGCCGAGTTTCGCGCCGGCGGCGTCCGGCGCGTCCTCGGGGAGGATCCCGACGAGCGGGCGCAGCAGGTTTCGCAACGGCGCGAACGGCGTGGAGGCGGCGTACGGCTCGCACTGCGTTCGCAGCACCTGGAAGCCGACCGCGGTCGTCACGACCTCCTCGAGGAGACGCGACTTGCCCGCACCCGGCTCGCCGACGAGCTCCACCGCGCGGCTCTGCCGCATGCGTGCGGCCTCGACCGCCTGCCCGAGATGCCGTCGCTCGTCGTGGCGGTCGACGAGCGGCAGGACGGCGCGGGCCTCCTCTTCTGCCGCCTCCGCCGTGATCGCGCCGACCGAGTAGCCGGTGACGGGCTTCGCCTTCCCCTTCATCAGGAACTGCCGGGAGGTCGCCTCGAAGCGCGTCCGCGACCGCTGCAACACGTCGCCGCTCGCGAGGATCTCGCCCTTCTCCGCCCGCGCGCACAGCCGGGCGGCCAGGTTCACGGTGTCGCCCATGACCGCGTACGTGTTCCGGAGCTCGGAGCCGATCGGCCCCGCGAGCACCGGCCCGCGGTTGACGCCGACCGCGATCGGCGGCCCCGCGTGCGCGTCGGCGATCGCGCGCAGCGTCCGCAGCATCCGGCCCTCCTCGTCGCCCTCGCTCGCGGGCGCGCCGGCGACGAGGTAGAGCTTGCCGCCGTCCCGGTCGATGTCCGACTCGAGCCACGTGATGCGGCGCTCATGCGTTTCGACCGAGACCGCGTCGGCGAGCGCGCCGAGGGAGGCCGCCGCCTCGTCCAGCCGCTCCACGAGCTCGTCGGTGCCCGAGTACTTGACGAACGCGACCGTCGCGCGGCGGTGCTCCGCCTCGACCGCGTCCTCGGCGATCGGCACGCGCAGCGCCGGCGGCACGAGGTCGACGAGCCCGTCCTGCGGCACGTCGAGCTCGACGGGCAGCGGCGGGAGCTCTGCGTCCCCCGCGTCCGGGCGGAGCAGGTACGCCCCGTCGCGCTCGCCGGCCACGAGTCCCTCGAGCGCCTCGGCGGTTCGCGCGGAGACGAGCACCTCGCCTCTCGCCGCGGCGTCCTCGAGCTCGAGCGTGCCGGAGGCGGACGGGCCGCAGACCAGCAGCTCGCGGTGGTGCCGGCCGACGAGGAAGAAGTGGCACGGGCCGGAGACGAGCCCGGCGCACATCGACAGCTCTACCGCCCCGACGCTGGACTCGCCGGCGGTTCCCCCGTCCGCGACGAACCGCTGCATCGCCAGGGCCGCGCGCGCCGCCCGCTCCTCGTGTCCCGCGTCCTCGAACACGATCAGGAGCGCGTCGCCGCGGAACTTGAGCACGTCGCCGCCGTACCGGGCGGCGATGTCGATCAGGCTCGAGTAACAGCGGCTGATCAGCACGATCAGCTCCTCGGCGCCGAGCTTCCCCTTCTCCTGGAGACGCTCGGAGAGGGCGGTGAAGCCCGAGATGTCGAGGCCGAGCAGCGAAGCGTCGAGCACGCGCGCGAGCTCGCCGGGCGCGTGCTCGTGCCAGCGCGCGGCGAGCCGGGGAACGTATGGGCGGAGGCCGGACCCCATGACGATGCTCATCGTCGAACAGTACGCCGCGCCTTGCGGCGTGCCAACGACCCGAGTTTCAGCGGTTTCGCACGAGGCCGAGCACCTCGCCGTCGTCCGGCCAGCGCCCCTCGCCCTGCTTGGAGAAGACGAGCTCGCCGTCGGCGAAGACGTCGTACTGGGACTTCTCTCCCTCGCGGGCCGAGGCGTCGATTCCGTTGTCCTTCAGCTCGGCCGCGAGACTCGCGGCCCGTCGGTCGTACCCGCTTCAGACGGGGCAGTAGAGGATCTCGACGGCCACGTCGAGAGCGTACCGACCGCTATACAGCCTGAGCCGTCTCGCGCAGCCCCGTCTCGATCCGGGCTGCGATCTCCGGATGCTCCTGCTGCAGGCGCCGGAACTCCGTCCCGAAGAGCACCAGGACGCGGGCCGGCGAGGCCGTCGTGACCGTCGCCGTGCGCCGGCCGTCGCCGAGCAGGGCGAGCTCCGCGAAGAAGTCGCCCGCGCCGAGCGTCCGCACGTCGGTGCCGTCGATGCTGACGGTGGCCGTCCCGTCGCGGAGGACGAAGAACGAGTAGCCTGCTGCGCCCTCGCCGGTGAGCCGGACGCCGGGGCTGACGTCCTGGAGCTCGAACCACGGCGCGATCGTCTCGCGCTCGTCGGCCTCGAGCGCGGCGAAGAGCGCGATGCCCGCGAGGTCGTCTGGCGTGGCGGCGGGCATCGCGGCGCACCCTATCCGCCGCGCGCGCCCGGTTCCAGGCCCTTCACCGGATCGTCACCGGCCGGCGATGCGATACTCGCCGTGGTGAACGACGAGGATCTGCGCAGGCTGAAGGAGGCCGGCTCGGCGCTCGCATTCTCGCCCGGCCAGATGCTGGTCGAGCGTGGGAAGCCGGGCACGGGTCTGTACGTCGTGATCGACGGCACGCTCGTCGTCGAGGCGGCCGAGGGCACGCGCGAGCTCGGGCCGGGCGCGGTGATCGGAGAGCGGGCGCTTCTTTCCGAGGACGGGTTGCGCACCGCACGCGTGCGTGCGCTGACAGGCGGGGTGGTCGTCACCGTCGAGCGCGCCGAGGTCGACCGCCTCTGTGCCGAGGACGCAGCGTTCGCCGAGCGGCTCTCCGGGCTCTACTAGGCGGGAGTCGCGACGGCCTGCTTCTCGCCCGTCTCGGCCGCCCCGCCGAGCACGTAGCGGTTCATCCACTCGAGCAGCGCGTCGTTCTGGGCGCGCCGGTGGCCGATCGGCCCGAAGATCGATCCCGCGTGCGGCGTGCCCGGGAAGCGGAGCATCTCCGCCGGCACGCCGTTCACACGGAGCACGGTGAAGAACTGCTCCGTCTGCTCGGCGGGACAGCGGTGGTCGTCCTCGTGCTGGAGGAACAGCGTCGGTGTCGTGCAGCGGTGCGCGTACGTGATCGGCGAGGAGCGCCGGAAGACATCCTCGGCCTCGTCCGGCGTGCCGCCGAGCTCTCGGACGCTGAAGTCGGCCCCGATGTCGCTCGTGCCGTACATCGAGAACCAGTTGAAGACGGGATTCTCCGGGCAGGCGGCCTTGAACCGGTCGGTGTGTCCGATCACCCAGCCGGTCAGGTTGCCGCCCCCGGAGATGCCGAAGACGCCGAGCCGGTCGGGATCGGCCAGCCCTTCCTCGATCGCGTGGTCGACGCCGGACATCAGGTCGGCGTAGTCGAGGTTCCCCCAGTCGCCCCTGATCGCCGTCGCGAAGTCGTCGCCGTACCCGGTCGACGCGCGGTGGTTGACCAGCAGCACGCCGTATCCAGCGCCGGCGAACATCAGGTGGTCGAAGTTGAAATGGGCTCCCCAGGCGGAGTGCGGGCCGCCGTGGATGCTGAGGACGGTGGGCAGCGGCGTCTTCGCGGTGCCCTGGTGCAGGAACCAACCCTCGACCGGCGCTCCGTCGACCCCCGGGAAGTGGAGCGGGACCACGGTCGGCAGCTCGAGCTCCGCGAGCACGTCGTCGTTGAGGTGGGTGAGGCGGCGCTCCTCTCCCGATCGGAGGTCGAGGAGATAGAGGTCGCCCGGCTCGGTGAACCCGAACGCAGCGAAGAGGACGCTCCGCCCGTTCGCGGCCACCGGCGCGCAGACGCGGGTGCCTCCGGCGAGGACCGAATGCGATTCGTCGCCGTCGAGCGAGACGCGCGCGAGCGAGACCTCGCCGCCGGTCTGGACCGTCACCACGACCTCGCGGTCGCCCTCGCCGAGCAGCAGCTGCCCGGCGCCGATCCTCCCCGCCGGGTTGTCGGGCTGGACGCCTCCCTCGATGTGGCCTTCGATGTCGGCACCGCGCCGGGTGCGCGTCCCGGTCGCCGCGTCGAGGACGTAGAGCGACGCCCGGGTGCCGACCACCGCGTCCTGCTCGAAGTCGCTGGCGTACACGATCCGGCCGTCGGCCAGCGGTGCATGGCAGACGACGAGACCGTCGGGCTCCGTCAGGTCGGTGACGCCGCCGTCGAGGTCGACGCGCCGCAGTCTCGAGCCGAGCAGGTGCGAATCCGGATCGTGCGAGGCGACGTAGACGAGGGACCGCCCGTCGGCGCTCCACCTCGGCATGGAGTTCATGAAGCGGTCGTCTGTGAGCCGGCGCGGCTCGGCGCTGTCGTCGGTGGTGTCGAGGACGTACACGTCCTGGACGGAATCCTCGAGCACCCCGATGTCGTCGAAGCGCCAGATGGTCCGCGTGACGCGGTAGGGGCGTTCCGGATTGCGCGGCTCCTCCTGAGGCCCGGCCGTGAATGCGATCGTCGTCCCGTCGGGCGACCACACGGGGCCGCCGCCGACGCCCTGGGGGAGATCCGTCAGCCGGCGTGGCTCGCCGCCGTCGAGCGGAAGCACCCAGAGCTGCGGCTTCTCGGCCCGCGTCGACATGAACGCCACCTGCGACCCGTCGGGCGAGACCGCCGGCGCCGAGTTCGACGAGTCGCTGACCGTCAGCCGCCGAACCGTGCCGCTCCCGACCTCGAGGAGGTACAGGTCGCTGTGCTCGACCTCGTCGTCGTCCTCCTCCTCGCCGGCGGCGACCCGCGTCTGCGCAAACACGACGCGGGTGCCGTCGGCCGAGAGGTCGGCGGCGACGACGAACCGGAAGCGGAACAGGTCGTCGGCAGCGATCGGGCGTGTCATCGGATGTCTCCTCGTGCTCGCGGGAAGGGGAGCGTCGGAGCCAATCCTGACGGGTCTCGCGCCGTCTAGGCGGTCACTCCTTGCTCGACCAGCGACCGCAGGTAGTCCTCCAGCTTGTCGAAGCTGTCCTCCTGTCCGTCGGAGCGCTTCATGTGCGCACGGCCGGCCGCGTCCTGGAAGGCCAGCTTCATCGTCAGCGTCGTCACGCCGTCGGTCTCGTGCAGGTCGACCGTCTCGACGGCGTGCGCGTCGGGCCACCCCTCGAACAGCCACGTCGCGACGGTCCGGGTCGGGGGCTCGATCTCGATGTAGGTGCCGCGAAACGAGCACTCCTTCCCGTCCGGAGTCTCGAAGACGATGTGGTAGCTCCCGCCGACGCGGAGGTCGATCGAGCACTCCGTCACGCGGTCGTCGAAGGGAGCGAACCAGTTGCGCACGTGCTCCGGCTGCGTCAGCACGTCGAAGACGAGCTGGAGCGGAGCGTCGAACTTTCGGGTCGTGAGGATCTCGAGCTCGCTCGGATGCTCGACGACCGAGGACCCATGCCGATCAGGCGTCACCGGGTTCTCCTTCCTGTTGCAGGTCCTGGAGGTAGCTGTCCATCCGGTCCAGTCGCTCGTTCAGCGCCTGCTCGTGCTTGGCCAGCCACTCCCGAAAGGGCTCGAGGCGCGCGGGCTCGAGGCGATACAGCCGGCGGCGCCCGTCCGTCCGGACCCTGACGAGCCCCACGTCGCTGAGCACCCGCAGGTGCTTCGAGACCTGGGGCTGGGGCAGCGCGAGGTCCTCCACGATCGTCCCGACCGCCTTCTCGCCCGCAATCAGCGTGTCGAGGATCTCGCGGCGGCGTCCCTCCGCGACGGCGTTGAAGACGTCTGCCGTCGCTGCGGAGCGGGCCATGCGAGACAATATATTCCGATATCGGAATATGTCAAGCGCGCTCACCCCGGCCGGCGGCGCGACCTAAGCTGAGCGCATGCAGCTCGCTGCGCAGGCGCCGGTAGCGATCGAGCGTCCCCTGTTACGCGGAGCGCTGCACGGCGTCGCCTTCACCGCATCTCTTGGCATCGGCGTCCTGCTCGTCGTGTTTTCGCGGGAATCGCGTGTGTTGCCCGCCACCGTCTTCGCCTGCTCGGCGGCCCTGATGCTCGGAACGAGCACCCTCTACCACCGCGTCACCTGGAGTCCGAGCGCGCGGCTGTGGATGCGCCGCGCCGACCACGCCGGGATCTTCGTTCTGATCGCGGGCACCTATACGCCCGTCGCGCTGATCAGCCTGCACGGGACCTGGGGGATAACCGTCCTGGTTGTCGTCTGGTCGGGTGCGATCGCAGCGACGATCTCGAAGTTCTGCTGGGCCGGGGCGCCCAGATGGTGGTCGGCCCTACTGGGCCTGATGCTCGGCTGGATCGGCGTCGTCGTCCTGCCGCGGTTCCTGCACCACGAGGGAGTCGTGCCGGTCATCCTCCTCGCCGCAGGTGGGCTCGCCTATACGGCCGGGGCTCTCGTCTACGCGCTCAAGAGACCGGACCCCTACCCGCGGGTCTTCGGCTACCACGAGCTGTTCCACGCGCTGACGATCGTCGCGCTCGCCTGCCAATACGTGGCGGTCGCGTTCTTCGTCGTCCGCGTCGCGTAGAAAGACCGCGGGCAGCCGCCGCCGCATGACCTCCTCGCTAGCTACTAGCTAGATCGTCTTGAACTGCTCGAACGGCTGGCGGCAGCTCTCGCAGTAGCGCAGCGACCGGCACGGCGTGGGGCCGAAGATGTTCTCGAGGCGC
>DASTZY010000122.1:0-1256 GCA_035764085.1 Gaiellaceae bacterium
CCCTTGCCGAGCGAGATGTAGCCGACGATGTCGTCGCCGGGGACAGGCGTACAGCACTTGGCGAGCCGGACGAGGACGTCCTCGACGCCGATCACGTTGATCCCGTAGCTGTCGCTGCCGGCCGCCTCGCGGGCGCGCGGCTTCTTGACCGGCACCTGCTCCTCGGCGACCTCGCCGACCTTGAGCTGCTGGAGGACCTTGTCGACGATCTTGGAGGCGGTCAGCTTCCCGGACCCGAGCGCGATGTAGAAGTCCTCGGCCTTCTTGTAGCCGGACTCCCGGATCACGCCGGCGAGGACGGCCGAGCCGGCGAGCTTCTTGTACGGGAGGTTCTGCGCCTTGAGCGAGTTCTCGAGCGCCTCGCGGCCCTTCGCCTCGAGATCCTCCTTCTGCTCGCGGGAGAAGAACTGGCGGATCTTGTTGCGGGCGCGCGACGAGGCGACGAGCGACAGCCAGTCGCGCGACGGGCCGCGGGCCGCGGACTTGCCGGTGAGGATCTCGACGCGGTCGCCGCTGCGCAGCCGGTAGTGGAGCGGCACGATGCGCCCGTTCACCTTGGCGCCCACCGTGCGGTGACCGACGTCGGTGTGGACCGCGTACGCGAAGTCGATCGGCGTCGCGCCGGCCGGCAGCGTCTTCACCTCGCCCTTCGGCGTGAAGACGAAGACCTCCTCGTCGAAGAGGTCGGTGCGGAAGCTCTTCACGAACTCGCGCGCGTCGGACTCGTCGGCGTTGATGTCCATCAGCTGGCGCACCCAGGCGTTCCACTCCTCGTCGGCGCCCTTGGAGCGGCGCCCGTCCCGGACGTACGCCCAGTGCGCCGCGACGCCGAGCTCGGCGGTCACGTGCATCTCGCGCGTCCGCACCTGGATCTCGAGCGGGCGGCCCTCGGGGCCGATGACCGTGGTATGGAGGCTGCGGTAGCCGTTGAACTTCGGCATGGCGATGTAGTCCTTGAAGCGGCCCGGCATCGGCTTCCAGAGGGAGTGGATGAGACCGAGTGCGCCGTAGCAGTCGCGGGTCCCCTCCTCGCCGTCCCGCTCGACGATCACGCGCATCGCGGTGAGGTCGTAGATCTCGTTGAACTCGCGGCCCTTGCGGGCCATCTTGTCGTAGATGGAGTAGAAGTGCTTGGCGCGGCCGGAGATGTCGACGGGGATGTCGACCTTCTCGAGCTCGCGCAGCAACACGTCGGCGGCTTCCGCGACGTGGCCTTCCCGGTCGGCGCGCCGCTCGGCGACCATCGTCTTGATCTC
>DASTZY010000123.1:0-17022 GCA_035764085.1 Gaiellaceae bacterium
CCGGAATACCAGTACCGACGTACGCGCTCGACGACCAGACCGCTCTGAAGGTGACCGAGGGAGACATCGAAGTCGTCACCGAGGGGAACTGGAACCTATTCAACCCCCGCGGAACGGACTAGAACGCACGCGACACTGGCCTGAGCGAGCGTCCTCTCACCTGACCGGCTGATACCCCGTTCGGCCGATGGTCGCCTCGTTGTGAAGTTGCTGGGGTTCGTCCGATCAATGGCACCGCGTCTCGTAGACCGGCCGGTGGTAGATGTGGCGGTAGGCAGCTTTGACCCAGACGCGATGGCCGTGCCGGCGAACGAAGTGCCCGTGTTGCCGAAGCCAATGACCGCGCCGAACCAGCGTCTTGGTGTAGTAGCCCGCCTTGACCAGGACCTGCGTACACATGGGCGTTACCGTGAGCGCGACAACCTGGGAGTCGCAGTCGACTAGGTCGCCACCTTGCTGACAACTCAGCGTGTTGTCGTATGGATCGATCAGCTGCACTTGGACGTAAACCGTGACCGGCGACTGAATCGACATCCTCAGCGGCAACGTCGTGTAGTGCGTCCGACCCGAGCCAAAGATCTGATAGTCGACGGTCGTGCTCCCAAACGGCATCCCCCCGGTGGGGTCCGTGGTGGAGGTTGGGTTGATGATGAGGTCGCCGCCCCATGAACTGGCGGGAATGTTCCAGCTCACTGAGACGCTTCGGTCAGCATTGACCGTTGCCGCGACGATCTGCACAGGGCTCGCCGCTGACGCGCTCTTCACGAGTATGAACGCCGCCGCGAGGACAACCGCCGCACCTTCAGAGCGGACAGGGAGACGACCACGTATCGCCCGTGTGGCCCGGGCCTCAGCAACCGATCCCCCATCGGCCCCCCGACCGGGTCGTTTCGCCAAAATGCCCACCCCTCAACCGCCGACCAGACGGCCTAGTTCGCCCCACAAAGCTACACCCGAGACTCCCCATGGTCTAGATGCAAGAAGGGTTTCGCCAAGCGCCATTCGGACCTCTTGCCGACTGGGCCGCGGGGCTGCTCGACAAGATCAAAGAGGACGCTTGGCGAGCGTCACCATGATGCAGCGCGTCGAAGGCGTCATCGGCCAAGCCCCGGCCGCGGTTTCCGACTACGCCGACCACCGAGATGGTGAACCGTCTCGACCGTCTCGCGGCGCAGATGCCCTAGACCGGTCCGCGGCGAAGCGGAAGGACGAGTCGCCGTTCGTCGGGCTGCTACAGGTCGAGGCTGCGTGATGAACCCGACCGGGCGGGACCAACCGCGGCCTTCGTCGGCTGCGGCGAGAACACCGCGGCCGGCGGCACCTTTCAGCGAACTCGGAAGTAGACCCGCCTGGAGTGTCCTCCGACATATGCGGCTTGGGCGAAGCAATCGCTGTGGACGTTGACCGCGAATGAGCCATTGAAGGCACCGGTCGAGGCGACGCGAGCATGCAGTGTCTCGACGACCCTGAACCCGGAGCTGAACCCGGTTCCGTAACAGCGCCAAACGACAAGCTTGACGCGCGTCACACCGGCGGCGCATCCCCGGCGTACCTCACGATCCCCCCATGCGGTAGTAGATCCACGTTGGAGCAACGCCGCACGATCGTCCCGCGGGCCCTGAATGTCCGCCGAGCAGCCGTAACGAGCCGGCCGCATTAGCCTGCACTCCAGGTGCAGCCGCAAGCAGAGGGACAGCAACCGCCACCACGAGTGGGAGCCGCCCCCCACGGCTTAGACCCCGGAGTCGATCCATCTCGCCGCCCTCCTGCCCTATTTTTGGCGAAGCGCCTTACCCCGCCGGAGACCCGCTGCATGCTGGAGGATGATTTCGGCAACCGTCGGTGGCCGAAGGACGAGCCGATGCCAGATCTGCTGGAGATCGGCCGGCAGCAACAGGAGCTGGACGCAGCGAGGGGGTAAAGGGGGTTGCGCTCGCCTGGGCCAGCGTTCCGGAATGACCCCTGAGAAGCTAGTCAGTCCAATCGGGTGCGTACTCTGCCAGACGGGTGTGGGTCAGTCTTTGTCGCTCTGATCCGTCCCTGTTCATGACCCAGAGTTCGGCGTTCGGCCAGTCGGCTGCTTGATCCCAGATGATCTGATTCCCGTCGGGGGACCATGAGAGGTCGGCCCCGTACGGAAAGTTGCCGAGATGCGTGCGATGTCCGCTTCGTACGTTGAGCATCCATCCGCCTCCCCAGTTGGCGTAGACGATGGCGTCTCCGTTCGGGGACCATTTCGGGTTCCACGCCTCTCCGCGGGCGAGTACTCGTTCGTGTGTCCCATCGATGTTGATCACGTGGAGTGAGCTCCTCCCCCGGGGGCGGCTGTACGAAAAGACGACTCTCTCGCCGTCCGGCGACCAGTCGGGCATGCCTCCCCTGGCGGCCAGCTTGCGGACCGTGCCACCGTCTGCGCCCACCACGTAGAGGCCATGTGGCCCCTGAAAGACAAGGCTGCGTCCGTCAGGAGACCAGGACGGGCTGTTCCCCCGCGCGAGCCGCGTCACGTGCGTCCCGTCCGCGTTGGTGATGAAGATCGTGTCGCGGTCCGGGAGCCACTTTGGCTCCCGCCAGAAGGCGATCTTTTTCCCGTCCGGGGACCAAACCGGGGCGTGGTCTTGATCGCTGCTCGTTCGGCCCAGATTCAGCTTGCGCTGGTGTGAGCCGTCGGCGCGCATGACCCAAATGTCGCTCCCGCAGAAGTGCGATCTGCTCGGGACCATGCACTTCTCGTACGCGATCAGCCCCTTCAGCGTTTCTCGCCGTGCCCCCGCGGAGCTCGTCACGAGCCCGAGGGCTGCAACGCCAGCCAGCACGATGAGGGCCACACGCGTGCTCACCGCTCACATCTCCGCAGCGAAGATTACGCCGTCAAAACGCGATCGGCCAGTGTTCCGGAATGAGCCCTGACGCGCGTAGATTGGGGACATGCCGATGGTGCAACTCATCTGTCCCGAGCCTGGGAAGCCAGTGGATGTGGTGGATGTTCCGCCTGGGGCCTTCCAGGCGGCCGTCTTGTCCGTGACGGAGATTCGGTGTCCCCACTGTGGCAAGAACCACCTGTGGGGCAGCGGGCCGTTGGGGCTGGCGATGCGCGCGCTCCACGACTCGCCCCAAGCGAGTCGCATCATCGTCGAGGGCGGCTCGGCAACCGCCCTTCCGTAGCCAACACTGAACAGCCACCTAGATGCTCCGCTGGGCCAGTGTGCCGGAATGACCCCTGAGGCCTGCGCAAACTGAACTCAGTGCGAACTTTAGTTGCAACCAGCACTTATGAGTAGAAGACTTTGCCGCGCCGTCCAGCGTCAGGCGGAAGGGGGGAGATCGGAGGTGGGTGCCCGGCGCGCGGCGTTTACCCGGTTGTAACTGCGCGTTTACCTGCACGGTTCACCATCGCCAGGTCGGATCAATCAAGACCTAGGAGGCTCTGATGCGTGTCGTATTCGCGTTCGTACTCGCTCTTTGCGTCGGCGTCGGCGCTTGCTTCGGCTCCGCTCAGGCAGCGAACTCGGCGAAAGCGAATGGGAGGATTGTGAAGCTGAAAATCGGCGACCTGGTAGTCCTCGGGAACGCTCAGTGTCGCGTCTTTACCAATTCGCCGCGCCACCCCATCGAATACGCCCATGTCCAGTGCTCGAACGGACCACTAAGCAAGGCGACTTACTCCTTTGTCACCAACGGTTTTGCCGCCACCGTTGGTATCGACGTCTTTCAGAAGGGAGTGTCCGGGGCGATCTACTCCACGAATCAACCACCGGGCAACCATCAGGTGGGCAACTCGGCGCAACCGAAGGGAAGGATTGTGAGGCTGAGTGTCGGCGACGTGGCAGTCGTCCTCAACGGGCCCGGCAGGGACGCGCTAGTTCGAGTTCAGTGTCGCGCCTTTTCGCATTCGGCTCTGCGGTGTGCGGGGGGGCCACTGAGCAAGGCGCCCCACTACGCGGCAATCACCAACGCTGGTATCAAGGTCTATAAGAAAGGATCGTCCGCGCCTATCTACACCACGCCCACGTCGGGATAGCGGGTCGGTGAAGCGATCTCTGCTTCGCGCGGAACTAGCGAGCTAGGTATCGGCGGGTAGGCCCCGCTTCCTAGCAGCCCGCGAACGGCAGAGGACGCTCGCCTGGGCCAGTGTTCCGGAATGACCCCCGAACCTCGCACCTAGGCGGGCCGCGTAGGCTGAGCATTATGAAGATCAGGATTGTTCCGGAGCCGCCACAGACGCCGCAAGGAGTCGACGTACTCCTAACAGTCGAAGAGGCTGATCTCCTTCTGCAGTCGCTTCAGCTTTGGGCCGAGGACGTGCGGGCGGGGAAGATCGATCCAGGTTGGCATACGCATCTCGACCGAGATCCCGATGCCCCGGAACTGACGATCGCGGTCGTCAGGTAGCGCTGGCCGACGGCGTCTGGCGGAAGCACGATGGGCTGGGCCAGTGTTCCGGAATGACGCCTGAACGGCCTAGCAAGACGAGCGGCGCGCGAACGGGACCCAGCGTGGTAGGACGAGCGTGCGAAGGACGCGTTCCGCGAGCCGACGCAGACGCGCGGGCGGTGAGGAGCGCCCAAAATCGACGCCAAGGACGACGACGTACTGGCGGCGGTAACGGCCCTCGATCCGGTACTCGGGCAGGTGAGGCGCTCCCTCTTGCTCGATCACCTTGGCCTTGCGGAGTAGTAGCGGCAGCCGCAGGGCTGTTCCGGTCGGACCGCGCTTCGGACGGATGAGATCGACCCAGATGTAGATGCCATCGCGTGGAAGAGACTTCACCAGGTTCCCCACTGAAGGCGGGGTGGCGGCCCAGGACCAGGTGTTCCCAGGCACTTCACCGCCGATGATCGGCGTGGAAGGTGCTCCCGACTGGTGCCAGCGCAAGGGAAGTGCTCTGAACGAGGCACCACAGACAACGGCAGGTAGTCCAGCGGCGGCTGCGTTCGCGGTCGGCGTCCCGTCAGAGCTGAAGCTCATGCTCAAGCCCACACTCAGGACACCGACGGCACATGCGACGAACAGGCGCACCCCTCACTCCTTCTCGTCGAGCCTCAACTCCATTGTTACGTCGCCAACGCGGCGAGAGGTCCCTCGGCTGGGCCAGTGTTCCCGAATCCCCCTGATCAGCGGCAGTCGTGGCGAGGTTGCCGACCTCTACGCCGAGTACTGGTTGACGGCGAACTCGCGCCGTGTGCCGTTCTTCAGCACTTTCACGACGCTGAGCACCTTGCCTCTCGGGATGTAGCCGAAGAACGCGCTGCGGCTTGTGAGCGGCGTCCACCGCTTGTCGCGGAATCGCACGTAGACCTTCGCGACGCGCGGGCCTGCGACACCGACGATCACTAGCTGGTGAGTCTTCTGCACTCTCCTGACCGCGTACGCGATCTCGTCGGCGCGTAGGCGTCGGATGCAAGAGCCGAGCGGAATCTGTTTGTCGCGTCTAGGGAGCTTCGCGGTGTAACAGACGTGTCCGTCGTGCTCTCGCTGCCACTCGACCCGTACGCCGTGAATCACCGTCTGGGCCGACCCGCCGTTCATAAGCATCGCTGCGTATTGCGCCGCCGCGGATCGTCCCGCCGAGTCGCTCTGGTGCGAGGAACTTCCGGCGCATCCTGCCGAGACGGCCAGGATGAAGACTCCCGCGACGAAGCCGGAGACCCGCAGCGTCGGCACCACACCCACGATGCGATTGTTCCAATTCCAGTCGGCGTTGTAACCGGCAGCACTTCGCCCGATGAGCGTCAGCGCTCGGCTGTGCGAGCGTCCTCTCACCTGACGTGAACACGGGACGCGCAGCCCGGCGGCCCTACACGAGCTCGATCCGAGTCTTCAAGTGCCGCTGGGCGCACTCGACCGGACGGTCTGGCTCGACCGTCTCGGAGCGCCGACTCGGCCGCCGCAGACAGACGATCCAGGTGCGGATCGCGCGCCTTCCCGTACCGCGCCCGCGCGCGCCGGTCGCGCGCCAGTCCGACCGCGCGTCAGGGGACCGAGGAGGTCCCGGTGCGCCTTGGGCCTGGGCCTGCGGCATCGCCCTGGACGCCTGCAACTCGATTACCCGCATCGGTTTCGGCTCGGGAGGCGGAGGGGGAGGGATTTGAAGGCGGAGGGGGAGGGATTTGAACCCTCGATCCGCCTAACGACGGATAACGGTTTTCGAGACCGCCGCATTCGACCGCTCTGCCACCCCTCCGCGGGTGGGCGCAGAGCCGCGGCGGGCGCTGCGCTAGCGGAGAAGGAGGGATTCGAACCCTCGATGGAGCCATTCAGCCCCATAACGCCTTAGCAGGGCGCCGCCTTCAGCCACTCGGCCACTTCTCCGAAGTCCGGACAGGGTACCGCTAGCCGAAGAAGTTGATCGCCGCGATCATCAGCAGGAACATGACGATCGAGGCGATCGCGAACACGCTCAGCCCGGAGGGGCCCGGGAAGTCCGGCTTGTAGCGCGGCACGAGGAACGACGACACCAGGGCGAAGGCGATGAACGCGGCCGCCACCACGATGAGGCCGACCTCGTGGCCGGTCGAGAGCTCCGAGGCGAGCATGCCGCTATTTCACCAGATCAGGCGGAGGCGAGCAGGCGGGTCTCCTCGCGACGCCGCCGCTCGCGCAGGAGCCACCACGCGAGGCCGCCGATCAGGAGGATCGGGCTGAGCACGACGAGCGCGTAGAGGACGACGATCCCCTCGAGCGCGAGGAAGCCCGCGGCGGAGCCGAGCAGCCGGCCGAAGCGGCCACCACCGTTGCCGCCGCCGACGGCGCCGGCGTTGTGCGTGGACAGCGTCAGCGAGATGTCCGCCGTCGCGCCGGACGCGACCGTGCCGCTGCGCGCCTTCCGGACGAGCCTGAGCGAGTGCTGCGCATTCGCGAGCTTGATCTGGATCTCCACGCGCTCCGGCGCGGAAAGCGTCCCGCTCTTCAGCGCCTGCTGGTAGACGGCGATCGCCCGCCGCAGCGAGCCGATCTGGTTCGTCTGCCGCGTCAGCTGCTGCTGCAGGTCCTGCGTCGAGACCTGCTGCGAGAGGAGCTTGCCGAGCTGACCGAGCCTCGCGATCGCGGTCTGCGCCCGGTCGACCGGCACCCGCAGCGTGAGGAACGCGCTCCCGGAGCCCTTCCGCTCGCTCTGGTACTGGACGCTCTGCGCGTAGCCCCCGAGCGAGGAGACGATCTGAGTCGCCTTGTTCGTCGCCTCCGAGAGCGCCGAGCGGTTCGGCACCTGCACCTGGAGCGAGGCGTCGGCGTGGACGAGCCGGTCCTTCGGGATGGCGAGCGCGTTGAGGTGACTCGGCATGTACGCCTTTACGATCGGACCGTTGAGGGCCGGCTTTCCGGGACGAGGTCGGGCGAACGTGCGATGGACGCTCTTCCCGCTGTCTGCCGTCGGCGTGGTCCTGGCCGGCCCGAGCAATCCCAACTGCCCTGGTACGGCCCCCGACTCCTTCGACCCGGGGTTGACGAGCCCATGCACGAGCGCAGCTCCGACCGCCAGGGTCACGGCGACCGGGACGACGACCAAGACCAGCCGCCGCTTCGACGACGTCCGGCGGCGAGCGACGGGCGCGCCCTCGAGGATCCGCTGCCGCAGCCGCTCGGGCGCGGCCGGCGGGTTCGCGCGCAACTCGGAGACGAGCGCCTCGTACCCGTCCAGCTCGTTCCAGTCAATCGCGGACATGCGTCATCTCCTCTTCCAGTCGCTTCAGCGCCCGGCTGAGCCGGGTCGAGCAGGCCGTGTGGCTGATCCCCAGCACACGCGCGGCGCTCGGGCCGTCGAGCTCGAGCAGGACGCGCAGCGCCACAACCTCGCGCTCGGCCGGGGTCAGCCGCCGTAGCGCCCCGTCGAGCTCCGGCGACAGGCCCTCGGCGAAGACGGACTCCTCGAGCAGCGCCTCGTCGCGGCTGTACGTCTCCTCGCGGCGCTGCCGCCGGGCCTCGGCCCGGAACCAGTCGACGGCGGCGGAGCGCGCGATGCGGCAGAGCCAGGTGCGCGGCGCGCCGCGACGCGGGTCGAAGCGGCGCCAGCTGCGGAAGGCCCGCTCGAACGTCTCCGCCGCGAGATCCTCCGCCGCCGCGCGGTCGCCGGTGAGGTAGACCAGGTAGCGGTAGACGGCGTCGAGATGCTCGGCGACGACGTCCGCGAAGGGCGGGGCGCCGACCCGACCGGGCTGTCGGACCGCTGCCGGGAGGGCGTTCACGTCCGTCATACGGCGCCGACACCCCGAACTGTCACACCGGAACGGTAGGCCGAACATACGCTGGAAGCCAATGCGCCGGCTCCTGCTCCTCGTCTGTGCGCTCGTCGCGGTGGACACGATGCTCTACGCGGCGCTCACGCCGCTGCTCCCCCACTTCGCCCACACGTTCCATCTCTCGAAGGCGGGCGCCGGCGTGCTCGTCGCCGCCTATGCGGCCGGAGCGCTCGTGGGCGGCCTGCCGGGCGGCGCCGCCGCCGCGCGTCTCGGCGCGCAGCGCGCCGTCCTCGTCGGGCTGACCCTGATGGGGCTGTCGAGCCTCGGCTTCGCTTTCGCGCACGGGTTCTGGGCCCTCTCCGCGGCGCGTTTCCTGCAGGGCGCGGGCAGCGGCTTCACCTGGGCCGGCGCGTTTGCGTGGCTCCTCGCCGCGGCGCCGCGGGAACGGCGCGGGGAGCTGATCGGGAGCGCGATGGGCGCGGCCGTGTTCGGCGCCCTGTTCGGCCCGGTCGTCGGAGCGGCGGCCGCGTTGCTGGGACGCGACGTCGTCTTCACCGCGCTCGCGGCCCTGGCGGTGGTGCTCGCGGTGTGGACGCTGCGCCTCGAGTCGGCGCCGCCCGAGGCTCCTTCGGTCTCTGCGATGCGGCTGGCGCTCCGCAATCCCCTCTTCGCCGGCGGGCTCGCCCTGATGGCGCTGCCGTCGTTCCTCTTCGGCGTCCTCTCCACCCTCGCGCCACTGCACCTCTCGGCGGCCGGCTGGGGAGCGGCCGCGATCGGGGCGGTCTGGCTCGTGAGCGCCGCCCTCGAGACCGCCGTGTCTCCGGTCGCAGGACGAATGGTCGACCGGCGCGGAGTCCTCTTTCCCGTCCAGGCGGCGCTCGCCGCCGGTGCGGCGGTCTCCGTCGGCCTCGCCATCGGCCCGCGACCGCTGGCCTACGTGCCGCTGATCGTCCTCGCCGGCGGGGCGTACGGCGTTCTCTTCACGCCGGCTTTCGCGCTGATCGCGGAGGGCGCGGAGCGGAGCGGCCTGCCACAGGGGATGGCCTTCGGCCTGATGAATGCCGCGTGGGCCACCGGCGCGCTGGTCGGCCCCGCGGCCGGAGGCGCGGTCGCCCAGGCCTCGGGCGACGTCGTCCCGTTCCTCCTGTCGGCGGCCTTCTGCGCGGGCGCGCTGGCGGCGGTGCGGCGCGCACGGCACCGCACCGCCGGTCCCCCCGTGCGGTCAGACCTCGCGCGCTAGCGGCTCACTCGAAGCGTCCTCCTCCTCGGGGAGGACGACGTCGCCGATCATCTCCTCGATCCGCTCGGTCGGCAGCGCCACGGCCAGAGCCCAGTAGTAGATGGCCGCGCTGAAGATCGCCACGGCGACCATGTCCCACCAGAGCGGGAAGACGGGATTCGCCATCGGCCCGAAGTCGCTCAGGTAGACGATCGCGCCCATCCCGACGAGGTACACCGGGAGCCAGCTCGCGGCCCTCAGGTCGAGCTGCGGCGACTGCGAGTTGAGATTCAGCACGCGCGTCGCGACGAGGATGACGTAGCCGATCGAGATCGCGACGCCGAGCCGCCAGTCGGTGTCCCAGCCGGACCAGAGGATGAGCAGGTTGGCGACGATGAACGCGAGCGGTGCGAGCACCGGCCCGAGCGGCGCGCGCCACGGGCGCTCCGCGTGCGGCAGCCTCCGCCGGAAGACGCCGAAGGCTAGCGGCGCCCCCGCATACATGAGCACGCTCGCCGCGGTGATCAGGCCGACGAGCGAGGTCCAGCTCGGGAACGGGAGGAAGCAGACGCAGCCGACGACGAACGCGGTCAGCAGGCCGAACCAGGGCACACCGCGGCGGTCGGTCGACTCGTACACCGTCGGGAAGTAGCCGTTCCGGCTGAGCCCGTAGGAGACGCGCGAGCTCGACGTCGTGTAGATCAGACCCGTGCCGCCCGGCGAGATGATCGCGTCGACGTAGAGGATCGCGGCCAGCCAGCCCACGCCGACGAGGGTCGCGAGCTGCGCGAACGGCCCGGTCATCGTCGTGTAGGCGCCGTGGGCCCAGCTGTGGCCGATCTGCGACGGCGGCAGCGCGCCGAGGAACACGATCTGCAGCGCGATGTAGATGACCGCGCCGATGATCACGGAGAGGATCACCGCGCGCGGGATGTCGCGCTTCGGCCGCGCGCTCTCGCCCGCGAGCTGGTCGGCCTGCTCGAAGCCGAGCAGCGCGAAGATGATCCCGCTCGTCGACACGGCGGCGAGGACGCCCTTCGCGCCGAACGGGTTGAAGCCGTCGGCGGCGGTGAAGTTGCTCGCGTGGAAGTTGACGATCCCCAGCACGAAGATCGTCAGCAGCGGTACGCCCACCTTCCACCACGTCGCCGCGCTGTTCGTGTGCGCGAGCTTGCGGATCCCGAGGAAGTTGATCGAGGTGAAGATCGCCATCAGGATCACCGCCGCCACGATCCCGCTGGCGGTCAGGACACTCGTGCCGCCCTTGGTGGTCTTCATCCAGCCCTCGGCGAAGCTGTAGTGCTGACCGTAGGTGATCATCGCGAGCACCTCGATCGGCGCCACCGTCGCGGCCTGCAGCCACGAGAACCAGCCGAACGACGCGCCGGCGGCCCCGCCGAACGCGTAGTGCGGGAAGCGCGCCGTGCCGCCGGCGACGGGCCACATGCCGCCCAGCTCGGCGTGCGTCAGCGCGAGCAGGAAGATCGCGAGCGCGCCGATCCCCCACGAGATGATGGCCGCCGGGCCGGCGGCGATGAGGGCCTTCTGCGCGCCGAAGAGCCAACCGGAGCCGATGATGGAGCCGGCGGAGGCCCAGAGCAGGCCGATGAAGCCGATCTCCCGGCGGAGACCTCTGCGTTGCTGACCCGGTTCCCCGGCGGGACGACGGGCAACCGTGGTCTCGGGGGCAACTGTGTTCATCTTCCCCTCCCTCGAGTTTGTCGCTGCAACGGGTCAGTCGCGGGATCGGTTACGAGCTCCGGGCCCTCCTGCGGGCTGCGGCGCGGCCACCGGCCGGCCTGCCCGAAGACCACGACGAGCGCAGGCACGAGCATCGAGCGGACGAGGAACGTGTCGAGCAGGATCCCGACCCCCATCGCGAACGCCATCACCGCGAACGGCGTGATCGGGATGATCGCGAGCATGGCGAAGCTCAGCGCGAGCGCGACCCCCGCCACCGTGATCGCCCGGCCGGCCCGCGGCGCAGCCACCGCGACCGCCTCCCGCAGCGGCCGCCGGTCGGCCTCCTTCCACACCCGGCCGACGACGAAAATGTTGTAGTCGGAGCCGAGCGAGAGCAGCAGCACCGAGAACGCGACGGGCACGTAGTACGGGAGACCCGAGGCGTGCAGGACGTCCGTGAAGAAGTAGACGGTGAGGCCGAAGGTCGCAGCCAGCGCGGCCGCGCTCGCCACCAGCAGGTAGAGCGGCGCGAACAGCGAGCGCAGGAAGAGCAGCAGGAAGATGAAGTTGACGGCGAAGGCCGCGCCGACGACACGCCAGAGCGACGTGCTCGTCGCCTGCACCGTCTCGACCGCGAGCGCCGTCTCCCCGCCCCAGCCGACGCGGGCGCCGCCGAGCCCGTGGCTCTGCAGCAGCGCGGGGAGGTTGTGCTGGAGGCGCTCGAGCTGCTTGATCGCCGGCGCCTCCGTCGGGTCGCTGTCGAAGATGATCGCGTAGCGGGCCGCTCCTCCTCGCGGCGCGAAGGCGCCTCCGAACCGGCTGCCGGTCGGCTGGTCACCAGCGCCGACGACGCCGGCGACGTGCGGCTGCCGCTCGAGCGCGGCCTGAAGCCGGTCGAGCTGCGGGCGGCGATGGTCGATTCCCGGCTGCTGCAGGAGCAGCTCGGTCGGCGCGACGACGCCGGGCGCAAAGCCCTGCCCGGCGGCGCGCGCGGCGACCGCGACCGGGTTCCCCGACGGCAGCCCCTTGACGAGCTGCAGCCCGAGCGGCAGCCCATTGCGGAGGCCGGTCGCGGCGAGGACGAGCGCGGCGAGAACGGCCCCCGCGAGCACGAGCGAGACGGGCTGCCACGTCGCGAAGCGCGAGATCCGCTTCCGCCACGGCCGAAGCGACGACGACCCCTGCCGTAGACCCGGCCAGAACATCGCCGGGCCGAGCAGCCGCAGCAGCGCCGGCACGAGCAGCACCGAGACGAGCAGTCCCGTCGCCACGGTGATCGCCATCCCCGGGCCGAAGGAGCGGAAGAAGCCGAGCGTCCCGAGCATCAGGCACGCGACCCCGAACGAGACGACGGCGCCCGCGGTGAACACGATCGGCGTGTTGAGCTGCGTCGAGCGGCGCACGGCCTCCCGCGGCGGCAGGCCGTCCCGCATCGCCTCCCGCGCGCTGCTGAAGTAGAAGACCGAGTAGTCGGTGACGATGCCGAGCATCAGCGCGACCGCGACTCCCTGCAGCTCGTTCGGCATCGTGAGGCTCGAATTCGCCTCGAGCCAGCCGAGGACGTGCTGCGAGATCAGGAAGGCGATCCCGGCGCTGAGCACGGTCACGATCGGCGCCAGCACCGCGCGCAGCGCGATCCCGACGATGAGCACGATCAGCAGGACCGTCAGCCCCTCCGTCCAGTGGAGCCGGCTTGCGAGGAGGTCGAACTGCTCCACCCGGGCGCTCTCGGCGCCGGTGGCTCCCACCACGTCGAGCCGCGGCCCGAGGAAGCGCGCGTAGGTGGCCGTGTCCGCGAAGGCCGTGCCGCTCGACGTCGAGCCGGGGAAGTAGAGGTAGGTGACGATCGTCGTCCCGTGCTCGCGCGACGAGGGCATGATCCCGAGCGTGTTCATGATCGGGACGGCCCGCACCCCGCGCAGCTCCGGGACCTTGCTCTGGTCGACCTTGACCGCCTTGGCGAGGCTCGCCCGCTGCACCTGCGCGGAGAGCCCGTGCGGGTTGCGCTGGACGACGACATACGGCGTGGCGACCGGCGCTCCGAACAGCCGCGCCGACTCCCGCTCGACCGCGAGCGCCGCGGGATGCTGCGGGAGGAGCGCGTCGCTCGTGGCCGCGGGCGCCGAGGCGATCGAGGGCAGATAGCGGTAGGCGCCGTACGCGGCCGCGACGACGACCAGCACGAGGAGCGGTGCGAGCCAGACGACGATCCCTGCGTAGGCGCGCGCCAGGCGTCCGGCGTGGGGCGGCTCCGGCGGTGTCCCTTCACCGCCGTCCCGCCGCCGCGATGGGCGACGCGGTTTCTGCTCGATCACCGGCTCACCGGTTCCCGCCGGCGTCGCAGCGAGACGACCCGGCGCGCCGGGCGGTCCAGACCGAGACGCCTCAGCTCCGCCGCTGCGAGATCGGCGTTCGCCGGAGAGCCCGGCATGCCGTCGTAGCCGAGGGCGCGGAGCTGCTCGAACGGCATGTGGCCGAGCGCGCGGTGGGCGAGAAACGCCTCGAGCCCGGGCTCGCCGTCCCAGCGCGCGACGGCACGGCTCACCTCCCGCCGTTCCCGTCGCCAGGCGAGGAGAAGCGGGACGTAGAGCGCCAGTAGCGGCACGGTCGGGATCAGGGCGATCGCGATGCCGAGCAGAACGGCCAGCTGGTCGACCGTCGTGGCGGTGGAGGCGCCGCTCTCTCGGGCGCTCGCGCCGGCGGCGACGGCCTGGTCGGCGAGCTGCGAGATCCGGCCGCCGACGAAGGGCAGGTGCCCGACCGCCGCGAGCGCGCGACCCGTCGACTCGGTCGCCGTCCCCGCCTTGACCACGGTGTGGCTGAGCGCGCGCAGCGCCGAGACCTCGTAGGCGGTGTACGCGGCGATCCCGATCCACAACGCGGCCCAGATGACGAGTGCCACGTTGAGCCGGCGCATCGCGCGAGCGGAGAGGAACGCGGACATGGACCCGGTGTTGCCGTCGCGCCGGGTCGCCAATCCCGGCGCGGCGTCGTCACGGGCACCGAAACCGAACCGGAACGTGCGCCGTTTCTCCGTGACAACGAGGAGGTGTCAAAGGAATGCTGCTTCTGATCTTGCTTGCCGTGCTGGCCATCGTCCTATTCGGCCTCGGCTTCACCTTGCACTGGCTGTTCATCATCGCCGTGATCGCGGCGGTCCTGTTCCTGATCATGCTGTTCATGGGCGGTGCGGGAGGCCGAACTCGCGGCTCCTGGTGGTAGCCCGCCAGTCACGTTGAGGTGCTGAGGTCCGGGACGCAGCCACCCGTGCGTCCCGGGCCTGCATCCCCGATTTAGCTAAATCCGACGAGCAACGCCGGGCCGATATACAAGCGATGCTCGCGCCAGCCCCTAGCCTGCCGCCCGCTCTCGAGCGCATCGCCGCGACCCCGGTTCTGGCCTCTGAGATGCCGGCCGGATTCCGGCAGGTGAAGATCACGCGCCTTGCCCCCAACGGGCACCTGCACACACTCGGTGCGGTACGCATCGACTTCAGCAACAGCCACTCGAGCGAGTCGGAGAGCTACGCGCTCCTGCGTACCCACGCCGCAGCCGGCCACCTCGCCCGCGTCGAGGCGGCCACCAAGACCGCAGGGCTCTTCTCCGTGCGAGCAGTCGCAGTGGGGCGGTTCGCGATCGGCGTGACGGCGAGGACCGCTGCCGGCGCCAAAGCCCTGCTGGCTCTCGCTCTGGCGCACCTCCGCCGTAGCGAGCGTTGACCTTCGTCAGCCGCCGTTGGCCCGGGCCGAAATCGGGCTAAGGTAGAGGGGCTACGGGCGCGTAGCTCAGCGGGAGAGCACTCGCTTCACACGCGAGGGGTCGCTGGTTCGATCCCAGCCGCGCCCACTCACTCGCCCCGCCGGGGCCGGCCTTCAGGAGCCTTTCTCGGCTCGGTCGCGCTCGGCCTCGGCCTCCATGCGCTCGAGCCGCTCGTAGTAGTCCGGGAACTCCTTCATGTGCGCCAGGGCGATCTTCCCGGTGACGATCGGGTCGTCGTGGGTGACGTCCGTCTGCGGGTCGTGGCTCCCGTGCTCGAACTCGACGTCCATCCCGGCACGGAACTGCTCCAGGTCGAAACGGCTCCAGTCCACGCCGATCTCGTCGCCGACCCTGCGCGCCTCCTCCAGGGTGGTTCTCCGCTTCTCCGGCATGTTCCAAGGATACGACGGCCGCTCCGGCCTACGATGCCCGCGAGGAAACGATGAACCTCTTCCGTTTCGTTCCCGGGTACGAGGCCCACATCTTCGGCGGGGGCAGGGAGCCTGCGTTCCTGATGCTGCTCGCGTTCGTCCTCACACTTGCGGGGACGCGGTTCTACACGCGCATGGCGCGGGTTCGCGGCTGGGGCAGCACGCACATCGGCGGCGTCCACGTGCACCACCTCGTGCCGGGCGTCGTGTTGTGCCTCGTGGCCGGCGGGCTCGCCGTCGGGCTCGGGCCGCGGGAGCTCTGGGTCGCCCTGCTCGCCATCGTGTTCGGCGCCGGGGCCGCGCTCGTACTCGACGAGTTCGCGATGCTCCTTCACCTCGACGACGTCTACTGGACGACGGAGGGGCGCCTTTCGATCGACGCGTGCCTGGCGGCGGTGGCATTCCTCGGACTCGCCGTCCTGGCGACCTTCCCCCTCCCGACCGACACGCCCGGCGAGCGCCTCGGCAGGGCGATCGGCGACGGGGTGCTCGCACTCGTCGCGTGCTTCGTCGTGGTTGCCCTGCTCAAGGGAAAGCTCAAGCTGGGCCTGATCGGGATCGTGTTCGCGCCGCTCGCGGCCGTCGGCGCGCTGCGGCTTGCGAAGCCGACATCCATCTGGGCCCGGTCGCTCTATCCCGAGGACAGCCGGAGGCGGCGGCGCGCCGAGGCCCGCTCAGCCGCCCGTCAGGAACGATGGGCGCCCCGCCGGGATCGCTTCTACGACCTGATCGGCGGCGCGCCGCATCTCGGCTCGAAGCGAGACACGACAGCCTCGCCCAAATAGACCCCCGACGTCCTCACTCGTCGCCGTCGCGCGCTTCCCGCTCGCGATCGGGATCGAGCTGGTCGGCCCTCGCGCCGACCTCGGCCGCGACCTTGCGCGCCTCGCGCGCCTGCTGCTGCTGCTCCTGCGCGACGCGCTCCCGCTCTTCGGCCTGTCGCGTGCGAGCGTCCGCCTCCTGGCGAAGCTCCTGCGCCTGCTCACGCCGCTGCGTCTTCTCGCGGCCGCGCTTCGCCCCGAATAGCGCCAGGCCGAAGACCACCAGCACTCCGATCGCGATCAGGATCCATACCCAGGCTGCCATTACCGCCTCCTTGGTCGTTCACAGGCAAACGGGAGGCCTCTCCGTTCGGTTCCGCCTAGCCCGCCGGCAGCACGCGCCCGCGCACCTCGCCGAGCTCGACGCCGTTCGCAGCGCGGCCGCGGAGGACGACCTCGTCTCCGTCCTCGAGGAAGCGCTCGCCGCGGAAGAGCTCGATCATCGAGCCCTCCGATCCGGGCTCCGGGCCGGAGATCGTGCCCGACGCCATCAGGTCGCCGGTCCGCAGCGACGCGCCGTTCGACGTCGCGTGCGCGAGCTGCTGAGGGAACGTCCAGTAGAGCGTCCGCGCGTTGCCCCGTGACACTCGCTCGCCGTTCAGCTCCACCTCGAGCGCCACGTCGAGAGCCCAGTCGCGCCCGCCGGCGAGATGCGGCAGCGGCGGCGGATCCTGCGGCGGCGCCTCGACCCTGGCCTCCTCGAGCAGCGCGAGCGGCGTCACCCAGGCCGAGATCGAGGTCTGGAACGACTTGCCGAGGTTGGGGCCGAGCGGCACGTACTCCCACGCCTGGATGTCGCGCGCGCTCCAGTCGTTCACGAGCACCACGCCGAAGACGTGGTCGGCGAAGCCGTGCACCGGCACCGACTCGCCGAGCCGCGTCGCGACGCCGACGACGAAGCCGAGCTCGAGCTCGAAGTCGAGACGGCGGCT
>DASTZY010000124.1:0-3549 GCA_035764085.1 Gaiellaceae bacterium
CGCGATGCCGGCGCTCACCGGAGGCGAGGACGAGCCCGACGAGCAGACGCGTGAGTACGCGGATCGCGAGGCGGGAGACACGATGGTCGTGCCTCCGGGCGAGATCCCGGATGAGCTCGCGGCGAGCCAGCCCGCAGCCGAGACCGGTCTCGACGCGCGCCGCGTCCGCCTCGTCCTGATCGCGATCGTCGTCCTCCTGATCGCCGCGGCGGTCGTCGTGTGGGGGCTGACGCGCTGACCCTGCGCAACCGCGAGCTCGCCGCGCTCCTCACCGTCGGCCTGCTGACGGCGATCGGCTTCGCGACGGTGTACATCGCGCTCAGGTCGCAGATCTCGGGCGGCTCGCTCGGATACGCCGTCTTCTTCTTCGGCCTCTACCTCGTCGCGCACGTCGTCGCGCGCCTGACCGTGCCGCTCGCCGACCCGTACCTGCTGCCGATGGCGGCGCTGCTGACGGCGATCGGGGTGACGGAGATCTACCGGCTCGACCCGAGCAACGCCTTCCGGCAGGCTCTCTGGATCGTGATCGGCGTCGCAGCCTTCGCCGCGACGCTCTTCTGGCTGCACCGGGACTTCCGCGCACTCGAGCGCTACAAGTACGTCTTCGGGGTCACCGCGATCCTCCTGCTCTTCCTGCCGCTGGCGCCCGGGATCGGCGAGCAGATCAACGGCTCGCGGCTCTGGATCCACTTCGGCTCGCTGCAGTTCCAGCCGGGCGAGCTCGGCAAGATCGCGCTCATCGTCTTCCTCGCCGCCTACCTCCGCGAGAAGCGCGAGGTGCTGGCGCAGGGGAGGTTGAAGGACTGGGGGCCGCTGCTCGTGATCTGGGGCGGCGCGATGCTCGTCCTCTTCGCCACCGACGACCTCGGCAGCGCGCTCCTCTACTACGCGATCTTCCTGGCGATGCTGTATGTCGCGACGGCGCGGCTCTCGTTCGTCGCCGCCGCGCTGGGGCTGTTCCTCGTCGGCTCGTACGCGGTCTCGCAGGGGACGCCGCACGTGCGCGACCGCGTGACGAACTGGCTCTCGCCGTGGTCGACGCACAAGATCTACTGCCCGTCGGTCGGGCACGACGCGCTGCGGCAGGACTGCCAGAGCTACCAGCTCGTCCAGTCGCTCTATTCGCTCGGCCACGGCGGCTTCGGCGGCACCGGCCTCGGCCACGGCGTCTTCACCTCGACGAGCGGGCACCAGGTCATCCCCGACCTGAACACGGACTTCATCTACTCGGCGCTCGCCCAGGAGCTCGGGCTCATCGGCGTGGCCGCAGTGCTGCTCCTGTACATGGCGTTCGTCCTGCGTGGGTTCCAGATCGCGTTCGCGGCGAGCGACGGCTTCTCGAAGCTGCTCGCCGCAGGGCTCAGCTTCGGGTTTGCGTTCCAGACGTTCGTCATCGTCGGCGGCATCACGCGCGTGATCCCGCTGACGGGCATCACGCTCCCCTTCGTCTCGTACGGCGGGTCGAGCGTGGTCGCCAACTTCCTCCTCGTCGCGGGGCTGCTCCTCATCTCGCACAGGGCGAATCGCCGGGAGGCGGGCGCGTGAACAGGCAGCTTCGCCACGTCGCCGTCGCCTCGCTCCTCCTGCTCGCCGCCCTGATCGTGGCGACGACGTACTGGCAGACGTGGGCCGTGGGGAGCCTCGCCGACCGGCAGGACAACGCGATCGCGCTCGTCGCGCGGCTCACCGTCGACCGCGGCAAGATCCTCGGCGGCGGCACCGTGCTCGCCGCCAACCACAAGCACCGAAAGCGCGGCCTCACGATCTTCACCCGGTACTACCCGACGGGCGACCTGGCGCCGCAGGTGGTCGGCTACTCCACCGCGGCCGGCACGACGACGGGGCTGGAGCAGTCCCTCGACGACTACCTGACCGGCGCGAACACGAACCTCAGCAACACGCTCTCGCAGGAGCTGGACAAGCTCGGTGGCAAGACCGTGCACGGCGACGACGCGATCCTCACGCTGCGTCCCGCGGTCCAGCGGCTCGCGCTGCAGGAGCTCGCCGGCCGCTGCGGCGCAGTGGTCGCCATGGACGCGAAGACGGGTGCGATCTACGCGATGGCCTCCTCCCCCACCTACGACCCGAACCTGATCCAGCAGCCCAACGGCTTCGCCAGGATCACGCGGATCAAGGGAACCTGTGGCGACGCCTCGGCTCTCGTGAACAACGCGACCGCGGGCCTTTACCCGCCGGGCTCGACGTTCAAGATGGTGACCGCCGCCGCCGCGCTCGACTCGGGCGCCTTCACGCCGAGCTCGTCGTTCAACGACCCCGGCTACTGCATCGAGTACGGCCAGCACGTCTCCAACGCGGGCAACCCCGACCAGAACGGGCCGGAGTCCTTCGGCAACGTCACGCTCTCGCAGGGCTTCGAGCACTCGATCAACTCCGTGTTCTGCAACGTCGGGAAGCAGATCGGGGGCGAGGAGATCCTCAGGTACGCGAAGCGGTTCGGCTTCTACTCGATACCGCCGCTCGAGCTGCCGCCGACCTCGAGCCTGCCGTCCGGTCTCTACAAGAACGGGAGGCTCTTCGACCCGTCGAGCGAGTCCCAGATCGATCCCGGCAGGCTCGCGTTCGGGCAGTTCAGCATGCTCGCCACGCCGTTGCAGATGGCGATGGTCGCGCAGACGATCGCGAACGGCGGCGCAGAGATGCAGCCGCACCTGGTCGACCGGATCCTCGCGCCCGACGGCAGCCTGGTCAGCCGCACCCGGCCCAGCGTGCTCGGCCATCCGATCAAGCCGCAGACGGCCGCCGAGCTCAACCAGATGATGCAGCTCGTCGTCCAGGGCGGCACCGGCACGAGCGCCCAGATCCCGGGCATCGAGGTCGCCGGCAAGACGGGAACCGCGGAGCTCGGGCTCGGGACCGTCTACGACGCCTGGTTCGTCTCCTTCGCCCCCGCGAACAACCCGCGCTACGTCGTCGCGGCCGTCGTCGAGAAGCAGCCGAACGGCTTCGGCGGCTCGATCTCGGCGCCGATCGCCAAGGCAATCCTCGAAAAGCTGCTGGGTCGCTGACCATGTCTCTACCCTTTAGGCGGCCGTGGCGGTAAGCGACTCCCTCATCGACACGCTCTTCGACGGGCGTTACCGGATCATGCGCAAGCTCGGCGCCGGCGGGATGGCCGACGTCTACCTCGCAGAGGACCAGGAGCTGGGCCGCCGCGTCGCGATCAAGATCCTCAACAGCCGCCACGGGAACGACGACCAGTTCATCGAGCGCTTCCGCCGCGAGGCGAAGAACGCCGCGGCGCTGAACCACCCCAACATCGTCTCGATCTACGACCGCGGCGAGGCCGAGGACACCTACTACATCGCGATGGAGTTCCTCGACGGGCGCACGCTCAAGGAGCTGATCGTCGGCCGCGGCGCCGCCCCGATCAACGTCGCGATCGAGTACGCGCGCCAGATCCTCTCGGCGCTGCGCTTCGCGCACCGGCACGGCATCGTCCACCGGGACATCAAGCCGCACAACGTCCTCGTCGACGCCGAGGGCCGCGTGAAGGTGACCGACTTCGGCATCGCGCGCGCCGGCACGAGC
>DASTZY010000125.1:0-3124 GCA_035764085.1 Gaiellaceae bacterium
CTCCTCGCCGAGCGCGAGCCGCGCCTTCTCCTTCTCGAGCGGGACGAGGCCGTCCGGCCCCGCGCTCGCCACGAGCAGGCGCGTGGTGTTCGAGCCCACGTCGATCACGCCGATTCGCATCTCCACGCATCGTAGGTCCGCAGTCGGAGGGCGTCCCAAACCTCGGGTGACGATCCCGTGACGGCCCGGAGACGACTTCGCGACGGCGTCAGCGCGCTCGGGCGAGCGACAGCCGCCGCCGCGCCCGCCGCATCAGAATCTGCTGCCCCGAGCGGGCGCGCTCGTCCTTCTTCGGCTGGACCCGCTGCCAGTGGCCGCCCGCGTCGAGCTCGAACGAGGTGGACGTATCGCGCCACAGCGCCTCGAGGGTGGCGGCGAGCTCGGCCTGCAGGGCCAGATCCTCGACGGGCGCGACGACCTCGACGCGGTGGTCGAGGTTGCGCGGCATCAGGTCGGCGCTCCCGAGGAAGCAGGCGCTGCGGTCGGCCGCGTCGAAGACGAAGAGCCGGCTGTGCTCGAGGAACCGCCCGAGCACGCTTCGCACGCGGATGTGCTCGCTCAGTCCCGGCACTCCCGGCCGGAGGGAGCACACGCCCCGCACCAGCAGATCGATCCGCGCGCCGGCCTCGGACGCGGCGTAGAGCTCGTCGATCACCTGCGGGTGCGTCAGCCCGTTCACCTTGATCCGGATCCGGGCCTTCTTCCCCGCGCCGGCCGCGCCGGCGACCAGCCGGATCTCCTCGATCAGCCGCTCGCGCAGCGTGAACGGGGCGACGAGGAGCTTGCGGAACTTGGCGGGACGTCCGAAGCCTGTGAGGTTGTTGAACAGGTCCGCGATGTCGGCCGCGATCTCCTCGTCGGCGGTGAAGAGGCCGAAGTCCTCGTAGTGCCGCGCCGTGACCGCGTTGTAGTTGCCCGTGCCCAGGTGGACGTAGCGGCGGAGCCCGCCGGCCTCCCGCCGCACGACGAGCGTCGTCTTCGCGTGGATCTTGAGGCCGGGGAAGCCGTAGACGATGTGCGTGCCCACCTCCTCGAGCGCGCGGGACCACTCGATGTTGCGGCGCTCGTCGCCGCGTGCCTTGATCTCGACCAGGCAGACCGTCTGCTTGCCTCGCTCGGCGGCGTCGATGAGCGCGGGCACGAGCGGCGTGTCGTCGCTCGTCCGGTACACGGTCGACTTGATCGCGATCACCTGCGGATCGGCCGCCGACCGGTCGACGAACGACTCGAAGCTGCTCGCAAACGAGTCGTAGGGATGGTGGACGAGGAGGTCTCCCGCGCGGATGGCCACGAATTGCTCGGCCGCCGATTCGATCGAGTTCCAGGGGGGCCTCGCCACCGGCGTCCAGGAATCGTTCTTGAGGTCAGGCCGGTCGAGCTCCCAGAGCTGGCCGACGTCGGCGAGGTCGAGCACCCCCTCGAGCGGATAGACGAGCCCGTCCGCGACGCGCAGCTCGTGCTGCAGGCGCTCGCGCATGGCCTGCGACATCGAGGCCGAGACCTCGAGGCGCGTCACCTCGCCGAAGCGGGCGCGCCGCAACTCGAGCTCGACGGCCTCGAGCAGATCGTCGGCCTCGTCCGAGACCTCGAGGTCGCCGTCGCGCGTGACGCGGAAGACGGACCGCTCCAGGATGTCCATGCCGGGGAACAGATCCGACAGGTAGTGCGACAGGACGTGCTCGAGCGGCACGAAGCGGCCGCCTCGCCCGACGGGGAAGAACCGCGGCAGGCCCTCCGGCACCTTGACCCGCGCAAAGCGCTCCTCGCCGGTCTCGGGGTCGGCGACGAACAGGCCGAGGCTGATCGAGAGCGCGGAGATGTACGGGAACGGCTGGCCGGGCCCGACGGCGAGCGGGGTCAGCACCGGGAAGATCTCGCTCTGGAAGCGCGCGTCGAGCTCGGCGCGCTCCTCCGGGTCGAGGTCTTCCACCTCGGAGACGACGATCCCCTCGGCCGCCAGCGCCGGGCAGAGCTCCGCCGTCCACGCCCGCGCCTGGCGGCGGTACAGGTCGAGCAAGCGGCGGCGCGCGTCGTCCAGCGTCTGCTGCGGCGTCCGGCCGTCCGGCAGCCGCGTGCTCACCCCGGCCGCCGCCTGGCCCGTCAGGCCCGCGACGCGGACCATGAAGAACTCGTCCAGCATCTCGGCCGACACCTTGAGGAAGAAGACGCGCTCCAGGAGAGGCAGCGTCTCGTCGCGGACGAGCTCGATCAGACGGGCGTCGTAGTCGAGGAAGGAGAGCTCGCGGTTGATCAGCCGCTCCGGGGCGGCGGCCCGCTTCCGGGCCCGGACGGTGGCCACCGTTCGAGCCTACTCCCACCCGCCGGGAGCGAAATCGTGCCTTCACCACTCCGTCACCGGGTGGTCACCGGAGAGCCGGAGCCTCTCGCCCGGCCAGTAACGTTCGAGGACGATGAGCTTCGCGACGCGCCCCGAGCTGCGGGGGACCTTCGGGATGGTGGCGTCCACGCACTGGCTCGCCTCCGCGGCCGGGATGGCCGTGCTCGAACAGGGCGGGAACGCCTTCGACGCGGCGGTCGGGACCGGGCTCACCCTGCAGGTCGTCGAGCCACACCTGAACGGCCCCGGCGGCGACCTGCCCGCACTCCTCTGGCCGGCGGGACGCGACCGGCCGCTCGTCCTTTGCGCGCAGGGCCCGGCGCCGCGCGCGGCCACGATCGCCCTGTATCGCGACGAGCTCGGGCTCGACCTCGTCCCCGGCACCGGGCCGCTCGCCGCCGTCGTGCCCGGCGCCTTCGGCGGCTGGATCGCGATGCTGCGCGAGCACGGGACGCTGCCGTTCGCCGAGGTCGCCAGATACGCGATCCACTACGCCGAGCACGGCTACCCCGTCATCCCGGGAATCGCCGGCGCGATCCAGCGGGTCGAGGGGCTGTTCCGCGAGGACTGGACGACGTCGGCCGAGGTCTACCTCCCGGCCCCCGAGCCGGGGACGCTGCACCGCAACCCGCGGCTCGCCGAGACCTACCGCCGGCTCGCGGCGGCCGACGACCCGCTCGAGGAGTGGTACCGCGGCTTCGTCGCCGAGGAGATCGTCCGCTTCCAGGAGCACGAGTGGCTGGACAGCTCCGGCGAGCGCCACCGCGGGCTGCTCGCCGCGGACGA
>DASTZY010000126.1:0-4234 GCA_035764085.1 Gaiellaceae bacterium
ACCCGCACCGAGGCCGAGCACGCATCGGCGTGCTTCGCGACGTTCGCGAGCGCCTCGGAGACCGTGTAGTAGGCGGCCGTCTCCACCGGCTCGGGGAGTCGTTCCGGCACGTCGACGTCGAGCTCCACCTCGAGTGGCGCGCGGGCAGCCAGCACTTCGAGCGCCGGCCGAAGCCCGCGCTCGCTGAGCACGGCCGGATGGATGCCCTGGGCGAGATCCCGCAGCTCGGCCAGCGCTTCGGCGAGCTCATCGGCAAGTGTCCCGAGCAGCCGGTCGGCCTCGTCCGGGGCGTCACGCAGCTTCGACTGCACGAGGCGCAGCCCGACCGAGAGGGAGACGAGTCGCTGCTGCGCGCCGTCGTGGAGGTTCCGCTCGAGCCGGCGACGCTCCGTGTCACTCGCCTCGACGATGCGCAGACGCGAGGCTTCCAGCTCCTCGCGTGCCTGGGCGCTGGCGAGCGCAAGGCCGACGAGCTCGGCGAACGCCTGCATGCGCCGTTCCGTCTCCGGCGGCAGCTCATCTCCCTCCTGAAGGGCCGTGACGAGCGCGCCCCAGATCGAGCCCGCCACGACGATCGGCACTCCGATCGTCGCGTGGTAGCCGAGCGCGCGGATGCGTCGTGCGAGCTCACCCGGGGCGCCTTCGAAGCTGTCGACCCGGGCCGGGGCTCCGGTGCGCAACACCTGCCACGCGGTCAGGCCCTCCTCGATCGGGAGCGTGCTGCCGATCTCGAAGCCACCCGTCATGACGCGCCCGTAGCGGCCCACGACGGTGCCGGTCTCGTCGTCGACGAAGCGCTCGAGCACGGCTTCGCGGATCCCGAGGAGACGCGAGACCTCTTCCGTCACGAGCTGGAAGACCTGCTCCGGCGCCGCATCGCTCGCGACCAGCGTCGCCACGCGCCTGAGCGCCGCCTGCTCCTCGGCGAGCCGGCGCACCTTCGCCTCCGCACCACGCTTGTCGGTGAAGTCGCGGACGATCGCGACCACCTCGTCGGGGCCACTCGGGACGATCCGCGCCTCCCTCCAGTGCGCCACGCCTCCGGCCGTGACCTCGTACTCGATCACCTGCATGGTTCCGCTCTCGAGTGCCCGCTTGATCCCGCCGAGGATCGTGCCAGCGAGCTTTTCCGGGAGGGCGTCACCGACCTTGCGGCCGATGAACTCTTCCGGGGGAAAGATCTCGGCCGTCAGCGCGTCCGGGCGGGCGTCGAGGTACAGGCCGTCGCGCCGCCAGCGGAGGATCGTGTCCGGGACGGCGTCCAGCAGGGCGCGAGTCTGCTTCTCGGCGAGCTCCGCCGCCTGGAGCGCACGCTCGTTCGCGAGGGCGAAGCCGGCTGCGGCGTTCACCGCGTCGAGCAGCGCGGGACGGAGCCGGAGCGAGCGGTCGTGCACGAGCATCCCGACCGGCTCGCCCTGATGCAGGATCGGCGTCGTCGCGGGTCGGTCGCCGCGGTCCGGGAGGACGAGAGGCGCGCCGGAGCCGTCGACGTAGCTGCTGTCCGCTGCGAGTCGGCCGAGGCGAAGGGTCGGGTCCCCGAGCGCACGTCGGAGCGCTTCCTCGAGGTCGGCAGCCTGGGCGGGATCGCGGAGCTCGAGCAGCAGCTCGCCGACGGCCACGCGCGACAGGCGCCCCTGCACGAGGGTCGCGAGAAAGGCTATGGGCAGCGCGAGTGCGGCGATCAGGGCGAGCCCGAAGCCCAGGAGCCCGGCGCGGGACGAGAGCGGCGTGAGCGCCAACCCGAACGAGAAGAGGAGCAGCGCGACGACTCCTCCGGCCACGACCGGCAGGTGCTGCCGCCGAGTGGCCGGCGTGGCCGCGCGAAAACCGCGTGCCATCGCCACGACCGCGACGACCGAGATCGCCGCCGCGACTGCGGCTTCCAGCTCGTACAGGCCGGTCGACAACGCCGGCTGCGAGTCGAGCAGCGCCAGATTGCGCGGGTGGGCGCTGTGGTAGCGCGTGAGCGGGTCGAAGACCACGGCCACCGCCTGCAGCACGGTCACGTTGAGGTAGGCGATGACCAGCACGTTCCTGCTGATGGGGCCGAGGCGGCCACTCGGGTACGCGAGCAGCGCGTGCATGAGCACCGCGAAGACGAGGTTCGATGCGAGCACGCCGAGGGTGTATGCCGCGGCCGAGTTCGCCTCGTGGAGGACGCTGATCAGCGACGCGAAGCCGACGGCCGCGAGCAGGAAGCCGAACCCGGCATACGGCCGCAGCCGCAGCGCCGCCACTCCCGCCCCGACGAACGTCAGGCACACGAGTGCCGCCAGCAGCGACTGCGCGACCGGCTCCGGCGCGATCCTGCTGACGGCGATCACGTACACGGCCGCGCCGGTGGCGGCGGCGGCGGACAGGAGAAGGACGGGGCCGGCGCGGCTGTGGACTGCTTCTCTCACTCGAGCAGCCTCTCGATCTCGGCGCCCGACACATCGCCCTTGCTGAGGAAGCCGCGCGCTCCGCTCTGCTCGATCAGCGGCCCGTACGACGAGCGGTCGCGGCTCGAGACGAGCACGATCTGCAGGTGCGGATCGTGCGCGAGCAGCCGCTCGGCGACCGCGAACCCGTCGATGTCGGGCAGTTGGACGTCGAGCAGCACGAACTCGGGCTCGAGCTCCGTCGCGAGGGCGACGGCCGACTCGCCGTCGGCCGCCTCCCCCACCACGTCGAACCCTTCGGACTCGAGCAGCGCCCGCGCGCAGCTGCGGAAGCTCGCGTGGTCGTCGACGATGAGGACGCGCCGCCCGTTCCGCGCCCGGTCGTCGAGCTGCCGGTGTTGGACCTTCATCCGACCCCAACCCCCGCCGGCCACATTAGTCGGAACCAAGCGCCGGTGCGCTGTCGGGGGCACGCTCGCGGCTCCTCCGCTCGCGACTGCCGTCGAGACGCGGCAGCCACTCGAGCCGGCGCGGCAGGTACCAGTTCCAGTCGCCGAGCAGCTTCATCACCGCCGGTAGCAGCACGGCCCGCACGATCGTGGAGTCGATCAGGATCGCCGCGGCGAGCCCGAAGCCCATCTGCTTGATGTCGAGCGTGCGGAGCGTGACGAAGATCGCGAAGACGGCAACCATGACGACGGCGGCGCTCGTGACCGTGCCTGCCGTGCGCTTGATCCCGGTTGCGACCGCGTCCTCGGTTCGCATGCCGGAGTCGACGAGCTCCTTGATCCGGCTCAGGATGAAGACGTGGTAGTCCATCGAGAGGCCGAACAGGATCACGAACATGAAGAGCGGCAGCCACGACGTGATCGCGCCGTTCGAGTGGAACCCGAGGATGCCGTCCGCCCACGTGTGCTGGAACACGAGCACGAGCAATCCGTAGGCCGCGCCGACCGAGAGCAGGTTGAGGAGCACTGCCTTGATCGGGATGATCAGCGAGCGGAACGTCACGAGCAGGAGCACGAAGCAAAGGGCGAGCACGAACGCGAAGACGAGCGGCGCGTGGCTCTTCATCTGCTGGTTGAAGTCGTGCGTGCCCGCGGTGAGCCCGGTCACCGCCGTCTGCGTGGACGGCACGGCTCCGATCGTCGCCGGCACCACCGTGTGGCGCAGCGTCTCGAGTGCGGCGACGGACTTGCTGTCGCTGCCGTCGCCCTGGATCGCGAGCGACACGGTCTCGACGGTGTGCGCCGGGTTGACCTCGGTCGTCACCGGCTGGAACATCTGGCCCGTCGCGAGCGCGTTGTGCTCGAGCTTGCCGATCGCCTCCTGCACCTGCGGCGTGTTGACATCGTCCGCCGCGATCACGACCTTCACCGGCGTCTGCGCGCCCGGGAACGCACGCTGGATCGACTCGTACGTCTTCACGATCGGCAGCGACTTCGGCAGGTCGGTGAAGCTCGGGAGTTGCGTGTGAATCGAGAGGACCGGGACCGCGAGCGCCACGAGCGCGGCGCCCGAGACGACCGTCGAGATCACCGGACGCCTGAGGACGCGGTCGAGCACGAAGCCCCAGACGCGGGACTCGCCGTCGCCGCGCCGTGACAGGAACGGGATGCGGCCCCTGTCGACGCGATGCTCGAGCTTCCCGAGCATCGCCGGGAGGATCGAAAGCGAGCCGATAAGTGCGACCGCGACCATCAGCATCGCGCCGACCGCGATCGACGTGAAGATCGCGTTGCCAGTGAAGAACATGCCTGCCATTGCGATCAGGACGGTGAGACCCGAGATGAAGATCGCGTGTCCGGACGTCCGCGCAGTGTTCAGCAACGCCTGCCTCGGCGTCGCGCCGC
>DASTZY010000127.1:0-4266 GCA_035764085.1 Gaiellaceae bacterium
AGACGTCGCCGAGGCGGTAGCGCGGCTCGACCAGCTCGTGGGCCGACTCGATGCCTGCGGCATCGGCGGCGAGCAACAGCAGGCCGTTGTCGGGCCCGACGAACGTGCGGCCGTCGCGGGCGCGCACGGCGACGGCGCGACGCGTGCCGCCGACCCCCGGGTCGACGACCGCCAGGTGCACGCCGACGGGGAGGTACGGGACGGTGTTGCGCAGCACGATCGCGCCCTGCATGACCGCCTGCGGCTCGATCCCGTGTGTGATGTCGATCACGCGGACGCCGGGCGCGATGCGCGCCATCACGCCGTGGCACGTGCCGACGAAGTCGTCCTGCAACCCGAAGTCGCTGAGGAAGGTGACGATCACGAGACGGAACGTAATGCCTCGACGAGGCCGTCGAGGTCGTGTGTGTCCGCGACCGCGGCGACGTCGAGGCCGGCCGCCCGTGCCTCGGCCGCGGTCTGGGGGCCGATGGCGACGACGGGCATGCGCGCGCCGGCCGCGACGAGCGCCCGCGCGGCCGAGCCGGACATGAGGAGCGCGACGTCGGCGGCCGGGACGTCGGGCCGCAGCTCGATCGTGCGGTAGAGCGGCAGGAACTCGGCATCCAGCACGTCCTTCCGTGCTCCTTCCGCGGCGGCAAGCAAGAGCGCTCCCTCCGGCAACTCGTCGCGCAGGCCTTCCTGCGTGTGAGTCGCGGCGACGAGGTCGACCCGCAGGCCGTGCGAACGCAGCGCCTCGGCGGTTGCCGGCCCGACGGCGGCGATGCGGTTCGCGGTGACGCCGCGGCGCGCGAGCTCGTGCGCGCCGTTGCGGCTCGTGACCACCAGCCAGTCGTACGCACGCGCATCGACCGGCTCGTCGCCGAGCGGCTCGACGCGGATCAGCTCGCAGAGGATCGCGTCGTGGCCGAGCGCCTCGACGCGCGCAACGAGCTCCTCACGTGTGACGAGCACTCGCATCGACGAGCTCCTCCCCGAGCGTCGCCGGGTCCGCTCCAGTGCGGCGCTCGATCCACGAGCCGTCCTCCGCGGCGACGAGGCCCGTCAGCGTCGTCCCGTCATGGTGCGCGGCGACCGGGGCGAGGCAGCCGCCGCCGACCGCGGCCACGACCGCCCGCTCGGCCTCGACCCGCTCGCGCGTCTCGGGGTCGTCGGCAGCCGCCACGAGGTGCTCTTCGCCGGCCCGGACCTGGAGAGCGAGCGCGCCCTGCCCCGCCTCCGGCAGCATCGTCTCCGGCTCGAAGCGGTGCCCGATCTCGCGGCCGAGCCCGAGCCGGTCGAGCCCGCACGCGGCGAGCACGATCGCATCCAGGCCGCGCTCGCCGCGCTTGCGGAGGCGCGTGTCGATGTTCCCGCGCAACGGCTCGATCGAGAGGCTCGCGTCGAGCGCGAGCAGCTGCGCCTTCCGGCGCACGGAGGCCGTGCCGATCCGCATCCCGGATCGCAGCTCCGTCGCGCCGCAGAGCGCATCGCGCGGATCCTCGCGACGGAGGTAGGCGCCGACCACGAGCCCGGCGGGGTCCGTGGCCGTCAGATCCTTCGCGGAGTGGACGGCGACGTCGACCCGCTGCTCCAGCAGCGCCTCCTCGAGCTCCTTGACGAAGACGCCGCGCGAGCCGATCTCGCCGAACGGACGCGAGCGGTCGCGGTCGCCGGCCGTCGTGATCGGCACGAGCGCAAGCTCGATGCCGGGCGCCCGCAGTGACGAGAGGGCGCGCTCGGCCTGGGTCAGCGCGAGCCTACTGGCGCGACTGCCGACGCGGACGAGCACAGGCCAGTCGCTTCCGCACGGGCGGCGCACAGCCGACCCCGCGCGCCCGGATCCGGATGAAGGCCGTCGGCGCCTGTAGCGGCAGAGGGCGGCCGGTGAGCTGCCCGAGCTTCAGCGCTCGTCCTCGCCGAGACCGAAGAGGTGCCGCACCGCCTCAGCATAGAGGACCCCATCGGCTGCCGCGGCCGCCTGTTTCATCCGCACGGTCGGCAGATGGAGCAGCTTGTTCACGATCTGCGCGGTGACCGCCTCGACCGCGCGCCGCTGGCTCTCGTCGAGCCTGCCGAGCAGGGATTCCGCCTTCAGCAGCTCGGCCTCGCGGATCTCCTCCGCGTGGGCCCGCAGCGACGCGATCGCCGGCACGACGTCGAGCGAGGCGTGCCATTCGTGGAACTTCTCCGCCTCGGCCGACACGATCGCCTCGGCGCGCTCGGCCTCCCGCCGGCGCAGCGACAACGTCTCGACCACGATCTGCTCGAGGTCGTCGATGTCGAAGAGGTAGCAGCCGTCGAGCTCGGCGATCGCGGGATCGAGGTCGCGCGGCACGGCGAGGTCGACGAGCAGGAGCCGGCGGGCCTTCCGGTCGCGTAGCGCGTCGGCGACGGTGGCGGCCTCGAGCACGAGGCCCGACGCATTCGTCGAGGCGATCACGACGTCGACGGCAGCGAGCTGCTCCTCGATCTGCCCACGCTCCGTCTTGCTGTCGGCGGCCAGCGTGATCTCGGCGCCGCGGCTACGGAGGTTGCGGGCGGCCTGCTCGCTCACCTTGCCTGCCCCGAGGAGGAGGATCGAGCGACCTTCGAGGCTGCCGAATACCTGCTCCGCGAGAGCAGCAGCCGCGGCCGACACCGACGCGGGGCTCTGGCCGATCGCGGTCTGCGCGCGCACCTTCCGGCCGGCGTGCAGCGCCTGCCGGAACGCGCGGTCGAGCAGCGTCCCCGTCGTCCCGACCTCGTGGGCGAGACGGACCTGGCCGAGGATCTCGCCCTCGCCCGGCACGAGCGAGTCGAGCCCCGCCGCCACGCGGAAGAGGTGGTGCGCGGCGGCCCGGTCCTGCAGCCGGTAGAGCGCGGGCTCGACCGCCGGCCCGAGCGAGGCGAGCGCCTCGACCGCGTCCCGCTCGGCCTGCTCGACGTCCCCGGCCGCGAGATAGAGCTCCGTACGGTTGCAGGTCGAGAGGCAGACCGCCTCGCGGCCGCCCTCGGCGAGCCGTGCCGCGAGCGCCCCCGCGTCCTCACTGTCGAGCGCGACCTGCTCGCGCAACTCGACGGGTGCGTGGTGGTGGGAGGTGCCGACGAGGATCAGATGCATCACGCGAAGTGGGTGGCGGGAAGGGCCAGCCGGATCACGACGACGAGGGCGAAGCCGGCGAGGGCGAGGTAGGCGGCGCGCCGTCCGGCCCAGCCGCCGAGCAGGCGCAGGACGAGATACGCACACCAGACGACCCACGTGGCCGCCGTGACGGCGACGATCGCGTCGACCGAGTCGTTCCGTGCGACGAGGCGCACGAGCCCGACGGCGGCGCCGAGCGTCAGCAGCGGCACCGACCAGGCGACCGTCCGCAGAGCGAGCGAGTCGAGGGTCGCGAGCGCCGGCATCTGCCTGCGGAGGATCGTCGCCGGGCGCGTCGTCAGCCGCCGCTCCTGCCAGACGTACAGCCCCGACAGGGCCGCGGCGAGCGTCAGCCCGGCGAAGGCCGCGAGCACGAGGCCGACGTGGACGACGAGGAACAGGCTCGAGTAGTGGCTCGCGCTTCCGTTGCCCGTCCCGCCACCGGCGCGGGCGACGACGAGGAGCACCACCGCCAGCGGCATCACCACGAGGCCGAGCAGCCGGTAGGGCCTGCGGCAGCCCCAGATCAGGTACGCCGAGACGACCAGCCACACGAACAGCGAGAGCGACGAGGCCCACGTCCCCCAGGGGAAGCCGTCGTCGCGCGTCGCCTGCACGGCGAGCAGCGCGGTTTGCAGGAGCCAGCCGAGGCGAACGCCCCAGGTCGCGGCACGGCCGGCGCGGCCCGGATGCCGCACGTCGCCGAAGTACCCGACGGCCGCCTCTCCGTAGAGCAGGAGCGCCGGCCAGAAGAGCAGCTCAGCCAACGCGCGCCGTCTCCCGCGGAGCCTCTGCCTCGTCGTCCTCGGGCACACGACGGGCGATCTCGTCCACGTCGCGCTCGAGTCGCTGCAGCTTGAGCGCCATGATCAGGACGTACGCGAGCACGACGGCGAACACGACGCAGTACGCCGCGGTGACGTACTTCTCCGCGGTGGTCACGCGAGCGCCTCCCTCAGGTCGCGCAGCCTCGAGTCGAGGCGCTTGCCGCCGATCTCGAGCCGGTACAGCGTGTAGGCCAGAACGAGCATCGCCGCCTGCGCGACGCAGTAGGTGGCGAGGATCCAGCCGCCGAAATTGGGGCCGTGGCGGGTGAACACCTCCGGGTGGAGAAACGGCTTGGCCAGACGGATTGCCGCGAAGCTGACCGGAACGAGGACGAC
>DASTZY010000128.1:0-2729 GCA_035764085.1 Gaiellaceae bacterium
GGGCGATGAGATAGCCCTCGAGGACGTGCGCGCGCGACTCCGCCTTCTGCAGCTCGTCCTTCGAGCGGCGGGTGACGACCTCGCGCTGGAAGTCGAGATAGTGGCGGACGAGCTCGAGCAGCGACAGCGTCTTCGGAACGCCGTCGACGAGCGCGACGGCGTTGTACCCGAAGGTCGTCTGCAGCGGCGTGTGCTTGAACAGCTTGTTGAGCGCGACCTGCGGCACGGCGTCGCGCTTCAGCTCGATCTGGATGCGCATGCCGGTGCGGTCGGAGTGGTCGGCCAGGTCGGAGATCTCGGTGAGCACCTTCTCCTGCACGAGGTCGGCGATCTTGCGGATGACGCCGGTGTCGCCGCCCTTCTTCACGCCGTACGGCAGCTCAGTGACCACGATCGCCGAGCGGCCGCCGCGCAGCTCCTCGATGTGCGCGCGGGCGCGCATGACGATCCGGCCCCGGCCGGTGCGGTACGCATCGCGGATCCCGCTGCGGCCGACCACGATCGCGCCGGTCGGGAAGTCGGGGCCCTTCATGTGCTTCATCAGGCCCTCGACGTTGATCTCCGGGTCGTCGATCATCGCCACGACGGCGTCGATCGTCTCGCCGAGGTGGTGCGGCGGCATGTTGGTCGCCATCCCGACCGCAATGCCGGTCGAGCCGTTGACGAGCAGGTTCGGAAAGCGCGACGGCAGGACGGAGGGCTGGCGGCGCGACTCGTCGTAGTTCGGCTCGAAGTCGACCGTGTTCGCGCCGATGTCGCGCAGGAGCTCGGTCGCGATCCGCGCGAGGCGCGCCTCGGTGTAGCGCATCGCCGCCGGCGGGTCGTCGTCGATCGAGCCGAAGTTGCCCTGGCCGTCGACCAGCGGGTAGCGCAGCGAGAACGGCTGCGCCATCCGGACGAGCGTGTCGTAGATCGCCGAATCGCCGTGCGGGTGGTAGTTCGCCATCACGGCGCCGACCGTCGAGGCGGACTTCTTGTACGGCCGGTTCGGCTGGAGCCCCGCCTCGTGCATCCCGTAGAGGACGCGCCGGTGTACCGGCTTCAGCCCGTCGCGCACGTCCGGCAGGGCGCGCGAGACGATGACCGACATCGCGTAGTCGAGGAAGCTCGAGCGCATCTCCTGCTCGAGCTCGCGCGGCTCGATCCGGCCCGGGCCCAGTGCTCCCGTATCGACCTCAGACATCGAGGAAGGCGTCCTTCGCGTTCTCCTCGATGAAGACGCGCCGCGGCTCGACCTGGTCGCCCATCAGCATCGAGAAGAGCTGGTCGGCAGCGCTCGCGTCCTCGACGTCGACCCGGACGAGCAGCCGCTTCTGCGGATCCATCGTCGTCTCCCACAGCTGCTCGGGGTTCATCTCCCCGAGGCCCTTGTAGCGGGAGAGCTGGGTGCCGGCCTGCTTCGCCAGCTCGAGCGCGTCGTGGCGCAATCCCGAGAACGTCTCCGGGGCGGCCGTGTGCTTGCCGAGCACGAGCGAGAAGGGCGGCGGGCCGACCACCTCGACGAGCTTCTCGTACGCGCGCCTGAGGTTCGCGTAGATCGGCGACGCCAGGAGCTCGGCCGAGAGGCCGACGGTCTGCGCGGCGGAGGTCTCCTCCTCCACGACCTTGACCTGGAGACCGCTCTCGTCGCGTTCGAGGACGGAGAGCTTGAAGCCGTTCGGCGGCAGCGCGGCGATCGCCTTCTCCGCAGCGGCCGGAGTGGCGATGTCCAGCTCGACGAGCCGGTGCGAGACGACGAGGTCCGAGGCGTGCGGGCCGAAGTCGGCGCGCAGCCGGGCCGACCAGCCCTCGAACTCCGCGAGCGCGCCGGCGAACCGCTTCCAGCGCGCCTCCGTCAGCTTCACCTCGCTGCCACCCCGATCGCGCACCTCGAGGTCGCCGAAGCGTTCGCGCACGAGCAGCTCCTCGAGCTGCGACTCCTTCTCGAAATAGAACTCCTGGTTGCCGAGCTTCACCTTGTAGAGCGGCGGCACGGCGATGTAGACGTGGCCGTACTCGAACAGCTCGCGCATGTGCCGGTAGAGGAAGGTGAGGACGAGCGTCCGGATGTGGGAGCCGTCGACGTCGGCGTCGGTCATGACGATGATCCGGTGGTAGCGGAGCCCCTCGATGTCGAACTCGTCGCCGATCCCGGTGCCGATCGCGGTGATCATCGCCTGGATCTCGTTGTTCGAGAGCACCTTGTTGATGCGGTTCTTCTCGCTGTTGATGATCTTCCCGCGCAGCGGCAGGATCGCCTGGTAGGTGCGGTCGCGACCGGTCTTCGCCGAGCCGCCGGCCGAGTCGCCCTCGACGATGAACAGCTCGGCGAGCGACGGATCGCGGATCGAGCAGTCGGCGAGCTTGCCCGGCAGCGAGGAACCGTCGAGCGCCGACTTGCGCCGCGTCAGCTCACGCGCCTGCCGCGCCGCGAGCCGGGCGCGCATGGCGGCGATCGCCTTGTTGCAGATCGCGCGCGCATCCTGCGGGTTTTCTTCCAGGAACCGGGAAAGGCTCGAGTTCACCGTCGTCTGGACGAGACCCTCGATGCCCGGATTGCCGAGCTTCGTCTTCGTCTGCCCTTCGAACTGCGGGTTGCGCAACTTGACCGAGACGACGGCGGCGAGCCCCTCGCGCACATCCTCGCCGTCGAGGCTCTCCTTTTCCTTCAGGAGCTTCAGCTCCTGCGCCTTCGCGTTCAGCGTGCGCGTCAGCGCGCTGCGGAAGCCGGAGAGGTGCGTGCCGCCCTC
>DASTZY010000129.1:0-16528 GCA_035764085.1 Gaiellaceae bacterium
GACTCGCTGCGCACCCTGCTCGAGCGGGCCGGCTTCGAGCAGATCGAGCGCTCGGGCTTCAATCGCAGCCGGCACAGGCTGCTCGACGGGACGGACAGCCACGACCCTGGCGAGCTGGAGCCTCTGGTCGTCTGCGTCGACTCCGTCAAGCCAGCCTAGGCCGGCTACCCGTGACTACTTCCCACCGACAACGGCGCGGAGCATGCCCCAGCGGACGGCGGCGGGCTCGAGCTCCTCTAGCGCCCACCGCTTGAGAGGCGGCCGCGCTCGCCACAGCGCTCCGCGGGTGAGACGGAACAGATCCCGAAGGTATTCCCACGCCATGTGACGGCGGTAGGCCCGAGGGATCTGCTGCTGGATGATCACGCTCTCCCCGTAGGCCACGGCTCTCCGGAGCTGGTAGCGAACGGACACCTTGTACGGAGCCACCAGATGCCTGATCGCGATCTTTGGCGAGTAGACAGCCAGGGCGTGTGGGTCGTCTGCCCACATGCGCGCGAACAGGTCGGCTTCCTCACCCACCCCGATGCGGTCGCCGCTCATCCCGAGACGGACGTCGAAGCCGCCGAGCCTTTCGAGCAGCGCTCGGGAGAAGAAGACGTTCAGGCCGGACAGGCTCTCGCCATGGGCGAGAACGCGCTCCGTATCGCCGAACCACCGGTTCTCGACGTCCTCCGGGAACCAGTCCGGGGGCGGGGTGTCCCAGAGCGGTAGAGCGGGACCCCCCATCGCCGCCACCGCCCGGTCTCGCTCGTCGTAGACCCGCAATGCCTGCTCGAGCCAGTCCTTCTCCGCGATCGCGTCATCGTCGAGGTACGCGACGAGCTCCGTGGTGGACGCACGCCAGCCGGAGTTACGCGCCCGGCTGAGCCCCGGCTCCTGCTCGCGCACCACCATGTCGGCGCCCGCCGTGCGCGCCAGTTCCTCGATACCGCCCCCGTTGTCGACCACGATCACCTCGAAGCGGCTTCGTTCGATCGTCTGCTCCTCGAGGCTCTCGAGCACGCGGCGCAAGAGCTCGGGGCGGTCGCGCGTGCAGATGACCACCGAGACCTCGCACCTCGTCGCCGTCGAGCCGCTCACAGCGCTCCGCACCGTACCGTCATCGGGAGAACTCAGATCCTCATCCAGCGCGCGGGAACGATCGCGCTGCTGTCGGTGCGACGAGTCCATCGCGTCGGCGCGACGACGACCTGCCCCGGGCGCTCGGCGAGCCATGCGCCCCACCAGCTGTACGAGCTGTTGGCGACGACGTGGTGCCGACACGAAGCCATGAGGCGAAGCTCGGCGGTCGCGGAGGAGCCCGTCCGGCCGACGTGAGTGGTGGGCAAATCGAAAACGAGGTGGGCCTCCGCCCACTCAGGGTCGTCCGAGAAGACGAAGACGTGCGCATCGCTCCCTGCTCGCTCGGCCACCAGACCGACCGCTTCCCGGTAGTAGGCGAGTTCCAGCGTCCCGTGCACTTCAGCCACTTGCGGCACAGTGACGTAGTCCCCGCGACGGAGGTGCACGGCGATTGCCTCCGAAGATGCGATCGCCTCGAGCAGCTGCGCAAAGCGCGGTCCGGGTGCCGCAGGCAGCCTGAGCTCGGCGCGAAGCGTCTCGGCCACGTCCCGGAAGTAGCCCTCGTTCTGCCAGTACCCGTCGAGCACCACGTCGGCCGGCCCATCCAGCACACGTTCGTCGAGGCCGCTCCAGTCCTCGCTCTGGCGGATGACCGGCAAGCGGATGCGGCGACCCGGCCAGCGCCCGACGCGGGCGGTCAGCCCCTGTTCCCAGCGTGCGATGGTCTGCGGGGACAGCGAGACGACCCTGGCCGGTAGCTCGAGGTGTCGCAGCTCGTACGGGCGGGCGGCCGGATATCCCGCCGCCTCGTGGCGGAACCAGCCGGTGTCGAGCACGAGCTCGGTCCCGCGCACGAGTGAGAGGCGCCGGGCCGCCGCGTACTGGAACAGCTGGTTTCCGAGCCCACCGGTCAGACGAACGACGACCACGAGTCAGCCGCCCCCGACCGACAGGCTCAGGCGGCCACCTCGGGATCGACCCCGGCCTCGGCGACCGGGAGCTCCTCGTAGGCGCACTCCACGCGCAGGGACCCGTGCGTGGCCACGTGGTGGGGCCACAGGATCTCGTCGCCCTGCTCGCGCACGACGAACGACGTGGCGCGCGCGGCGCGGTCCAGCACCTCCAGCTCACCGAGAACGCTCGCGCTGACGAAATAGCGGCCTGCGACCAGCGGCAACGAAGGAATGCGGCAGGCGACGCGCAGCGTGTTGTCGCGTGGCGTGAAGCCCACGCCCTGCCAGGAAGAGAAGGTGGTGAATACGCTCGAGCCGAACCCCGTGTCGACACCGAAGCCGAGATACAGCGGCTGTCCGATGAGCTCGTCCTCGACGCGCAGGCTGACCACGAGAACGATTTCCTCGCCGCTGTCGAGCTCGGACCGCGGCTGACCGTCTCCGTCCCAGATCGTCAGGCTGTCGATGAGCGCACCGCCGATGCCGTCGGGCTCGCGCCGGGTCGTTCCGTCGAGCGCGCCCGCCCCCTCCTCGAGCTCGGCGTGGTACGAGGAAAGCGCCTCCTCGACCGTGCCGATCGCGGCTACGCGCCCGGAGCGCAGGTGGACACCCCGGTCGCAGAGCGAGCGCACCGAGTCGGCGTTGTGGCTCACGAACAGGACCGTCCGCCCCTCGCCGGCAACGGCGCGCATCTTGCTGAGGGACTTGCGCTGGAACCCGACATCCCCGACGGCGAGCACTTCGTCGACGATGAGGATGTCCGGGTCGAGATGGGCTGCGACGGCGAACGCGAGCCGGACGTACATGCCGGAGGAATAGAACTTCACGGGGGTGTCCAGGAACCGTTCGACACCCGAGAACGCGACGATCTCGTCGAAGCGGCGCGCGATTTCCCCGCGGGTCATGCCGAGCAGCGCGCCGTTGAGCCGCACGTTCTCGCGTCCCGTCAGCTCCGGATGGAAGCCGGTCCCGACCTCCAGCAGGCTGGTGACGCGGCCGCTCATTCGCACCTCGCCGGAGGTGGGCTCGACGATGCGCGACAGGATCTTCAGCAACGTGGACTTGCCGGCGCCGTTCCGGCCCACGACACCGACCACGTCCCCCTCGTCGACGTCGAACGACACATCCGAAAGCGCCCACAACTCGTCGCGTGCAGTTCTCTCCGAGGCCTCGCGCCAGATCGACCGGCGGATGAACGCCGCCAGATCGTCCCGCAGGGTCACGTACTGCGACTTGCCCGTGCCCAACACGTACGCCTTCGACAGGCCCCGGATCTCGATTCTCGGGCTCATGCGATGTCGGCGAACCGCCGTTCCCCCCGGACGAAAAACCTGGTACCCAGATACGCGGCGGCGACCGCGGCGACGCAGGAGATCGCCACGCCGGGCCAGGAGACCGTGCCCTGGTGCACGAGCTCGGCGCGCATCGACGTGATTACCCCGGTCATCGGATTGATGTAGGTGAAGATCTGGAACGCGTGGGGAATCAGGCCCACCGCGTAGATCACCGGGGTCACGAACAACAGCGTCTGGACGAGGAACGGCACCGCGAACTTCACGTCGCGATATCTCACGTTGACGGCCGCGAAGAAGGTGCCGAGCCCGCAGGCCCACAGCAGGGTGACGAGGAGCATCGGGAGGGCGAGGGCGATCCCGGACAGTCCGGGCCGGACCTCGTAGAACGCCATCACCCCGACGAGAACGGCCACGGCGAAAGCGAAGTCGACGACGAAGACGAGGACGGTCGCCAGCGGCGCGATGATGCGGGGAAAGTAGACCTTCGTAATCAGGGACTGGTTGGCGACGAGGCTGTTGCTGGCGTTCTGGAAGGAGTTCGCGAACAGGTTCCAGTAGACGAGCCCGACGATCACGAAGACCGGGTAGTTGCCGCCGGGCGAGGACACGCCGAGCAGCTTGTTGAAGAAGATGGTGAACACGACCATCGTGAACAGGGGCTGGAACAGCACCCAGCTCGCGCCGATCGCAGTCTGCTTGTAGCGAACCTTGAAATCGCGCCAGGCGAGCAGGTAGAAGAGCTCGCGATACGCCCAGATCTCGCGGAGATTGAGCCGTGGCTTCTCGACCCGCTTGATCACGACCTCCATCGCGGGTTCAGGCTAGCGGCTCCTCCTGCCGACCGAAGCCGCCCGCTCGGCCCTAGTCTGGGCTGCGAGAGGCTCAGGCTAAGCTGCCGCGGTGGGGAGCGTGCATCCCGGGCTACCGCCCAAGCTGGCGAGGGCGGCGCGTCGCGCCGTCGGCGCGCGGACGCTGGTCGAGACCGGGACGAACGTGGGCAACAGCGCCGCACGGGCCGCCCCTCTCTTCGAGCGCGTGGTCACCATCGAGCGCGACCCGACGTTGCATGCGACGGCACGGAGTCGCCACGCCGATCTCCGCAACGTCGAGTGGGTGCTCGGCGACTCCCGCGAGGTCCTGCCGCAACTGGATCTGAGCGAGCCGACGGTGTTCTGGCTCGACGGCCACTGGAGCGCCGGAGACACCGCGGGCGAGGGCGACGAGTGCCCCCTGCTGGAGGAGCTGGCGACGATCGGCCCTCAGCACGCGATCCTGATCGACGACGCGCGGCTGTTCGTCGAGCCGCCGCCTCCCCCGCATGATCCGTCCCAGTGGCCGACGCTGGAGCAGGTGATGGCTGCGCTCGAAAACCGCGAGGTGACGATCCGCGAGGACGTCGTCGTGGCCCTGCCCCGGCGACTGCGGAGCCGTGTGCTCCTGAGCCTCTGGGACATGGGGAGCCGCCTGCGCGCCCTGCGGCGACGTGCCCGGAATGAGACCGCCTAGCCCGATCTCCTTACTTTCTCGCCGCACGTCGCGTGCGTTGCGAGTCCCCGACCACGAGCAGCTCCTCTCGAAGCCCGAGATCCACGAGCTCGTCGGCCGAGACGACCCGTTGATCCTCGAGATCGGGTGCAACGACGGTGGCGACACGCTCGAGTTTCTCGCCGAGTTTCGCGATTGCCGGATCCACTGCTTCGAGTGCGATCCCCGCCCGATCCGGGAGTTCCGGAGCCGCGTCTCGGACGACCGGTGCCAGCTGCACGAGGTCGCGGTGTCGGACCTCACCGGGACCATCTCACTGCACATGAGTGGCGGCACCCGCGACAACGTTCACAAGGCGGACTGGGACCTCTCGTCCAGCCTCCTCGAGCCGACCGGGCATCTCGCCGTGTATCCGTGGGTGACCTTCGACCGCAGCTGCGAAGTCGCGACGGTGCGGCTGGACGACTGGGCGGAACGCGTGATACCCGGCGACGTGGTCGACTTCGTCTGGATGGACGTCCAGGGGGCGGAGCACCTCGTGATGGCGGGCGGCGTATCCACCTTCGCGCGCACGCGCTTCTGCTACTTCGAGTACGCCGAGTCCGAGATGTACCAGGGCCAGCGACTCCTGCCGGAGCTGCTCCAGATGCTCGGCACGTACCGGCTGCTCGCCACGTATCAGTCGCACAACGCGCTGGCGGTCAATACGCGTCTGTCGTAGCGTCCCGCTCCCGTCACCGGCGGGCGGAGCGCAAGGCTACGATCGACGGGTGCAGGCCCGGGAGTTCTTGCGCCGCGCGACGGCTGCGGTCGGCTGGCGCCTGATCCATCTCTCGAGCCACTTCGAGGCCCGCGAGGGCCGGAGCCTCGTCGGAGAGCGAGACGTGGAGTGGGCGTGGACGCTCGCCCACGTGCACCGCGGCCCCGGCCGTGTGCTGGATTTCGGCTCGGGCAACGGGATGCTGGCGCTCGGAGCGTCCTTCGCCGGGAACGACGCCGTCGCCGTCGACCTCGAGCACGAGCAGTACCTCTTCCGCGGCCACGACATCGAGTACGTCCAGGGCGACTTCAACGAGCTCGAATTCGAGCCGGGCTCGTTCGACCAGATCATCAACTGCTCGTCGATCGAGCACGTCGGGCTGGCGGGCCGCTACGGGTCGCCTGACGACACCGAAGGCGACCTGCGGGCGATGACCAAGATGGCCGGCCTGCTCAAGCCGGGCGGCGACATGGTGCTCTCGATCCCCGTCGGCCTCGACGCTGTTTACGCGCCCTGGCACCGCGTCTACGGCGAACGCCGCCTGCCGCGGCTCCTCGAGCGCTGGAACGTCGTCGAGGAGAGCTACTGGGCCAAACGGGACACGGAGCACTACGAGCCGGTCACGCGGGAGCAGGCGCTTGCGGACGAGGGATCGGCGACGTACTACGCACTCGGGCTCTACGTCGTCACACCGCGATGACGCCCGTACGGCTGACGGTCATCACGCCGTCGCTCAACCAGGCGCAGTTTCTCGAGCGGACACTCCGGTCCGTCCTCGATCAGGGCTATCCGAACCTCGAGTACATCGTCATGGACGGCGGGTCCACGGACGGCTCGGTCGAGATCCTCGAGCGCTACGGCGATCAGCTTGCATTCTGGGTGAGCGAGCCTGACGAGGGACAGTCGTGGGCCATCAACAGGGCCATCGAGCGCGCGACCGGCGACGTCGTCGCCTACATCAACAGCGACGACTACTACTTGCCCGGGGCCTTCGATGCCGCGCTGCCGCCGTTCTCGGACCGGGATGTGCGATGGGTCGCGGGTGCGGCCGAGTACCGGGCCGACGATGGAGCCATGGAGAGGCTCTGGGTTCCGAGACGCCCCCGAGGCTTGCGCGCCGCCTGGATCAGGGACATCTGGTACGTCCCCCAGGCGTCGTCGTTCTGGCGCCGTGACGTGTTCGAGGAGCACGGACTGCTGCGCGAAGACCTCCACTTCGTCTTCGATGCCGAGTTCGGCCTCCGCCTCGCCCTACGCGGGTTGTACCCGCGGACGCTCGACAAACCGCTGGCGGTCAGATATCTGCACGACGACGCGAAGTCCGCCGACGGCGAGCGCTTCCTCGCCGAGTACCAGCCCGTCGCCGAGGAGTTGAGGAGGGGACTCGGCCGCCGAGAGCTGGCGGCCGACCTGGCCGTTCGGATATTGCGGGCGCCGGTGGTCGCGCAGTACCACGCGCGCAAGCGCCTCGGGCTCCTGGACCTGAGGACGCGCTGGTTCGGGGGGCGTTTCGCCAGATCGTGAGCCCGGACACCGGCCGTTAGGCTGCACGTTCCGTGAGCCAGAAAGACACGAGCTACACGGGCGAGTACTACAAGATCCTCGCCGACGAGTCTCGCCGGTCCGCCGACCGGGTTCTTCCCGTCCTGCTCGAGTCCGTCTCCGTCGAGTCGGCACTGGACGTGGGTTGCGGGATCGCCACGTGGCTCGCGGCTCTGCAGGATCTCGGAGTCGAGGATGTGGTCGGCATCGACGGCGACTACATCGAACGGGACCTGCTACAGATCCCGGCCGAGCGATTCGTACCGCTCGACCTCGAGGAGAGCTTCGACCTCGACAGGACGTTCGACCTGGTCATGTCGATGGAGGTCGCCGAGCATCTGTCCGCCGAGGCTGCCGACGACTTCGTCGGCTCGCTCGTCCGGCATGCGCCGACGATCCTCTTCAGCGCCGCGATCCCCCGGCAGGGTGGCACCGACCACGTGAATGAGCAGTGGCCCGCTTACTGGGCCGAGAAGTTCAGGGAACACGGCTACCTCGCCGTGGACGCGATCCGGCCGCGCATCTGGACGGATCCTGCGGTCGGGTTCTGGTACGCGCAGAACACGATCCTCTACGTGCGGCCCGACCATCTCCCGGAGTCCCTGCGTTCGCGGGTCGTCGAGGACCCGGCCGGTCTCGCGATCGTCCATCCCAGACAGTTCACCGCGGCCACCGAGCCCCTGGCGCCCCCTGCGCGACGACGCTCGGCCCGGGAGGCAGCGGCCGGTGTGCTTCAAGCCCCATCCGTGATCGCCGTCCGGAGGCGCCTCGGCCTGATGGATCTCAGGACGCGGTGGTTCGGCGGTCGCTTCGCTCGCTCGTGAGAGCGTCCACGACGGCCGACACCTCGTCGTCCGTGAGCTCCGGGTAGAGCGGGAGGCTCACCACCGAGCCCGCCAGCCACTCGCTCACGCCGAGGTCGCCGACTCGCGCGATGTCGCGGTAGGGCTCGTGCTGGTGGACGGCGCGCGGATAGTGGACGAGGGTCTGGACACCCTCGTCCGCGAGCCGCGCCCGGAATCCGTCGCGGTCGGCAACCGGCAGCACGTAGAGGTGGTAGACGTGAAGGCCTCCGGGCGGATCTCCGGGCGTCGGCAGCGCGCCGTCCAAGGCGGTCGCCGAGTACCGCGCGGCGATCTCGCGGCGCCGTTCGGTCCACGCATCGACGTGGCGCAGCGCGATCGAGAGGAGAACGGCCTGGAGCGTGTCGAGCCTGCTGTTGGTGCCGCGTCTCACCGTCTCGTACTGGGCGACCTCGCCGTAGCTGCGCAACGTCCTGGCGACCTCGGCGACCGCGGTGTCGTTCGTCACGACTGCGCCGCCGTCCCCCAGCGCGCCGAGGTTCTTGGTCGGATAGAAGCTGAAGGCCGCCGCGTCGCCCATCGTCCCCGCGGGCTTCCCCGCCCACCCCGCGCCGTGCGCCTGCGCCGCGTCCTCGACCACCTTCAGCCCGTGCTCCCAGGCGACGGACATGATCGCGTCCATGTCCGCACACCGCCCGTAGAGATGCACCGGCACGATCGCGCGCGTCCGCGGGCCGACGGCGGCTGCGACCCGCTCGGGGTCGATCGTCATCGAATCCCGCTCCGCGTCGACGAGCACGGGCGTAGCTCCGGTCGCCTCGATGCCCGCGACGGTGGGCACGCACGTGTTGGCGACCGTGATCACCTCGTCGCCGGGGCCCACTCCGACCGCGCGGAGGGCGATCTCGATCGCGTCGGTGCCCGAGGCCACGCCGACCGCATGCCCGGCCCCGACCCACTCGGCGAACTCCCGCTCGAAGCACGCGACGGGCTCGCCGCCGACGAAGCGGCCGGCGTCGAGCACCTCCGCGATGCCGTCGTCGAGCTCCCCCCGAAGGGAGGCGACGTGGCGGGAGAGATCGAGGAACGGGACGCGCGTCACGGCCAGTAGACGCTGCCGTGCTCGCGGTAGAAGTCGATCGAGCGCCGCAATCCCTCGTCCAGCCCTATCTGCGGCTGCCAGCCGAGATCGTCCTTGATGCGGGTGAAGTCGCTGTAGTAGTCGCCGATGTCGATCGCCTTCCGATCCTCGGGGAAGGGCACCACCTTGAACGAGCCCTCGCCGTTCAGCCCGACGAGCTTCTGCGCGAGATCGAGCAGCGAGACGACCTCCGAATCGCCGAGGTTGTAGATCTTGCCGATCGCCTCGTCGCGCGCTGCGGCGAGCAGGAAGGCGTCCACGGCGTCGTCGACGTAGTTGAAGTCGCGCTTCTGCAGCCCGTCCCCGAAGACCGCGATCTCCTCCCCCGCCACGATCTGCCGAAGCCAGTAGCCGAGGAACGTCTGCCGCGCGTCCTTGACGCGCATGCGCGGCCCGTACGTGTTCGTGAGCCGCAGGACGCAGACCGGGATCCCGTACACCCGGCCGTACAGGAGGTGGTACCACTCGCCCGCCGTCTTGTTGATCCCGTTCACGTCGACCGGGTTGATCGGATGGCGCTCGTCGACCGGCAGGTACTCGGGCCGCCCGTAGATCTGCCGCGTGCTCGCGAAGACGATGCGCGCCCCGGGGTTCACGAGGCGGCAGGCCTCGAGCAGCGAGAGCTGGGCTCGGCAGTTGATCTCCAGGTCGGTGTACGGGTCGGCCATCGAGTCGAGGTGGCTCGTCTGGCCGGCGAGGCTGAAGATCACCTCGCAGTCGCCGACGAGGTACGGGAGGCTGTGCACGTCGCGGACGTCCGCGATGTTGACGGTGACGTCGTCCTCGATCCCCGCGATGTTCGCGACGCTGCCGCCGTACTCCGGGATCATCGAGTCGACGAGCAGCACCTCGGCGCCGGCCTCCACGAGACGTCGCGCCAGGTTCGAGCCGATGAAGCCGAGGCCGCCCGTGATCAGGACGCGCCGGCCGCTGAACGCCTCCGCCGTCACGCCGCAGCCCTACCGAAGAGGAAGCCGTGGATGTCGTCCTGCACGTGGAACGACGCGAGTACCGACCGCCCGTGCCGCGACGCGATCCGCTCGAGGTCGCCGCGGTTCAGGTAGGTGCGGTACGTCGTCTGCCCGGAGTAGCCCGGAGCGACCTCCGCCCGCGACGGGCCGTCGGTCACCTGCTGCCGGTGCAGGAGGACGAACGGCGCTGCCGACCCGAGCAGGACGTCCAGCGCGCGCTCGTAGTCCTCCGTGACGTCCACCAGCGCACCGGCGAAGACGAGGTCGAACGCCCCCAGGTCGAGCTCCGAGGCGAACAGGTCGTCGACGACGAAGCGGCGGCCGCTCCACTCGGCCCGCGCGGCCTCGACCATCGCCGCAGAGTAGTCGGAGCCGGTGTAGTCGAAGCGGCCGGGATAGCGGCGCTCGAGCAGCTCGCTGTAATGGCCGACGCCGCAGCCGAGGTCGAGGACCCGCGCCGGATCCGGCAGCGCCAGCTCGGCCAGCGCGTAGTCCATGGCGGCGAAGAACGCGCGGTAGGGCGCGACCGAGTCGGGATCTGCGAGCTGCGTCCGGGCGAGCTGCAGCATCTGCTGCGCCACGTCGGCGTCCTTCCAGCTCTCGGCGTGATCCTGCGACCCCCCGTTGCGGGCGACGGCCCCACGGGCACGCGTGATCCAGCGGTGGCGAGCCCGGTGGAAGGCCTCGCGCACGAGCGCGGTGCGGTCGACCTCGACGAACCCCGCCTCGAACGTCCCCTCGCGGCGGCGCAGCTCCTGCAAGGCGTGCCGCAGCTCCCCGAGGTACGGATCCCAGATCAGCTCCTGCTCGCTCGGCTCGACCGGATACGCCGTCGTCCAGACGAACGGGGCGGCACCGCCGGTGAAGCGGAAGTCCTGGGAGAGAAAGCCGAGCGCGCGGAGCAGCGTGATCCCGCGGTAGAGACGAAGCGAGTGGTAGTGGTAGAAGACGAGTTCGCGGTCGTCCACGAGGACGCTGCCGTTCTGCCGCGCGAGCTCGTACCTCTCGACGTTCCACGGGGCGAGGCCCCCGCCCGGGTGCTCGAGCACGTGGACGCCGGCGAAGCGCTCGGGCCAGTCGTCGAGGTACTTCTGGTCTCCCATCTTGCCGTCCTCGAAGCGGAAGTAGCACCACTCGAGGCAGCGGTCGCGCCACCAGTTGAGCGCCTCGAGCCCGCGCGCGTCGCGGCGGAAGGTCATGAACTCGACGTTGTAGGTCCCGCTCGTCTCCTCGTGCGCCTGCCATTGCGGCGCGTAGCGGTGCGGGACGATGAGCACGGAGTCGTCGCCGAGCTCCCGCCAGATCGGCTCCGGATCCCGGAAGAACATCAGGTCGGCGTCGAGGTACGTGATCGCCTCGAGCTCGGGCTCCGTCTCGAGTGCGTACGCGCAGACGGCCGGCGTCGCGGTCCAGCAGTACTCCACCTGCGTCCGGGTCGGCTTCACCGAGGCCAGCTCGCGGTCGTGCGCCTCGAGCTCGTCCAGGCCGACGGCGGTCAAATGCGGCAGCGCCAGCCGGTCGAGGATCTGCTTCGTCTCGGTGTCCATGCAGAAGACGCGCAGCCGGAACTCGTCGCAGTGGCGCTCGAGCGACCGGTAGAGGACGAGCCCTCGCGGCAGGTAGTTGACGTCGAAGAGGGTGCAGAACTCGTTCTGCATGGGCGACGAGGATAGTTGCCGGGCCTCGGCGGTCATTGCAGGTACGACTCGAGGATCCCGGCCAGCTCCCGCATGCGGGCGGGGTAGCCGTGCTCTCGGAGAGTCCGCTCCTGACCGGCGGCGGCGACCGCCGCGCGCTCGTCCTCGTGCGCGAGATAGTGCTCGATCGCCTCGACGAGCTCGTCCTCGTCCCGGTAGGCGACGACCTCTCGCCCGACCTCGAACAGGTCGCCGAGGTTCTCCTTGGCGTCGGTCAGCAGAAGCGACCCGACGCCGGTCGCCTCGTACAAGCGCATGTTGTTCGCGTTGTCGCCGGCGACGTCGATGTGGCGATTGACGGCGATCCGCGACTCGGCGAGCACGCGGAACATCTCGAGGCCCCACGCCTCCCCGTGATAGCGGCGCACGAGCGGCGAGGTGGGCGGGACGCCGTCGAGGTTGTAGCCCCAGAACTCGATCGGCGCCCGCTCCGCCGCACGCTCGAGCAGGTCGTTGCCGCGCGCGTGCTGCGCCCTGCCGAGATTGCCGACGAACGCCGCGTCGTGCCTCGGAGGCGACGAAGGGAGTCGCTCGAGCACGCGGGAGTCGAAGGCGAGCGTCTGGTACTCGGCGGCGATGCCGAGCTCTCGCAGCATTGGCACGTAGTGCGGGAACGAGGTGACGATCAGGTCGAAGCGGTCGAGGTGCTCGCGGCCCGGCGCCTCGGAGGCGATCTGCCCGACGAGCAGGCGCGACCGCTTCGCGAGGGAGCGAAGCGTCTCGGGCGAGAGGAACGAGAGGTGCTGGACGTAGACGACATCGGGCTGGAACCAGTCGGCCTGCGCGAGGACCAGCTCCATCCCCGCCTTCCCGCGCAGCCGGTCGCGGAGCCCCCGGGGCACACGGTGCTCGCGCGCCCAGGCGCGCTGCAGGGGCTCTGCGTTGACGACGACCTCGTGGGCCTCGTGCCCGAGCTCGCGGAGGTGGTGCGAGTACGAGTCCGCCGTGCCGAAGAACGTGTCCATCAGCGCCCGCCACTGCTCGTCGTACGAGCGCCGCTCGAGACCCGGATGGGCGCGGTAGTGGCTCGCGAGGAAGGCGGGATAGCAGGTGTCGACGATCAGGACGCGCATCGACAGACGGCAGCCTGAGTCGGCGTTGCGCTAGTAGGCGCCGCGCCGGCCGAAGACCGCCGGGAGGGTCATCAGGATGATTCGGAGGTCGCGGCCGAGCGAGAGATTCTCCACGTACTCCCTCTCGACCGAGAGCATCTCGTCAAAGGTCAGCTCGCTTCGGCCCGAGATCTGCCACGGACCCGTGACGCCCGGCTTCACCCGCAGCCGTATCTCGTGCTCGGGCTCGTAGCGCCCGACGGCGTCGAACACCTCCGGCCGCGGGCCGACGATGGACATTTCGCCACCGAGGACATTGAGGAGCTGCGGCAGCTCGTCGAGGCTCGTCTTGCGGAGGAACCGGCCGACGCGCGTGACGCGCGGATCGGCCCGCAGCTTGAACAACGGCCGGTCGAGCTCCTCGGACGGCACGAGCTCGGGCAACATTGCCTCGGCGTCTCGCACCATTGTCCGGAACTTGAAGATCCGGAACGGCCGTCCGTCCTGTCCGGCCCGGAACTGGCGGAAGAAGACGGGAAGCCCGTTGTCGAGGACGATCGCGACGGCGACGATCAGGAAGATGGGCGAGGCGATGACGAGTCCCACGGACGCGAGGATCACGTCGAAGATGCGCTTCAGCGCGAGCGTCGAGGGCGAGACGTACCACGTGTTGTAGTCGAGCAACGGCAGGTCGGCGACGTGGCCGAGGTGCGTGGCCGTGCCGAAGATGCCGCGCGTGGGCGGGACGACGGTGAGCTTGACGCCGCGCAGGCGGCACACCGGCAGGAGCGCCTCGAGCAGGTTCTCGTTCAGCTCGGTGCACGCGACGACGACGCGGTCGATGCCCTCGAGCTCGTCGAGCCTGTCGGGCAACGCGCTGCAGCTCGAGATGCTTCCCGCGACCGTCGCATGGATGTCGGGGAAGAGCTCGAGCTTGCGGACCACGGCTTCGGCCAGCGGGCCCTCGCCCACGATCAGGATCCGCTCGAGCGGCGTGATCCGTCGCCACGCGATCCGCGCCGCGCCGCGGAAGAGGAAGCCGAGCACGAGCACCGAGCCCCAGATCAGCAGCCGGTCGTCCGAGCTCAGGTCGAGGGTCGGGAACGGTGCGAGGAAGAAGGTCAGGATCGCCGTGCCGCCGAGCGCCCAGACGAAGATCCACGGCAGCTCCTCGACGGTCAGGTGCCGCAGGGTGCGGTGGTCACGGTCGTAGAGGCCGACGAGCTTGCCGACGACGATCCAGATCGGCGCCGAGAGGATGAGCAGAAACGCCGCGTCCGCACCGCTGCCCCAGAGGCCGACGATGACCGCGGCGGCCGCGATCGTCAGCGTGTCCGCCGCCGCCAGCATGCGGTGCAGAAGGGCGTCGCTGCTGTATCCCGCGACGAGGCGGCGTGCTCCCGCCGCTTCCGCGCGCTCGCCGGTCGAACGGGCGGCGGATTCGACCTCGCTCATCCCGTCAGCCTTTCCCGTTTCGTGCGGCTCGAAGCGGGTTCATGCGCACGAAGACCGTAGCTGTGTCCGCGGCCGTTCGCCACTCAGGATCCGTTCTGGAAGACGGAGGCATTGGGGTTGAGCAGACGGGCTCGCTCGATGTCGCGCCGGGCGCTCGCTGCGTGTCCGCGAAACGTCTCGATCTTCGCAGCGGTCAGCCAGAGCCTGTAATCGCGTGGCCCTCGGCGAACCCCGTCGCGGGCTGCCGACGCCGCCGCACCGTATTGATGCAGGTAGAAGTCGCTGGACGCGAGCCAGAGATAGGCCTCGGTGTTCCAGGGCTCCACCGCCTTGGCAGCGAGCGCTTCTCGCTTCGCGCCGGCGTAATCTGCCGCGTTGAGGGCGTTCTGGCTGTTGCGCAGGTGGATGCCGGACGCGAGGGCGACGACCTGCGGGATGATCGCTGCCACGGCGAGTAGGGCGACGATCGGCCGCACCAGGCTGAAGCGTCCCCACTCCACCGCGCGGGTCGACGGGCGGGCCCCGAGCGCGATCCCCAGCATCCCCACGCCGACGATCGCCAGCCCGGCCAGCTGCCAGACCCAGTCGTAGGCAGCGGCGACGAAGAACGCGATGCCCACCGCAGCGGCCGCCGCGACGTCGCCGCTACGCGACTCGAGCGCCGAGCGAACCGCGCCCACCACTCCCAGCACGATCGCGCCACCGATCAACAGCAGGCCCACGATGCCGAGCTCCGCGAGCGACTCGAGGTAGAGCGAGTGCGCGTACTGGCTGAAGAATCCGCCGAGCGTGTTGTGCTGAAGCCACCACGCCTGCCAGGAGCCGGCACCACCGCCGTTGAGCGGATGAGCCTGGAACTCGGAGCTGGCGGCACCCCAGAACTGCCAGCGGCCGCTGCCCGAGCTGCTGAGGAGGTGCGAGTTGACGAAGCTCGTGTCCGAGCTGCCCGAGGCGAAGCTGTTGCTTCTGAACGAGTTGAACTTCGCGATCGGGTGCGAGAGGGCGATGGCGAGCACGACGCCGAGAACGATTACGCCGGCGACGGCCCAGCCGACGCGCTTCGGCGGCGTCGACACCCGACGTCCGGCTTCGGCCAGGCCGAGCCAGACGAGTGCCGTCACGACACATGCGATTCCGATCACGAGCGCCGCGCGATGCCCCTGGTCAACGGCGACCGGGTCGGTCATTACACCGCTCAGAAGCTCGTTCCGGTGGGCGAGACTGACAACCGAGACGGCTCCCGCGGCCGCCGCGAGTGTCGTAGCGACGAGCGCAGTCCAGCGGTTCGGAGCGAGTAGGAGATACACGACGACCGCGACGACAGCCGCGACGAACGCGCCGCGTGACGAGGTGAGGTACATGACTGCCCCGAGGATCGGGAGCGGCAGGGCTGCGAGCGCGCTCGCGAACCGGGACCGCCGCGAGGTCATGATGGAGAAGAGCAGCGGATACGCAAGGGCCATCTCGATCCCGAGCCCATTCCAGTAGCCGACGGGAAAGCTCAGACGACTGGTGATCGGGGGAAGGATCGTCGAGGGCTCGACGCCGAACGTGCTCGGAAAGAACCGGCTGACGAGAGCGACGCAGCCGATCGCAGAGATCGCGAGCGCGACCCCGCTGACAATTGTCGAAGCAGGGACGAGTCTGGCCACGACGATCGCGAGCGCCAGAACGGCCACGTAGAACGAGACCTGATCGAACTGTGCGAAGGCCCGTCCACCGTCGGATGCCCAGCTCATCGAGAGCAGGGTCCAGAGGGCGAAGGCGGCGAGCAGACCGAGTGCGGCGAGCGAGAGTCGGTCGACGCGCGTCCGCGCCGCGGCGATCCCGATCGCCGCACCTGTGCCGAGCAGCCACCAGGCCGAAATGCCGGCGTAGGCCTTCGTGGTGGTGTCGAAACCGCCGTTTGCATAGGAGACGGCGAAGAGGCAGCCCGCGACAGCAAGCCCGAGCACGGCGTTGCGCGCAAGCGCGATCCGATCCTGTTCGAGAGTTGTAATCCCGCTGGTGGCCAGCTGCACGGGCCGTTACAGTAGCGGCATGCCTGCTGGAGCGAGGCGCGTCCTTCCGGCCGTAGCGGCGGTAGTTTGCGTCGCCCTTGCAGTGCCGGCGGGAGCCTTTGCGGACAAGTGCAACGCCTCGGCCTGCAAGGTGTACCACGAGCAAGACGTCCCGAATGCCGGACGAAAGCAGCAATCGCCGCCACCGACCGGTCCGAACACGGGCGGCGGACCAACGCACATTCCGACGAAGCTCTCTCGGGTGCTCCAGCACGCCGGAAAGGACAAGGGCCCTCTCAAGAACCTCCT
>DASTZY010000130.1:0-80680 GCA_035764085.1 Gaiellaceae bacterium
CCGACGCACCGCCATCGTCTCGAGCGCGAGCCGGACCGAGAACAGCTCGCGGAGCTCCTCGATCTCGAGCGCCACGACCTTCGCGCCGTGATGCGGGACGTGCTCGGCGAGGCCGAGCGCCTCGAGCTGGCGCACCGCCTCGCGGATCGGCGAGATGCTCATCCCGAGCGAGCGGGCGAGGTCCTCGAGCCGCAGCGGCGTCCCGGGCGTCAGCTCGCCGAGGATGATCGCCTCGCGCAGCCGTTCGAGCGCCGCCTGGGCCATCGTCCGGTGTCGCAGCGCACCGCCCCCCTTCGACAGCGTCGACTCCACGGTCGGCTCCACGAGATCGAGGGTGAAGCACTCTTGATCAGATGTCAAACGCATGCGACGATCACGGCTCCGCGTGTCGAGCGCCACAGAGCAGCCGCTGTTCTCGATCTCGCAGGTGAGCACGCTCGCCGCGAGCTTCGCCGACGACCTGCATGCCTACACGGCTGCGGGCGTGGACGGGATCGGCGTCTGGGAGCTGAAGCTCGGCGAGAGCTCGCTCGTGGAGTTCAAGGCGAGTGGGCTCGGCTCGGCGACGGCGGTGCCCGCAGTCCCGTCGATCCACCCGCTGCCGCTCCTGCCCGGTCCCGACAAAGCGTCCGAGCGGGTCGCGGCGCTCCTCCGCTCGCTCGAGGTTCTCGCTCCGTATGCGCCCGCGGCCGTTCTCTGCTTCACCGGCCCGGGCGATCGCGAGACCGCCGTGCGGGGCGTGCGCGAGGTGGCGCGGGAGGCGGAGCAGCTCGGCCTCCGCCTGGCCGTCGAGCCGTTCCAGCTGGAGGGGATCGAGAGCTGGTCGACCCTGAACACGCTCGGCGACGCCGCAGCCTTCGTCGAGGAGGTCGGCAGCGACACGCTCGGGATCCAGTTCGACGTCTGGCATCTCTGGAACACCCCCGACCTGCTCGACGAGATCCCGCGGCACGCGCACCTCATCGCAGGCGTGCACGTGACCGACTGGAGGGAGCCCACGCGCGGCTGGGCGGATCGCGTGCTTCCGGGCGACGGGGCGGCAGACTTACCCGCGATCCTGGGCGTCTTAGAAGAGGTGGGTTGGGAGGGCTTCTACGACCTGGAGATCTTCTCCGACAACGGTGCCTTCGGCAGCGCGTATCCAGACTCGCTCTGGGATCTCGACGCTGCCGAGCTCGCGCGCCGCGGACGCGAGGCCTTCTTCAGCTGCTGGTCGAAAAGGAGGGTCCCGGCGAACGCCGCGGGCCGGAGAGGAGAAACATGAGGGTAAGCAAGCGAGCGCGCTGGGCGCTCGTGATCGCGGCGGCTGCGGCACTCGTGCTCACAGCGGCTGCGGCGGCTCGCACACACGTGTCTACGGCCAAGAAGCCGATCATCATCGGCTGGGCGTACGACAACAAGGGGCCGATGCAGCCGTTCGACACGCCGGCGCTCGCAGCGGCGAAGATCGAGGCCGCCAAGATCAACAAGAAGGGTGTGGACGGTCGCAAGATCGTGATCAAGACGTGCCAGACGCAGGGCGACGACCCGACCACGTCCAAGACGTGCGCCGACAAGCTGATCGCCGAGCACGCGAACGTGATCTTCACGACGTGCGACGTCGATCTGGCTTCGCCGGTCGTGCAGGAGTCGCTCAAGCACAAGCTGCTCACGATCGCGCCGTGCATCGGCACCGACCAGATGGGCCCGAAGCGGTTCGGCTCGGCGGGCAAGCTCGCCTTCAGCTTCGGCAACGTCGCGCAGGACGAGGGTTCGGCGATGGCCGAGCTCGCCTGGAAGCACGGCTGGAAGACCGCCGACCTCGCGAAGGACACGGTGATCGTGTACTTCAAGGCGGTCGTCTCCGCCTTCAAGGCGCGCTTCCAGCAGCTCGGCGGCAAGATCAACTACGAGACGTCGTACCAGGATCCGGCGCTCCAGCAGGGATCCACGAACTTCCACAACGCTGCCAGCAACATCGCGCAGCATCCCGCCCAGGTGATCGTCACCGTGACCTCGGGCTCGTACGGCGCGCAGCTGCCGTTCATCACCGACCTGCGGACGGCGGGCGTCAAGACCCCCGTCCTCAACTCGTGGGCCGGCGACGGCGTCTACTGGCTGCCCACCAGCGGCCCCAAGGTCACGAACTACTGGTACGTCACCTACGCGAATGCGTTCGGCCACGATCCGAGCGCTGCGGTGAACAGGCTGGCGAAGCAGATCGGCCCGGCCAACGCGGCAACGGGCGGCTTCGTGACCGGCCCGACCGCGATCGACGGGCTCGTCACCGCGATCAAGCGGGCGCACGGCTCGCTCGTCGGCTCGAAGCTCGCCGCGGTGATGCAGAACTTCCACCAGGTGCCCACGCTCTCGGGCAAGGTCAGCTTCTCGAAGAAGCTGCATACGGTCTTCGGCCGGGAGTACCGCGTGGTCGAGATCAACAACAACAAGGCGATCGCGAAGGGGACGATCGTCGCGAAGAAGGTCCCGAACAGCCCGGACTCGTAGGTTGGCAGCCGGTCTGAAGGAGGGGGCTCGCGGGGGAACCATGGGTTCCCCCGCGTCCTCGCTCCGGGCCTCCTCCGTCTCGCGCTCGTTCGCGGGTGTCCAGGCGCTTCGCGACGTCTCGCTCGAGGTGCGCCAGGGCGAGGTCGTCGGGCTGATCGGCCCGAACGGGGCGGGCAAGTCGACGCTCGTCAACATCCTCAGCGGCTTCGACCGTCCGACGGACGGCCGGGTGCTGCTCGAGGATCGGGACGTGACCCGGTGGCCCGCCTTCCGGCGCGGGCGGCGCGGCCTCGCGCGCACGTTCCAGCACAGCCATGCCTTCGGCGGACTCTCGGTGCGGGAGAACGTCGAGGTCTCGGCGCTCGGGGTCGGCGCCTCGCAGCGCGCGGCCGCGAAGCGGGCCGACGAGCTGCTCGCGCTGCTCGGGCTAGGCCCGTACGCGGAGCAGGCCGCCGGCTCGCTGGCGCACGGCGACGAACGGCGGCTCGGCGTCGCCCGCGCCCTGGCGACCGAGCCGCGCTTCGTGCTCATGGACGAGCCCGCGGCCGGGCTTCCCGAGGCAGAGGTGCCGCGCTTTGCCACGGCGGTCAGCGTGATCCGCGACCGTGGCGCCGGAGTCCTGCTCGTCGACCACAACGTCGCGCTCGTGCTCGAGGTCTGCGAGCGCATCCACGTGCTCGACCAGGGGAGGACGCTGGCCGAGGGGACGCCGCAGGAGATCCGCGCGCACCTCGGCGTCGCCGCCGCCTACCTCGGGGAGAGCGCGGAAGCGGAGGAGATCGAGTGACCGCGCTGGCAGTCGAGAAGCTCTCGGTCCGGTACGGGGCGGTGGAGGCAGTCCGTGGCGTGTCGCTCGAGGTGAAGCCCGGCGAGATCGTCGGCCTCATCGGGCCCAACGGGGCCGGGAAGTCGTCGACGCTGCACGCGATCATGGGCGCGGCGCCCGTCACCGCCGGTGAGGTACGGCTCGACGGCAGGTCGCTCGTCGGACGCCGGCCCGAGGACGTGGCGCGCCGCGGCGTCGCGCTCGTGCCCGAGGGCCGCCGCATCTTCGGCGAGCTCACGGTGGAGGAGAACCTGCGCCTCGGCCTGGCGGCCCGCAGGGCGCGGCGAAACGGCCCCGGCGGCGCCTCCGGCGCCGCCGGTCTTCCGGCCGGCGGTAGCCGGCTTGGCCGGCGACCGTCCCAGCCAGGCCTCACCCGCGCGTACGACCTGTTCCCCGTCCTGCGCGAGTTCCGCTCGCGCCAGGCCGGCGTGCTCTCCGGCGGCCAGCAGCAGCAGCTCGCGATCGGCCGTGCGCTCGCGGCCGACCCCGACGTCCTCCTCCTCGACGAGCCCTCGCTCGGGCTGGCGCCGAAGATCGTGGACGTCGTGTTCGAGGCGCTGGCGCAGATCCGAGAGGCCGGCCTCGCCGTCCTCCTCGTCGAGCAGCGCGCCCAGCGGACGGTGGCGCTCGCCGACCGCTCGCACGTGCTCGCGAACGGCGAGCTTCGCCTCACCCTCGGCCCCGACGACGCGGGCGATACCGACCGGCTCGTCGCCGCCTACCTCGCATGATCCTCGCGTTTCTCAACCTGACCTGGCCCACCTTCGCGAACGGCCTCGCCCTCGGCGGCGTCTACGCGCTGATGGCGGTGGGGATCGGCCTCGTCTTCGGGGTTCTGCGCCTCGTCAACTTCGCGTACGGGCAGCTGATCATGGCCGGCGCGTTCGCACTCGCCTACGGCTCGCAGTGGGGCCTGCCGAACTGGGTCTCGATCCTCTTCTGCTTCGGCGTGGTGCTCGCGCTGTCGGTGCTGATGGACTGGCTCGTCTTCCGGCCTTTGCGGACGCACTCGCCGGCCGTGATGCTCGTGGCGACGTTCGCGATCGCGTTCCTGCTGCAGAACATCGCGCTGCTCTGGTTCGGCCCGCTGGGCAAGAGCGCCGGTGCGCTCGCCGTTCTCAACGCGCCGTGGGACATCGGCGGCGTCTTCATCAAGAAGATCGCGGTGATCTCGGTCGTGACGGCCGCCGGCTGTCTCGTGATCCTGCAGCTCCTGCTGACGAGGACGCCGCTGGGGCTGCACATGCGCGCGGCATCGATGGACTTCCGCACGGCCCGCCTCCTCGGTGTCCGCGCCAACCGCGTGATCTCGGGGGCGGTGATCGTCTCGGGGCTGCTCGCGGCCGTCGCCGCGGTGATGCTGAGCGTCACGGAGCTCACGGTCGTGCCCTCCTTCGGCACGGCGGACACGATCTACGTGCTGGCCGGGGTCGTCCTCGGGGGCCTCACCCGGCCGATCGCCGCCACGCTCGGCGGGTTCTCGATCGGCTTCGCGAACGGGATCCTCGGAGGCGTCCTGCCGGCCAACCAGAGCCAGTACCTGCCGAGCATCCTCTTCGCGATGGTGATCGTCGTGCTGCTCGTCCGGCCGAACGGCCTCTTCACCCGCGGCGGCGCCGCCGTGGAGCGCGTATGAGCGTCGTCCGCCGTGCTCCGGAGCTGCTCGTGCCGGCGCTGCTCGTGCTCGGGACGGCGCTGCTCGGGCTCGCGGTCTCCAGCTACCTGCAGGCCTATTTCCTCGACACGCTCGTCAAGGTCTCGATCGTCGTCGCGCTCTATCTCTTCATCGGCAACTCCGGCGTCCTCTCCTTCGGCCACATCAGCTTCGTCGCGCTCGGCGCGTGGACGGCCGGCGTCCTGACGGTGCCGCAGGGCCAGAAGCTCGTCACGATGCCCGGCCTCGCCCACTTCCTCGTCACGACGAGCGTGGGGAACATCGCGTCGCTCGCGCTCGCGGCCGCGCTCGGGGGCGCGTTCGCGTTCGCGGTGGGGCTGCCGCTGATGCGGCTCTCGGGCCTCGCGGCCGGCATAGCGACGTTCGCCGTGCTCGAGATCACGAACAACGTGCTCACGTACGAGCAGCGGATCGGCCCGGGGCTGAACGCGTTCTCCGCGGTTCCCTCGACCACGGGCATCTGGCAGGCCGCGATCGGCGCGCTCGTCTGCGTGGTGCTCGCGTACGCCTACCAGCGCACCCGCTTCGGCCGGATGCTGCGGGCGACGCGAGAGGATCCCGCAGCTGCGGCGGCGTCCGGGATCTCGATCTACCGGCAGCGGCTGGTCGCCTTCACCCTGTCCGGCGCTCTCGCGGGATTCGCCGGAGGCATCTACGTCCACCTGCAGCCGCTGCAGGCCGGCGGCCTGCACCTCGATCTCACCTTCATCACGCTCGCGATGCTCGTCGTCGGCGGCTCGGGGAGCCTGCTCGGCGCAGTCGTCGGCGCGCTCGCGCTGAACGGGATCTACTCCTTCTTCCAGGCCGCGACGAACGGCGTCGACGTGCTCGGCTGGAGCTTCACCGTACCGTCGGGGACGGCGGAGATCGTGCTCGGCACGCTGATGGCGCTGGTGCTGATCCTCCGCCCGAACGGGATCACCGGCGGCCGCGAGCTGTCCCTGCCACGGCGTCGCGCCGTGGTCGACCTCGAGAAAGCGAGGGCCACGACATGAGGTTCAGCATCTACACGGAGGTCCAGAGCTGGCCGGGGAAGTCGTACGACCGGCTCTACGGCGAGGTGCTCGAGCAGATCGAGAACGCCGACCGGCTCGGCTACGACACCTACGCCGCGGTGGAGCACTTCTTCTTCCCCAAGTTCTCCGCGTCGGCGAATCCGTTCGGGTTGTTCGGCATGGCGGCTGCGCGGACACGCCGGATCAACTTCCGCACCATGCTGCACGTCCTCCCGTACCACAACCCCCTCGTCCTCGCGGCCATGATCCACGAGTTCTCCCTGCTCACAGGAGGCCGCTACGAATTCGGCGTCGGCCGCGGCCACGGCTGGATCCCGCTGCCCGCCGGCATGCCCCTCGACGAGACCGCGCGGCCGCGCTACGAGGAGGCGCTCGACCTCTTCGTGGAGGCGCTGCACTCCGACGTCGTCAGCTTCGAAGGGGAGTACTGGAACCTGAAGGACAGCCAGGTGATCCCGTTCAGCGGGCACAAGTTCCGGGTCGTGCTCGGCGGCACCTCGGACCGCACCTACGACCTCGCGGCGAAGCACGGCTGGTCGGTCGCTGTGCCGCCGCTGCTGCCGTACGCCGCGCTCGAGGAGCAGCTCGACCTCTACCGCGCGAAGTGCTCCGAGTACGGGACCACGCCGGACATCATCTGGATCCACGCCTGCTACATCGACGACGACGCCGACCTCGCGCGGCGCGAGGCCGAGCAGCACATGCCGCGCTTCCTCCAGGGCAATGCGTCGCCGCTGACCGACCACCCGCCGCTGCCCGCCGACGCGCTCAACGCGGCCGGCTACGGGTTCTACGCCGCCGGGATCATGGAGAAGCTGGCGGCGACGCCGTACGACGAGATGATCGCCGGCGACATCGTCTGGGTCGGCACGCCGGACGACGTGATCGAGCGGATCCGCGAGACGATCCAGGTCTGCGACGGGCTGACCGAGATCGCGATCACCACCAACCCGGGCGGCGTGGAGCACTGGAAGGCGATCAAGGCGCAGGAGCTCTTCGCCGAGCATGTGATCCCCGTGATCCAGCGCGAGACCGGGGCGGTCGCGGTCGAGGCGTGACGTCGGTCGTCGTCGCCGGAGCGGGCTCGATCGGCTCCCTCCTCGCCGCGCACCTGGCGCGCGTCTCCGACGTGACGGTGCTCACGCGGCGGGAGGAGCACGCCGCCGCGTTGCGCGAGCACGGCCTCCGCGTCTCCGGCCGCGGCGACTTCACGGCGCAGCCGGCGGCGACGGCGGACCCGGGCGCGCTGCCCGCGGACGCCGAGCTCGCGATCCTCGCCTGCAAGGGCACCGACCTCGAGCCGCTCGCGTCGCAGCTCGAAGGCGCCCTGCCCGGCGCGACGGTGATGACGATCCAGAACGGCCTCGGCGCCGAGGACGTCGTGGCGGCGCACGGAGAGTGGCCGCTCCTCTCCGCGGTCACGTTCATGAGCGGGACGCGCCACGGCGACGCGCACGTCGAGTACGTCCTCGACACGGCGACCTGGATCGGCCCCTACCGTGGCACGACGGAGGACGACGCGCGCCGCGTCGCGGGGCTGATCGAGGCCGGCGGCCTGAAGGCGGAGGCGTTCCCCGACCTGCGGCCCGCCCAGTGGTCGAAGCTGATCTTCAACGCGACGGTCAACGGCGTCGCCGCGCTGACGGGCCTGCCGCACGACTTCCACTTCGCACAGGTCGAGCGGCTCTCCGACCTCGGCCACCTCGTCCGCGGGCTCGTCGACGAGGGGAAGGAGGTCGCCGCGGCGGCGGGCGTCGAGCTGCACGACGACCCGTGGGAGATGAACGTCCTCGCGACGCAGCGCGGCCACCGGCACTTTCCGTCCATGCTCGAGGACGTCGAGGCGCGGCGGCCGACCGAGCTCGAGTCGATCAACGGCGCCCTCGTGCGCGAGGCCGAGCGGAACGGCGTGCCCGTCCCGCTCCAGACGGCCGTCTATAGGCTCGTCAAGGCGAGGGAGGCGAGCTACTCGGAGTGAGGGTTGCTGTGATCGGGTGCGGGGCGGTCGGGTCGCTGTTCGCGGCGAACCTCGCGCTGCTCGACGACGTGGAGGTCTGGGCCTTCGACCTCAACGAGCTGCACGTCGCGGCGATCAACCGCGACGGGCTGCGGCTCACGGGCGCCGGCGACGTCGTCGGGCGCCCCCGCGCCACGAGCGACGCCGGCGAGCTGCCGCCGTGCGATTTCGGCATCGTGGCGACGAAGGCGATGCACACGGAGCCCGCGATCGCCGCGACCGCGCACGCCTTCGCCGACGGCTGCGTCGCGACCGTCCAGAACGGCCTCGGCAACGAGGAGACGCTCGCCGGTCACGTGCAGCGCGTGATCCGCGGCACGACCTTCCCGGCCGGGAAACTGCTCGGGCCGGGCCAGGTGCAGTGGGACGTGAAGGGCGACACGACGCTTGGCGCGTACGACGAGCGGACTCCCTCCGGCGAGGTGGAGCGCCTCGCCGACGCATGCACCCGTGCGGGGATGCCGACGGAGGCGGTCGCGGACGCGCGCGGCCCGCAGTGGCGCAAGGTCATCTTCAACGCCTCCACGAATCCGATCGGCGCGCTGACGGGCCTCACGCACGGCCGCGTCTGCGAGCGGCCCGATCTTCGAGCCTTCGTGACCGGTCTCGTGGATGAAGGCAAGGCGGTCGCCGCGGCACAGGGAATCGAGCTCGACGCGGACCCCGAGGAACTGATCGACCACGCCGCCCGCCCGGACGTCGCGTACGACCACAAGGCGTCGATGCTCCAGGACGTCGAGGCGCGGCGCCAGACCGAGGTCGACTACCTCAACGGCGGCATCGTCCGCTTCGGCGATGAGCACGGCGTCCCGACGCCGCTGAACTCCGCGATCCAGGCACTCGTGAAGGGGGTGGAGGCCTCGTGGACGCAGAGCTGACGGCGCGCCACGCGCGCGTGCGCGAGGCGCTGGAGCGGGACGGGCTGGACGCGGCGCTCGTCTGCGGCTCCGAGTACACGGGCTTCGAGGGCGCGGTCACGTACCTCTCCGGCTTCCAGATCGTCCACCGCTATGCGTACGTTCTGGTGCCGCGCGAGGGCGAACCGGCGATCGTCTTCCCCGCCGAGGCGCGCTACGTCGGCGAGCACGGCGACTCCCAGATCGCCGAGCAGGTCTTCGCCGACCGACCGGGCGAGTGGCTCGCCGATCATCTCCGCGGCAAGCGGGTCGGCGCCTACGGGCTCGACTACGTGCTGACGGTGCGGGACTACGCGCCGCTCGCCGCCGCCGCCGAGCTCGTGCCGTGGGACATGGAGTTCGACCTCGTGCGCGCGGTCAAGTCGGAGGCGGAGCTCGCATCCGTGCGCGAGAGCGTCGAGATCAACGTCGCCGGGTTCCACTCCTTCCGCGAGGCCTGGGCCCCGGGACGGAACGCCGCCGAGGTGCTCGCGCCGTCGGAGCAGCTGTTCGTCGAGCGCGGGTGCGGGCGGCTGACGATGAACATGGTGCTCGTCGGCGCCGAGTTCGCGATCGCGCGCGACGACACGGTCTTCGGCGACTTCACGATCCCGTCGCTCGAGATCGCCGGCCCGGGCGGCCACTGGGTCGAGGTCTCGCGCGCGCTCGGCACGCCGAGCGACGAGGTGAAGACGATGCTCGAGGCGTACGAGGAGTACTACGAGGTCGCACAGACGGCGCTCCGCGCAGGCGCCACCGCGCACGACGTCCACCGCGCCGTCTCCGCCGGCTTCACGCAGCGGGGCTACCACCTCGGCCACGTCACCGGCCACTCGATCGGGATGACGATGATCGAGCACCCGCGGATCGGCGAGGGCGTCGAGACCGAGCTCGCGGCGAACATGGTCTTCTCCATGCATCCCCACGCCATCGCGGCCGATGGTCGAGAATGCCTCTACATGCAGGACACCTGGCTCGTCACCGAGGACGGCGGCGTCCCGCTCGCCGGCCTGGAGATGCGGATCTGGTGAGCGCGCCCAATTCCGACGATTTCGCCCCGATCCTCGAGGGGCCGGGCGCCTCGGACTACGAGCGCTATCTCCGCACCGACGAGCTCCTCGCGCTCCAGAAGGGGCCGGACGAGTGGGTGAACCGCAACGAGCTCCTCTTCCAGACCGTCCACCAGTCGTCCGAGCTCTGGCTGAAGCACGCGTGGAACGAGGTCGAGGAGGCGACGCGTCTCGTCGAGGCGCGGGACGTCGCGGCCGCCCTCAGGCTGCTGGGGCGCGCGAACCGCGCGATGCGCTACGTCGTCGGGTTCCTCGAGCACCTCGAGCTGATGTCGCCGTGGGAGTACCAGGACGTGCGCCGCGTGCTCGGCCACGGCTCCGGCTTCGACTCGCCCGGCTTCCGCGAGATCCGGCGCGTCTCCCCGGCACTCTGGGAGGCGTTCGAGGGGCTGCGCAAGGAGCGCGGGCTCACGCTGATCGAGGTCTACACGCAGGGCCGCGAGCACGAGGACCTGTACCAGCTCGCCGAGGCGCTGATCGACTGGGACGAACAGGTGGGCGTCTGGCGCTTCCGGCACGTGAAGATGGTCGGCCGCGTGATCGGCGAGGACGTCGTCGGGACGCAGGGGACGCCGGTCGAGCTGCTCGCGGGGCTGATCAAGCACAAGCTCTATCCCGACCTCTGGCGCGTCCGCACCGAGCTGACCGAGCTCGCGAAGCAGAGCGATTGATCCCCCTCGAGGAGATCCGCCGCGCGCGGGAACGGCTCGGCGACAGCGTCCTCCACACGCCGCTCGTCCCGTTCGCGGCGGAGGAGCGGATCCGGCTCAAGCTCGAGTGCCTGCAGCCTGTCGGCTCCTTCAAGCTGCGCGGCGCGCTCTCGGCGGTGCGGGCCGCGTCGCCCTCGGAGCTCGCGTCGGGCGTGGTCACCGCGAGCGCGGGGAACATGGCGCAGGGCGTCGCCTGGGCGGCGCGGGAAGCCGGCGTTCCGGCGCGCGTCATCTGTCCGGACGGGGCCCCTCGCGCGAAGATCGAGCGGGTCGAGGCACTCGGCGCGGAGGTCGTTCCCGTGACGCACGAGGAGTGGTGGCGGGCCATGGTCGAGCGTGGCTGGGAGGGCGTCGAGGGGCTCTTCGTCCACCCGGTAGCCGACGAGGCGGTGATGGCGGGCAACGGGACGATCGGGCTGGAGATCGTGGAGGACGCTCCGGAGTTCGACACGGTCGTGATTCCCTGGGGCGGCGGCGGGCTGACGACGGGCATCGCGAGCGCGATCAAGCAGCTCCGTCCGGCCGTGCGGGTCGTGACGGCCGAGCCGGATACGGCGGCGCCGTTGGCGGCTGCCGTCGCGGCCGGCGGCCCGCAGGAGATCGAGTTCGAGCCGTCCTGGATCGACGGCGCCGGCGGCCGCGCGCTGCTCCCGGGAATGTGGGAGCACGCACAGGGACTCGTCGACGAGGCGGTTGCCGTGCCGCTCGCGGAGGTGGCCGAAGCCGTGCGGCTGCTCGCTTCGCGAGCGCACGTCGTCGCGGAGGGCGCGGGCGCGCTCGCGCTCGCCGCCGCGCAGGGCCGCGAAGACCGCTGCGTCTGCATCGTCAGCGGCGGGAACATCGACCCGGACGTCTATGCCGGGATCGTCAGTCCGGCAGCAACGGCATAGAGAAGCCGGGGTCGCGGCCGAGCAGCACGGCTCGCACGATCGCAGCGCTGCCGAAGCGGTCGCGGATCGCATCCACCGCCGCGTCGAGCGCCTCCTCCGGCCCGAGCAGCAGCTGCCGCGTCCGGTCGTCCTCCAGCATCGCGACCGAGCAGCCGACCAGCGTGATTCCGCGGCGCTCGATCAGGGGCATCGCCGTCGCCAGGAGCGCGCGCGCCGTCGCGAGGATCGCCTGCGTGTTCGCCGTCGCGAACGGGAGCGTGTGCGAGCGCGTCGCACGCTCGAAGTCGCCGAAGCGGAGCCGCAGCACCACCGTCCTGCCGACCCGGCCCGCCGTACGCATCCGACGCGTGATCCGGTCGACGATCGCGACTAGCGTGGCGTCGATCTTCTCCGGAGGATGGCGGCCGCGTCCGAGCGCGCGCTGGGAACCGATCGAACCGCGCCTCCGTCCGCGCTCGACGCGCCGGAAATCGCGGTTGTGCGCGAGCGCGTGCAGCTGGCGGCCGGCTGGACGGCCCAGCATGGCCACGAGCGTCGACTCCGAGAACGCGGCGAGCTCGCCGACCGTGCGCACGTTCCACGCGTGGAGGCGCTTCGCGGTCGCCGGGCCGACTCCCCACACGCACTCCACCGGCAGCGGGTGGAGGAACGCCAGCTCGCGGTCGGCGGGCACCACGAGCAGGCCGTCGGGCTTGGCGACGCCGCTCGCAACCTTGGCGAGGAACTTGGTGCGGGCGACGCCTACCGTGACGGGCAGCCCGACGCGTTCCCGCACGGACGCCCGGAGGCGCGTCGCGATCTGCTCGGGCGTGCCGGCGATCCGCTCCATCCCGCGCACGTCGAGGAACGCCTCGTCGATCGACAGCCCCTCGACCACCGGCGACGCGTCCTCGAAGACGGCGAACATCGCGCGGCTCGCCTCCACGTACGCGGAGAAGCGCGGCGGGACGACGATCGCGTCGGGGCAGAGGCGCAGCGCTGCCCGTCCGCCCATCGCGGTGCGGATCCCGTACGCCTTCGCCTCGTAGCTCGCCGCCAGCACGACGCAGCCGCCGACGATGATCGGCCGGCCGCGGAGCCGCGGGTCGTCCCGCTGCTCGACCGACGCGAAGAACGCGTCTGCGTCCGCGTGCAGCACGAACATATGTTCGTAAGCTACTAGAGCTGCGCTAGGGCCGCGTTGAAGCGGTCGATCTCGTCGGCGGTGTTGTAGTGGATGAGGCCGACGCGGATCGCGCTGTCGGGATAGGGCAGCTTCTCCCGCAGGCCGAGCGAGAACCAGTTGTCGTGCGCCCAGACGCCGAAGCCCTCGTCGGCGAGCCGCCTCGCCGCGTCCGCGGCGTCGACGCCGTCGAGATTCAGCAGGAACGTGGCGACCCTGCCCTCCATCGTCGGCAGCCCGTACACGGTCGCGCCGTCCGGGAGGCCGTCCAGGAACCGCTGCCCGAGCTCGCGCTCGTAGGCGGCGATCGCCTCCATCCCGCCGATCGACTCGAGGTACGCGATGGTCGCGGAGAAGCCGGCGAGCAGCTCGTACGGGGCCGTCCCGACCTCGAAGCGGCGGCCGACCGGCTCCGAGGCCGCGGGCCGCGCCTTGTACGGGCGCCACGATTCGAGCAGGTCGTGCCGTCCGTACGCGAGCCCGACGTGCGGCCCGCAGAACTTGTACGACGACGTGATGAAGACGTCGCAGCCGAGCGCCTGCACGTCGACCGGCTCGTGCGCGGCGTACTGGACGGCGTCAACCCAGCAGAGCGCGCCGGCCTCGTGGGCGAGCTCCGACACGCGCGCGACGTCGACGATCGTCCCGACCGCGTTCGACGAGGCGACGCACGCCACCACGCGCACGCGCTCGTCGAGCCGGTTCGCGAGGTCGTCGTAGTCGAGCCGGAGATCCTCCGTGACGTCGACCCACTCGAGCTCGAAGCCGCGGTCAGCGGCGAGCTCGTGCCACGGCGCGACGCCGCCGTCGTGGTCGAGCCGCGAGACGAGGATCCGGTCGCCCTCGCGCCAGTCGCGCGACGCGGTCCGCGAGAGCGCGAAGTCGAGCCACGTCATGTTCGTCCCGAAGATCACGTCGTCGGACGAGCAGCCGAGGAAGCGGGCGCCGTCCTCCCGCGCAGTGGCGAGGATTCGCTCGACGCGCTTGCTCGTCTCGTAGTTCGCCCCGATGTTCGCGCTCGCCTCGCGCAGCGCCCGCGCGATCGCGTCGCCGACCTCGTCCGGCACCTGCGAGCCGCCGGGCGCGTCGAGGAAGACGAAGCCTCCGTCGCGGAGCGAGGAGAAGCGGGCGCGGACGGCCTCGACGTCCAATAGGGTCGCCGCCATGGTGCGAGCCTACCCGCGTCTCATCCTCGGCTGTGGCAACTTCGGCGGCATCGGCTCGGCGCCGGCGTTCTTCGGGCAGGGAGAGACGAAAGAGCAGGCCTTCGAGCTCATGGACGCTGCGTGGGGCGTCGCGATCGAGTGGTTCGACACAGCAGACGCCTACGGTGGCGGTCGCAGCGAGGCGTACATCGGCGAGTGGATCCGTTCTCGGAGGCCCGACGACCTACAGCTGACGACGAAGACGTTCAACCCGATGGGCGAGGGAGAGGATCGCGGGCTCTCTCCGGCGCGTGTTCGGCGGCAGCTGGAGTCGAGCTTGCGGCGGCTAGGCGTCGAGTCCGTCGATCTCTATCTGGCGCACGCCTGGGACCCGGACGTGCCGATTGCGGAGGTCGCCGGAGTTTTTGATGAGCTGGTCGCTGCGGGGAAGATCTGCGCGTACGGCCTCAGCAACGTCGACGGCGCCCAGCTGCGGGCGGCTCTGGCGGCTGGGTCGTTCTCCGTAGTGCAGAACTCATATTCACTGCTGGATCGCGAGGCAGACGACGAGGTGCTGCCGCTCTGCGGGGAACGCAGTGTCGAGTTCCAGGTGCACTCACCGCTCATGGGCGGCTGGCTGACGGGGAAGTACCGCCGGGACACGCCTGCGCCGGACGGCTCGCGGATGACGCTGCGCTCAGGTCCCTACGAGTATCTGCGGGACGATCGCGTCTACGACGCGCTCGAGGAGCTCGAGCGCCACGGCGATCCCGCGACCCTCGCATTCGCGTGGTTGTTCGGAGACGAGCGCCTCTCCGCCGTCGTCCTTGGTGCGCGCCGTCCGGAGCAGCTTCAGCAGGCGCTCGCCGGGTTCGATCGGCCGCTCTCACCTGAAGAGCGCGGGGCGCTGTCCGATGAATTTCGTCTCGTCCCACGGTCGTAGGGACATGGAGCAGATGCTGAAGGCATACGCAGTAGCCGTCCGCGCGAAAGACGCGGACGCGTTCATGGACCTGTACGCCGACGACGTCCGGAACTTCGATCTCTGGAACGACTGGTCGTACGACGGGAAAGCTGAGCTCAGCGGGATGGTGACCGAGTGGTTCGGATCGCTCGACGACGACGAGGAGGTCGTGGTCGAGTGGGACGACGTCCGCGCGCAGGCCGGGGAGGACGTAGCCGCGCTGAGCGCGTTTCTCACCTTCAGCGCCGTGTCGCCCGAGGGCAAGAAGCTCCGCTCGATGAACAACCGGCTGACCTGGGTGCTCCGGAAGGACGGCGACGGCGAGTGGAAGATCGCCCACGAGCACACGTCCGCTCCCGCGGGCGAGGAGGGGAAAGTACAGCTCCGGCGCTAGCGCTTGGCGAGCGGGACGAACTCGCGCTCGTCGTAGCCGGTGTAGACCTGCCGCGGGCGCGCGATCTTCTGCTCCGGGTCGGAGAGCATCTCCTCCCACTGCGCGAGCCAGCCCGGCAGCCGGCCCAGCGCGAACAACACCGTGAAGTAGTCGGTCGGGTAGCCCATCGCCTGATAGATGAGGCCCGAGTAGAAGTCGACGTTCGGGTAGAGCTTGCGCGAGACGAAGTAGTCGTCCTCGAGCGCGATCCGCTCCAGCTCGAGCGCGACCTCGAGCTTCGGGTTGAGCCCCGTCTGCGCGAAGACGTCGTCCGCGACGCGCTTGATCAGCTTCGCGCGCGGGTCGTAGCTCTTGTAGACGCGGTGGCCGAAGCCCATCAGGCGCCCGTGCCCGGCCTTCACGCTCTCGATGAACTCGGGCACGCGCCCGACCGTGCCGATCTCGTCGAGCATCCGCAGCACGGCCTCGTTCGCGCCGCCATGGAGCGGCCCGTAGAGCGCCGCGATCCCGGCCGAGACCGCCGAGAACGGATCCACCCGCGTCGAGCCGACGCCCCGCACCGCGTTGGTCGACGCGTTCTGCTCGTGGTCGGCGTGGAGGACGAGCAGGATCTCGAGCGCCCGCTGCAGCACCGGGTTCGGCTCGTGCTGTCCGCCGATCTCGAAGGTCATGTTGACGAAGTTGCCGATGTAGTCGAGGTCGTTGCGCGGGAAGACGTAGGGCAACCCACGGCTGTGGCGGAACACCCACGCCGCGATGGTCGGGAACTTCGCGATCAGCCGCAGCCGCTGCAGACGGCGGCTCTCGACGTCGCCGATCTCCTTCGCGTCGGGGTAGAAGGTCGAGAGCGCGGCGACGGCGCCGAGCAGCATCCCCATCGGGTGCGCGTCGTGGCGGAAGCCGTCGAGGAACTGCGTCACGTTCGTGTGCACGTAGGTGTGCAGGCGGACCTCCTCCTGCCAGGCGTCGAGCTGCTCCCGCGTCGGGAGCTCGCCCTCGAAGAGGAGCCACGCCGTCTCGAGAAAGCTCGCCTGCTCGGCGAGCTGCTCGATCGGGTAGCCGCGGTAGCGGAGGATCCCCGCGTCGCCGTCGATGTAGGTGATCCCGCTCCGCGTCGAGGCGGTGTTGAGGAAGGCCGGGTCGTAGGACATCAGCCCGAGCTGGCGCAGGTCCGTGGCGCGGATCGTGTTGTCCGAGATCGGGATCTCCACCTCGGTCCCGGTGCGGTTGTCGCGCACCGTGAGCGTCTCGTCGGCCACCTCTGGACCTTAGCCGGGCTCCGTTGTTTGCACTTCGACAGGTGCGGAACGAGGACGCGGAACACGACTTGTAAAGGAGATAGACATATGGGGTTCCATTCACTCAAGGACGTCCTGCAGGAGCAGCTCGAGGACCTGCACAGCGCCGAGACGCAGCTCGTCGAAGCGCTCCCGAAGATGGCGCAGGCTGCGCACAGCGAGCAGCTGCGCGAGGCCTTCGAGACCCACCTCGAGGAGACCCGCGGGCACGTGCAGCGCGTGAACGAGGCGCTGGGCGAGCTCGGCGTCGCCAACCCGACCGAGATCTGCAAGGGCATGCAGGGCCTCATTGCCGAGGGCGAGGAGATGATCCAGATGGGCGGCGATCCGCTCGCCAAGGACGCCGCGCTGATCGGCGCCGCGCAGCGGGTCGAGCACTACGAGATCGCGGGCTACGGGACGGCGAGGCAGCTCGCCGACGACTGCGGCCTCGACGGGATCCGCGACCTGATGGACCAGAACCTCGACGAGGAGTCTCAGGCCGACAAGCTCCTGACCAAGATCGCCACGGGCGGCATGTTCAAGTCCGGGGTCAACCAGGCGGCGGCGAGCTAGCACGTGCAGGCCGTCACCTGGCAAGGCAAGCGCGATGTCCGGGTCGAGGAGGTCCCCGACCCGGGCATCCGCAAGCCGGACGACGTCGTCATCCGCGTCACCTCGTCGGGTGTCTGCGGCTCCGACCTCCATCTCTACGAGGTCATGACGCCGTACCTGAACGCGGGCAACGTGCTCGGCCACGAGCCGATGGGAGTCGTCGAGGAGGTCGGCCCGGAGGTGACCTCCGTCGCGCCGGGCGACCGCGTCGTCGTCCCGTTCAACATCTCGTGCGGCAGCTGCTGGATGTGCTCTCAGGGGCTGCACTCGCAGTGCGAGACGACTCAGCAGCGCGAGCACGGCACCGGCGCCGCGCTCTTCGGCTACACGGTCCTGTACGGCGAGGTCCCGGGCGGCCAGGCCGAGTACCTCCGCGTCCCGTTCGGGAACACGCTCCCGATCAAGGTGCCGGAGGGCCCGGCCGACGACCGCTTCCTCTTTCTCTCCGACGTGCTGCCCACGGCGTGGCAGGGCGTCGAGTACGCCGATGTCCCGGACGGCGGCGCGCTGCTCGTGCTCGGTCTCGGCCCGATCGGCGAGATGGCGACGCGCGTCGCGCAGCACCGCGGCTACCGCGTGTTGGCGGTCGACCTCGTGCCGGACCGGCTGCAGCGCGCACGCTCGCACGGCGTCGAGGCCTACGACCTGCGCGAGCACGAGGACGACCTCGTGGAGGTCGTGCGTGAGGCCACTGACGGCCGCGGCCCGGACTCGGTGCTCGACGCCGTCGGGATGGAGGCGCACGGCGCGCCGGTGGCCAAGGCGATGCAGCAGATGACCGGGCTCCTGCCGGACCCGCTGCAGCGGAAGCTGATGGAGACGGCGGGGATCGACCGGCTCCACGCCCTGTACCTCGCGATCGAGCTCGTCCGCCGTGGCGGCACGATCTCCATCTCGGGCGTCTACGGCGGCATGGCGGACCCGCTGCCGCTGCGTGTCCTCTTCGACAAGCAGGTGCAGATCCGGATGGGGCAGGCCAACGTGCTCCGGTGGGTGCCGGAGATCATGCCGCTGCTGCTCGACGGCGATCCCCTGGGCACCGACTCGTTCGCCAGCCACCACGTGCCGCTCGGCGACGCGCCGGAGGCGTACCAGCAGTTCCAGAAGAAGGAGGACGGCTGCTTCAAGGTCGTCCTGCAGCCGTGAGGAGGTAGCCCATGCCGAAGATGGCGACTCGAGATCGTGTCAGGCGCTCGGAGCTCCCGGACACGCTGAAGCGCTCCGGCCGGAAGGCGCAGCGGACCTTCGCCAAGGCGCACGACGCCGCCGCGGAGCAGTACGGCGAGGGCGAGCGTGCGCACCGGACGGCGATGGCGGCCCTCAAGCGCACGCACGAGAAGCGCGGCGACCGCTGGGTGCAGAAGCGCGAGCCCGGCCCGAGCGATCCTCGCTCGAAGAAGACGACCGCACAGAAGCGGCGCGGAGAAGGCGAGACCTTCGGCGGCGTCGACGTCGAGCAGAACACGAAGCAGGAGCTGTACGAGCGCGCCCGCCGGCTCGGCGTCGAGGGACGCTCGAAGATGTCGAAGCGCGAGCTCGCGCGGGCGATCGGGCGGAAGCAGTAACGCATGCGCGTGGTCGTAACTGGGGCGAGCGGCAACGTCGGCACGAGCCTGCTCCGCGCGCTCGGCACGGCCGACGAGGTCGACGAGGTCGTCGGGGTCGCCCGGCGGCGGCCGTCGGGCGCCTTCGCGAAGACCGAATGGCGGACGGCGGACGTCGAGTTGGACGACCTCACGCCAATCTTCCGCGGCGCCGACTGCGTCGTGCATCTCGCGTGGGCGATCCAGCCCTCCCGCAAGCTGGCGGCACTGCGGCGCACGAATGTCATGGGGAGCGAGCGCGTCTTCCGCGCGGTCGCCGACGCGGGCGTGCCGGCCCTCGTGCACGCGTCGTCCGTCGGTGCCTACTCGCCGGGGCCGAAGGAGCGCCCGGTGGACGAGAGCTGGCCGACCGACGGGACTCCCACGAGCTTCTACGCGCGCCACAAGGCCGAGGTCGAGCGGCTGCTCGACCGGTTCCAGCTCGAGCAGGCCGAGACGCGCGTCGCCCGGATGCGGCCCGGCCTGATCTTCAAGCGAAGCTCGGCGGAGGAGCAGCGTCGCTACTTCCTCGGGCCGTTCTTCCCGCGCTCGCTGGCCCGTCTCGGGGCGCGGGCGGTCGTTCCGGACATCGACGGGCTGCGGGTCCAGGCCGTCCACACGAGCGACGTCGCGGAGGCGTACCGGCTTGCGGTCGTCGGCGACGCCCGCGGCGCCTTCAACGTCGCAGCGGACCCGGTGCTCGATGCCCGCACGCTGGCGCGCGCGCTCGGTGCGCGGGTCGTGCCGGTACCGCGGGCCGCGGCCAGGGCGGCGATGGACGCGACCTGGCGCGCACGGCTGCAGCCGACACCGCCGGGCTGGCTCGACATGGGCCTCGCCGTGCCGATCATGGATACGACCCGGGCGCGCGAGGAGCTTGGGTGGGAGCCGCGCCGCAGCTCTCTCGAGGCGATCCGGGACGTCCTCTCCGGCATGGCCGACGCCGAGGGCGAGCCGACGCCGCCGCTCGAGCCCGCGCGTCGCTGACGGCAGTACGATCGCGGCCGTGGCCGCCGCTCCTCCGATCGTCTGGACGCCTGGCCCGGAGCGGATCGAGTCCGCGACGATCACGCGGTTCCGCGACTGGATCAACGAGCGGTACGGCCTGAGCCTCGACGGCTACCACGACCTGTGGCGGTGGTCGGTGGACGAGCTCGAGGAGTTCTGGGGCTCGCTCTGGCAGTTCTTCGAGGTCGAGGCGAGCGAGCCGTACGAGCGGGTGCTCACGCAGCGCGAGATGCCCGGCGCGGAGTGGTTTCCCGGCGCCAGGCTCAGCTACGCCGAGCACGTCTTCCGCGGCCGGGACGACGGCGAGGTCGCGATCCGGCACGCGTCGGAGCTGCGGCCGCTGGGCGAGTGGACGTGGGGGGAGCTGCGCGCCCAGGCCGGCGCGGTCGCGGGAGCCCTGCGCGAGGCCGGCGTCACGGCCGGCGACCGCGTCGCCGCCTACCTCCCGAACATCCCGGAGACGGTCGCAGCCTTCCTCGGCTGCGCGAGCCTCGGCGCGACCTGGTCGAGCTGCGCGCCCGAGTTCGGCGTCCGCAGCGTCGTCGACCGGTTCGCCCAGATCGAGCCGAAGGTGCTGCTCGCGGTCGACGGCTACCGCTACGGCGGCCGGGACTTCGACCGCGCCGACGCGATCGCGTCGCTGCAGCGCGAGCTGCCGACGCTGGAGCGGACGCTCGTGCTCCCCTACCTCGCCGGCGGCGACTGGGAGCTGCCGCCCGCCGCGCTCGAGTTCGCCCGGCTCCCGTTCGACCATCCGCTCTGGGTGCTCTACAGCTCGGGCACGACCGGCCTGCCGAAGGCGATCGTGCACGGCCACGGCGGGATCCTGCTCGAGCACCTGAAGAAGCTGCGGCTGCACCTCGACGCACGCCCCGGCGACCGGCTCTTCTGGTTCACGACGACCGGCTGGATGATGTGGAACTTCCTCGTCGGCGGCCTCCTCTCCGACGCGTCGATCGTCCTCTTCGACGGGAACCCGGCCTACCCGGATCTCGGCACGCTGTGGGATCTCGCGGACGCCGCGGGCATCACGTCGTTCGGCACGAGCGCCGGGTACATCGCCGCCTGCCAGAAGGCGAGAGTGGAGCCGCAGGCGGGCCGCGACCTGTCGCGCCTCGACAGCGTGGGCTCGACCGGCTCCCCGCTCGCGCCCGAGGGCTTCGACTGGGTGCGCGACGAGCTCGGCGAGGACGTCTGGCTCTTCTCCACCTCGGGCGGCACCGACGTCTGTACGGCCTTCGTCGGCGGCGTGCCGACGCTGCCCGTCTATCGCGGCGAGCTGCAGGCGCGGGCGCTCGGCGCGAAGGTCGAGTCGTGGAGCGAGGACGGGCGTCCGCTCGTCGGCGAGGTCGGCGAGCTCGTGATAACGGAGCCGATGCCGTCCATGCCTCTTTATCTCTGGGGCGACGAGGACGGGTCCCGCTACCGCGAGAGCTACTTCTCCACCTTCCCCGGCGTCTGGCGGCACGGCGACTGGATCGAGATCACCGAGCGGGGCACCGCGGTCATCACCGGCCGCTCCGACGCGACGATCAACCGCGGCGGGGTGCGGATGGGAACGAGCGAGCTGTACCGCAGCGTGCTCGCCCTCGACGAGGTCGTCGACGCGCTCGTCGTCGACGTCCCGGACGGCGACGGGAGCCGGATGACGCTGTTCGTCGTGTTGCGCGAGGGCGCGGCTCTCGACGAGGCCCTCGAGGCCGAGATCCGCCGCCGGCTCCGCGAGGACTGCTCGCCGCGCCACGTTCCCGACGAGGTTGTCGCGGCGCCGGAGATCCCGCGCACGCTGTCGGGGAAGATCCTCGAGGTTCCCGTCAAGCGCCTCTTGATGGGGGCTCCGGCCGACGAGGTGGCGAGCCGCGACTCGCTCGCCAACCCCGCCGCGCTCGACTGGTTCGCGGCTCTACGCCGCTAACTTCGTGCCTCAGCGGACGTCAGACGCTGCAATGGGTGGCAACGGCGCCTCCACTGAGATACCCTGCGCGGGTTCGTGACCGTTCGCGTCGACACTCCGTCTGCGGTTGAGATCCCCGTCGGCGCTCCGGCAGAGCCGGAAGCCGTCAAGGCGCGCGGCTACTGGGAGCTCATCTGGATCCGCTTCAAGCGCGACAAGCTCGCGGTCGGCAGCCTCGGCTTCATCATCTTCCTCTTCTTCGCCGCCTTCGGAGGCGCACCGCTTGCGGCCCACCTCCTCGGCCACGGCCCGACCACGCAGTTCGGCTACGGCGTGCAGGACTTCGTCCCCGTCGGGCCCTGGACGCACATCTCGACGGCGGACTACATCGGCGAGCCCGGCCACCACGACCAGACGCTGCTCGTCCTGGGAGCCGCCGACCAGCTGGGCCGCGACATGTTCCTGCGCATCCTCTACGGCGCGCAGGTCTCGCTCGAGGTGGGCGTCTTCGCCACCGCCGGCTCGGTCGGCCTCGGCGTGATCATGGGCCTGATCGCCGGCTACTTCCGCGGCTGGGTCGACACCTTCATCTCTCAGCTGATCAACGTCGTGATGGTCTTCCCGTACCTGCTCTTCATCATCGCCCTGCAGATCGTGGCCGGGAACAAGTTGACGTCCATCACGCTCGGCTTCCTGCCTCACGGCGTCTTCAACCTGGCGCTGATCTTCACGGTCTTCGGCTGGTACTACCCGGCGAGGATCATGCGCGGCGTCGTCTTCTCGCTCCGCGAGAAGGAGTTCGTGGAGGCCGCCCGCATGACCGGCGCGAGCGACTGGCGGATCATGCGGTCGCATCTGCTGCCGCATCTGGTGGCGCCGATCATCGTCTACTCGACGATCCTCGTCGCGGCGAACATCCTCGGCGAGGCCGGCCTCTCGTTCCTCGGCCTGGGCATCGACCCGTCGCAGGCGAGCTGGGGGACGCTCCTGGCGAACGCGCCGCAGTTCTACCAGACCGACGTCTGGATCCTGCTCTTCCCGGGCCTCGCCATCCTGCTCACGACCATCGCGTTCAACCTGCTCGGCGACGGCCTCCGCGACGCGTTCGATCCGCGCGGCACGCTCTAGACCGAGCGCGACTGCGGCCCGGCCAAGTCACCTCTAACTCTTTCGACAGACAATCGTCTCAAGTAGTCGCTGGTGTCTCTCACTCACCTCAACCGGGACGCTCGTGAGGGCGAGCGGGCCCGAGATGGAAGGAGTCATATGCGCAGGAAGCACGTGCTCTCCCTGCTGATGTTGTGCACGGGAGTTGCGTTGCTGATCGCGGCGACGACTGTGGGGGTTGCGTCTTCTGCCACTCAGAAGGTCAGCTCCTCGAAGGCTCTCCGCGGCGGCACGCTGCGGATCAACCAGTCGGCCGGCGCGTTCGACACGCTCGATCCGGGCCTCGCCTACGTCACGAATGACTGGGAGGTTCTCTACTCCACCGGTCTGAACCTCGTGAACTTCCCGAACAAGGCCGGCGCCGCCGGTTCGCAGCTGTTCCCGGAAGCCGCCAAGGCGTTCCCGACGATTTCCAAGGGCGGCAGGACGGTCACGTTCCACCTTCGCTCGGGCCTCCGGTTCAGTGACGGCTCCAAGGTCACTGCCGCGGCGTACCAGCGTGCGTGGGAGCGGATCCTGAGCCCGAAGATGTATGCGCAGTACGGCATCTTCGACCAGCTCAACAAGATGGTCGTCGGCGCTCAGAAGTTCACCGACGGCAAGGCCGCCCACATCTCGGGCATCTCGGCCAAGGGTCTGACGCTCACCTTCCATCTGGTGAAGCCGAACCCGACGTTCGTCAACATCCTCGGCATGCAGTGGTTCAACGCTGTCAAGCCGAGCATGAAGTACACGAAGAGCTCCGGCGGCATCCTCAAGTACCCGTCCGCCGGTCCGTACTACATCGCGACGAACCAGCCCGGGCGCCTGACGGTGCTGAAGCGGAACAAGTACTACCACGGCCAGCGCCTGGCCAACCCGAACCAGATCGTCATCAACAGCTTCCCGAACTCGAACGGCGAGGCTTCGCTGCTCCAGATCGAGAAGAACCAGGTCGACTTCGACATGGGTGGCGTTCCCTCCGCGGACGTCAAGACGGTCTCGGCGAAGTACGGCGGACCGAACAAGGGCCAGTTCCACGTGGGCACCCAGGCCTGCATCATCTGGGAGGCGTTCAACAACGCCAAGGCTCCGACGAACAACGCCAACGTCCGCAAGGCGCTGAACTACGCCATCGGCCGCACGCCGATCATCACGACGCTCGGCCCGTTCGCGGGTAGCGCGTCGGATCAGGTGCTGGTTCCGGGCCTGAGTGGCTACAAGAAGCTGAAGGCGTACGGGAACTTCCCCGACTTCGCGAAGGCGAAGGCCGTCGGTGGAAGCGCTCTGAACGGCGCCCCGGCGCTCAACATCTACTACAACGCCGCCAGTGCGTCGCGGACGACCGAGGCTGAGTTCATCCAGGCCCAGCTGAATCACATCGGTCTGAAGGCGAACCTGGAGAAGTCGGACCCGACGGACTACTACGGGCCGATCGAGACGAAGGGCACGGACTACAACATCGCCCACTCGGGCTGGTGTGCCGACTACTTCGATCCGTTCGACTTCATCAACGTCAACTTCGACGGTCGCTCGATCCAGCCGACCGGCAACGTTGACTACTTCTACTTCAACAACTCGGCGTTCAACAAGCAGATGGACCACGCTGCTTCCCTCTCCGGCAAGGCTCGCGCCTCGGCGTACGCCGCGCTGGACAAGACGCTGATGACGAAGTACGCACCGGCGTTCCCGCTCTACGTCCCGAACTTCCGGTACCTGACGTCGGCGCGGGTCAAGAACGTGATCTACAGCAACTACTTCGGCTATCCGATCCTCAACGCAATGTCGGTGGGCTAAGCAAGGAGCCCAAGCCGAAACGCAGTAATCGCAGTAAGCTGGAGGGGCGCCTCAGGGCGCCCCTCCAGGACTTCCGAAAGAACAGCCCCCACACGAAGAAACAGAGACAGGCCAAGGACGCGTAGACCGTGCTCTATTTCCTCATTCGCCGCTTCTTCTGGGCAATCTTCCTGTTCCTGTGCTCGACGATCATCGCCTACATCATCTTTTTCGTGATCCCGTCGGATCCGGCGTCGATCGCGTGCGGCACGCACTGCACGCCGCAGATCATCGCGCACGTCCGTAAGAGCCTCCATCTCGACCTGCCGATCTACCAGCAGTACTGGCTCTTCCTCTGGAACATGATCCGGCACGGGTCGCTCGGCTACTCGTACGCCGACGGCCAGTCCGTGAACTCGGTGATCAAGCAGGACGTCCCGGTCACGGCCTCGCTCGTCTTCGGCGGCGCCGTCTTCTGGCTCGCCATCTCGATCCCGATCGGGATCCTGTCGGCGCTGCGCCCGCGCTCGATCCTCGACCGCTTCGCAATGGTCTTCGTGCTGGTCGGGATCTCCGCGCCGGCCGTGTGGATCGGCCTGATCCTCGCCTATCTCGTCGGCTTCAAGCTCGGTTGGACGCCGATCGCGACCTACTGCAACCTGCTCCCGAGCGGCGCGGACGGCACCTGCTCGGGCCCCGCGCAATGGGCGTACCACCTGATCCTGCCCTGGATGACGTTCATGTTCCTGTTCGCGGCGCTCTATGTGCGCCTGATACGAGCGAACGTCATGGAGACGATGTCGGAGGACTACGTCCGAACGGCGCGAGCGAAAGGAGCCTCGGGCTCGCGCGTGCTCTTCCAGCACGTGCTGCGCAACAGCATGCTGCCGGTCGTGACGATCCTCGGTATGGACATCGGCCTCGCGCTCGGCGGCGCCGTGTTCACGGAGAACGTCTTCAACCTGCGCGGCCTCGGCTCGCAGCTGATCCAGTCGGCGCAGAGGGACGACCTCCCCGTCGTCGTCGGGATCGTCGTCTTCGCCACCCTGGCGGTGATCGTCTTCAACTTCATCGTCGACATCGCGTACGCGTGGCTCGACCCGAGGATCCGACTCACCTGACGTGGCGCTCCTCGAGGTAACAGACCTCCACACGCGCTTCCGGACCGACGACGGGATCGTCAAGGCCGTCTCGGGTGTGAGCTTCACGCTCGAGAAGGGCGAGACGCTGGGCGTCGTCGGCGAGTCCGGCTCGGGCAAGAGCGTGACGTTCCTCACGCTGATGGGGCTCGTCGACCGTCGCCACGCCCAGGTCGAGGGCTCGGTCATCTTCGACGGGGAGGAGATCCTCGGCCTCTCCGGCTCGCGGCTGCAGAAGATCCGCGGCCGGCGGATCGGGATGATCTTCCAGGACCCGATGACCTCGCTCAACCCGGTCAAGAAGATCGGCTGGCAGCTCCAGGAAGCCGTGCTGCTGCACCACGACGTGACGCACGACGAGGCGCGCAAACGGTCGATCGAGATCCTCAAAGAGGTCGAGATCCCCAAGGCCGACACGCGCGTCGACGACTACCCGCATCAGTTCTCCGGCGGCATGCGCCAGCGCGTGATGATCGCGATGGCGCTGATCAATAATCCGGAGGTCCTGATCGCGGACGAGCCCACCACGGCACTCGACGTGACCACGCAGGCGCAGATCCTGCGCCTCATGACGAAGCTGCAGGAAGAGCACGAGATGGCGATCGTCATGATCACGCACGACCTCGGCGTCGTCGCGGAGCTCGCGAACGACGTGCTCGTCATGTACGGCGGCCGCGTGGTCGAGCAGGCCGAGGTCAACAACCTCTTCGTGAAGCCGGAGATGCCCTACACGTGGGGCCTGCTGGGCTCGCTGCCGAGGCTCGACGTCACCGCGGCGCGGCTGGAGCAGATCCCCGGCCAACCGCCGTCGCTGCTGCATCCGCCGCGGGGCTGCGCGTTCAACCCACGCTGCGCCTACGCGTTCGACCGCTGCCGCGAGGAGCTGCCCGAGCTGAGAAGCAGCGCCGGCGTCGTCGGCGAGGAGCACGTCTTCCGCTGCCACCTCGCGGACGACGAACGGGCGCGCATCTGGGAGGCGAAGAAGGCCGCACTCGCGGCGGAAGGGAGTAGTGCCGCGTGAGCGACGAGCTGCTGATCGTCGAGGACCTGCAGAAGTACTTCCCGGTCACCCGCGGGCTGATCTTCCAGAAGGAGGTCGGCCAGGTGAAGGCCGTCGACGGCGTGAGCTTCACGCTCGAGCGGGGCGAGACCCTCGGCGTCGTCGGCGAGTCGGGTTGCGGCAAGTCGACGATGGCGCGCTGCATCGCGCGCCTGCTCGAGCCGACCGGCGGCAAGATCCTGTTCGACGGCCGCGAGATCACGCACCTCAACCGCAGCGACATGCGGCCGGTGCGGCGCGACATGATGATGGTCTTCCAGGATCCCTACGCGTCGCTCAACGCACGGAAGCGCGTCGGCGCCATCGTCGGGGAGCCGCTCGAGGTCCACGGCATCGGCAGCGAGCAGGACCGCAAGCGGCGGGTGCAGGAGCTGCTCGAGATCGTCGGTCTGAACCCGGAGCACTACAACCGCTTCCCGCACGAGTTCTCCGGCGGGCAGCGGCAGCGGATCGGAATCGCCCGCGCCCTCGTGATCAACCCGAAGCTGGTCATCTGCGACGAGCCGGTCTCGGCGCTCGACGTCTCGGTGCAGGCGCAGATCCTCAACCTGCTCAAGGACCTGCAGCAGGACTTCGACCTGACCTACATCTTCATCGCGCACGACCTGAACGTCGTGCGCCACGTCTCCGACCGCGTGATGGTCATGTATCTCGGCAAGCCGGTCGAGACGGCGGCGAAGCAGGATCTCTACACCGGGCCGAAGCACCCGTACACGGGCGCGCTGCTCTCCGCGGTGCCCATCGCCGATCCGACCGCCGGGCGCGCGCGGCGGCAGATCGTGCTGACGGGCGACGTCCCGAGCCCGCTCAACCCGCCGGCAGCCTGCCGCTTCCACCCGCGCTGCCCGCGCTTCGTCGACGGCAAGTGCAACGTCGACGAGCCCGAGCTCGCGCCCGCCTCGGGCAATGCGGACCACCGGTTCGCCTGCCACTTCCCGCTCGAGCGCTGGCCGATGGACGAGGACGAGATCCGGCGCAGGCCGGCCGTCGCCGGCGCCGCCGAGTAGCCGCGCTGCGGTGCTTCTCAGCGGGCTTCGCCGCCTCCTGATCCTGTTCGTCGTGCTCTTCGCGCTGACGTCCACGATCTCGCTCGCGATCGGGGGCCTGACACATGCGAATCTCGCCCACGCGGTCGCCGACGGCTTCTACGCGGTCGGCGCGGCCGTGCTGATCGCCAGCTTCGTCTTCGGCCTGCGAGGCCCGCTGCGGGGCGACCCGGGAGAAGTGACGGACCCCGAGGTCCTCGAGAGGCCCATGCCGAGCCCGATCGGGATCGGGACGATTGTGCCGCGCTCGATCCGGCGCACGACACTGGACGAGCGGCAGGACGCGAGGCGGAGCTCCATCGCGCTGTTCGCGCTCGGGCTGGTGCTCATCCTGATCGGCGCCGGCTTCGACCCGTCGCGACATGTGTTCTGAGCCGTTGCCCAGCCACCGTCGCCCCGTAGGCTGAGGGTGTGAGGGGGGCGAGGGGGCCAAGATGCTGCGGTACCTGATCCGGAGGACGTTCTGGGCGATCTGGCTGTTCTTCGCCGCCACCTTCATCACCTACGTCATCTTCTTCCTCATCCCGAACGACCCGGGCCGGCTCCACGCATTCGGGTTCACGGCGTCTCCCGTCCAGGCGTCGAAGATCCAGAGCGAGCTGCATCTCGACGTGCCCTTCCTCCAGCAGTACTGGATCTTCGTCTGGAACATCATCCGGCACGGCTCGCTCGGCTACTCGTTCCAGAACGGCGCCTCGGTGCGCTGGATACTCGCCCAGGACGCGCGCGTCACCGCCTCGCTCGTCTTCGGAGGCCTGCTGTTCTGGCTCGTCATCTCGATCCCGGTCGGGATCCTCTCGGCGCTGCGGCCACGCTCCGTGTTCGACCGGTTCGCCATGGTGTTCGTGCTCTTCGGCATCTCGGCGCCTCCGATCTGGCTCGGCCTGATCCTCGCCTACATCTTCGGCTTCAAGCTGGGCTGGACGCCGATCGCCGACTACTGCAACTTCTTCTCGGGCGCCGGGGGCGAGTGCAGCGGGCCGGGCCACTGGGCGTACCACCTGATCCTGCCCTGGACGACCTTCACGTTCCTCTTCGCCGCGATCTACGTGCGGATGATCCGCGCCGGCGTGATGGAGGCCGCGAGCGAGGACTTCGTCCGCACCGCACGCGCGAAAGGCGCCCCCGAGCGCCGCGTGGTGGTCAAGCACATCCTGCGCAACAGCATGCTGCCGATCGTGACCATGCTCGGCATGGACATCGCGATCGCGCTCGGCGGCGCGCTCTTCATCGAGCGCGTGTTCAACCTGCACGGCCTCGGCGTCGAGCTCCTCGAAGCGGCGCACGCGGGTGATGTCCCGATCGTGGTCGGCGTGGTCGTCTTCGTCACGAGTGCGGTCATCATCGCCAACTTCATCGTGGACGTGGTCTACGCGTGGCTGGATCCCCGAATCCGACTGCGTTGACGGTTTCAGGAAAGACTCAGCTAACCCTGACCGCATCTCGGCGTCAAAACAGGTGTGAGGACTAGCTGCGAACAGGCGCGGGAGCGCCTCTCGCTGCAGCTCGACGACGAGCTGTCGGCGCACGAGGAGCTCCTGCTCGAACGGCATCTCGGCCGCTGCGCCGTCTGCGCGGCGTTCGCGTCGAACGTCCGCGACTACACGCAGCTGCTGCGCGCGACGCCGCTCGAGCCTGCACCGCCGGTCTGGTTCGTCCAGCGGCCGGCGGCCAGGCGCGCGGCTGCGCGGGTCGCGGCCGTCACCGCCGCCGCCGCAGCGGCAGTGCTCGTGGCCGTCTCCACCGTGCCGCTCGGGAATGCCCACACCCGTGCGTCGGCCGGGTTCGGCTACTGGCCGACGGGTCTCTCCGCCGGTCAGCGCGGCAACGGCAACCTCGGCGTGCAGCGTGTGGCGACCGGGCTCCGCGCGCCTTCCCCGCCCGCCGGCCAGCGGCGCGGGCTCGCCTCGGCTTAACCCGTAGCCCTTACTGGATCGGGATCGGCGGGGTCCAGTCCGGGATCCAGTAGTTCACGAGCCACTTGCCCTTCGGCGCGTTGTGCGCACGGACGAGGCCGAGCCAGAACGGAAGGTGAGGTCGGACGTGCGAACCGGGCCTGGCGACGAGGTCGACGATCAGCATGAGCTGCGTCTTGTACGACCAGACCACCTCGAAGCCGGCCGAGTCGGCGTTCCGGGCCGGGTAGGGATCGACCGCGATGTTGCCGGTGTCCCACTGCTTCTTGGTCATGCCGCCCTTGATGTCCTGATTGACGATGGGATAGGCGGCGTCGAGGTTCTTCCGCAGCACTGCCGTCTCCACGAACTTCCTCGCGACCCCGAACGCCTTCGGGTCGGGCGGCGCCTTGACCAGCGGCTTCACGTGCTGCGCCGGCACGGTCGAGATCGGCGAATGGAGCCCACTCGTGCCGAAGAACACCGAGAGCGACGCGAACGCGCCGGCGACGAAGACCCCGCTACCGATCCACTTCAGGCGACGCTGACGACGAGGTGAAGAGAGAAAGCCGGTGGTCGGCGCTGCGGTCAGCAGTTGGGGCCGCACTGGACCGGAGGCGTGTAGTCCGGCACCCAATAGTTCACGAGCCACTTGCCCTTCGGCGCGTCGTGCGCGCGGACGAGTCCGAGCCAGAACGGTAGGTGAGGCCGGATGTTGGACCCCGATCCCTTCTTCGCCACCAGATCGACGAGCAGCATGAGCTGCGTCTTGTACGACCAGACCACCTGGAAGCCCGCCGACTTGATGTTGCCCGCCGGGTAGGGGACGACCGCGATGTTGCCCGTGTCCCACTGCTTCTTGGTCATGCCGCCCTTGATGTCCTGATTGACGATGGGATAGGCGGCGTCGAGGTTCTTCCGCAGCACTGCCGTCTCCATGAACTTCCTCGCGACCTTGTACGCCTTCGGGTCCGGCGGCGCCTTGACCGCTTTCGGCGCGGTCTGCGCCGGCTGGGTCGAGATCGGCGCATGGAGGCCGCTCGACTCTCCGAACACGAATACGGCCAGGAAGACGATCAGGCCGATCGCGAGGACGACGCCGCTACCCCACAGCATGCGCCGCTGCGCGCGGGGCGAGGAAAGAAAGCCGCGAGGCGGCGTGGAGGAACTCGACTCCATAGGAGGTTAGACCAAAGTACCAGAGGAAAGTTAGTCCGGTTCCCGGCCCGCCCCGACGCCCGCCGGGGGCTCCGAAGGCGTCTGCTGCGAGCTGCGCGGGAGCGGCGGCAACGTCCGCGGCTCGGAGCGCACGTACCGCTTGCGGGCGCGGCGCGACCGGACTGCCGATACTCCGAGGAAGCCGAGCGGGACCAGCAGGACGACGAGGACGACGCCTCCCGCGACGAGCAGCCAGGTCGTCCCGAGCCTTCCCTTGCCGGTCGTCGGAGGCCCGGCGCTCTGGCTGCCCTGCGACGATCCCGTCCCGGCCGCGAAGTCGGCGGGCCCGAGCTCGTGCCGGCCGTGCTTGTCCGGCCTGGCGAAGACGGCGATCGTGTACAGCCCGTTCACCAGCCAGCGGCCGTTGCGCTTGATCATCTGGCCGGAGAAGACCTCCGAGGAGCCGTTGTTCCCGTGCTTCGGGTGGACGAGGAGGTTGAAGTCCACGAAGGCTTTGCCGGAGTCGACGGTCGTCCAGTTGTGGAACGTCGTGCCGCGTGGCGGGTAGTGCGGGATCGGGCTCGTCCCGTTCCGCCACTGTCGCAGCGTCGTTCCTCCCTTGAGCTGCGGCCCCGACAGACGCCATGCGGTCACCGGCGACGCGCCGCCGAGCGCGGCGGGGATGAACCGGTCGAGCGTCCTGTCGATCGCGCGCCGGTCGGCGGCCGAGACGTGGGTGCTCTGCTTGACGAGCTGCGCCGGCGGCGCGCTCTTCGAGGGCGTCGCGCTCGGCTGCTTCGGGCTCCGGACCAGCGCGGCGATCGCGGCGATCGCGCCGACGACTGCGAGCGCGATCCCGAGGCGGACGAAGCGCCGCCGGGCCCGCGGCGACGAGGGGAGAAGGCGCATCTCGCCGAGCGTACCAGTAGGTGTCGGCCGTCCCGGGAGGGGCTCAGAGCGTTGCCGGCTGCTGCGTCTCGCCGGCCGTGTCCGCGGTCAGCGCCGCGTCCTCCGGATGCTCCTCGAGCGAGACTGCATGCGTGCGCTCGGACTCCTTCAGAGCCCGCACGAGCAGTTCGTGCTCGACGCAGTACGTACTCAGCGTGAAGGTCGAGCACCCCGGAAACGCACAGCCGTGAAGCATCGGCATTAACAAGAGCTTAACGGTCCGCGGCGGCGATTGCGAGACTACGTTGGAACGGATGGCGGGTACATGGGGGAAGGTGTCGAGGATCGTCGCGGCCGCAGCTCTCGTCGTCTTCGTGGCTGCAGGCTGCGGGAGCGCCCCGCGACCCCACGAGACCGCCGAGCGCGGAGTGCCGCGCGCGCTCGCACGGGCCTGGGCGAATCAGGCCTCGGCGATCGCGGCCGCCTCGGCGGCGGGGAACGGCTGCCATGCCCTGCAGCTGGCGTCCTCGTTGCGCAGCGAGGTGATCGCGGCGCAGGCCAGGGTGCCCAGCCGTCTGCGTTCGCCGCTCCTCTCCGGGGTCAACTCCCTCGCCGATCGCATCACGTGCACCGACACGGTGACGGTGCAGGCGCCGCCGCCGCCGAAGAAGCCGCCGCCGCCCAAGCACGGCGACCACCACCACGGCCGTCACGGCCACGGTGGCGACAACGGGGATCAGGGATGAGCGCCGCGCAGCGCGTCCTGGGCCGCTACGAGCTGGTTCGGCCCCTCGGTCACGGGGCGATGGCGACCGTCGACCTCGCGCACGACGTCGAGCTCGCCCGGCCGGTCGCGCTGAAGCGGCTCGCCGAGAACTTCGCGCGGGACGAGGATCTGCGCCGGCGCTTCCTCCGCGAGGCGCGCCTGGCCGCTCGGCTGGCGCACCCGAACGTCGTCCGTGTCTTCGACGTGGGCGAGGACGACGACGGCCGTCCCTTCATAGCGATGGAGTACGTCGAGGGGGAAACCCTCGCCGACCTCGTCTCGCGGCGCGGCCCGCTCCCGGCGGCCGACGCGGCGAGGCTCGGCGTGCAGGCGTGCGCCGGTCTCGCGGCCGCGCACGCGGCCGGCCTCGTGCACCGTGACGTGAAACCGCAGAACCTCCTTTTCGGGAACGACGGCATCCTCAAGCTCGGCGACTTCGGCATCGCCGTCGGCCATGAGGGCACGCGGCTCACCCTCGCGGGCACCGTGCTCGGCACGGCCGGCTACCTCGCCCCGGAGCAGGCGCGCGGCGAGGAGGTCACGGCCGCCGCGGACATCTACGCGGTCGGAGCGGTGCTCTACGAGCTGCTCACGGGCGAGCCGACGCGGACGGCCTCGTCGCTCACCGAGCTCGGCGGCGAGGACGGCTTCCGTCCTCCCGACGTCGCCGCGCGTCTTCCGCACGCTCCGCGCGAGCTCGTCGCCGCGGTGACCGCGTGTCTGGCCGAGCGACCGGAAGACCGGCCCGCCTCGGCCGCCGCGCTGGCGCGGCTGCTCGCTCCGGTCGCCTCGGAGGCGGAGACCTTGTCGCTGCCCGCCGATCCGGCGCAGCGTGCAACCGAGATCCTCGCCTCGTCGTCGGCCCGGCCTTCGCCGCACCGGATGTCGCGGCGCCTGCTCGCGGGGGCGGGGCTGGTCGCCGCGGCGCTGGCCGGCCTCATCCTCGCGATCGTCCTCAGCGGGGGCGGCAGCACCGCGCCGACGAGCTCGACGCCGCACGCCGTCGCGCCGCCGCCGACGGGCGCCAACGCGGCCGAGCAGGCGAGCGACCTCGCTGCCTGGCTGCGGCGACACTCGGGTTGAACGGCTTTTGAACGCTATTTAAAAAGCTTGTAAGCCCAAGTTGCAATCCACAACGCTGCCTCCACCTGCACCGTTGGGATCGCATACGTGAAACCAATTGCGGTAAGGGGAGACAGATGAAAACGAAAAGGCGCTATGGGACTGCGGTTCTCGGCACGCTCTTCGGCGCGACGATCCTCAGCGGCGTCGCGCTGGCCGGGAACCCGCATGGGACCCCTCCTGGTCAGGCCAAGGGGCAGGTGAACGCGTCCGTGTCCACGTCGTCGGCCGCGGGTAACTCGGTCGGTGTGAAGTCCAGTGCGACCACGCACTTCAACACGCAGGCCGCTGCCAATTCGAGCGGGACGAAGGCCTACGGCAACGGCAGCACCGCCGGCCAGATCGCCATCAAGAACGGCGCCGGCCAGACGGCGACCTTGTACGGCCCCGGTAACAGCCAGCCGCACAAGACCCTCTGCCCGAGCGGCAAGCACATGGTCGATGTGCACGCGCTGAAGGCGCACGGCGGCTCCTGCGCTGCCGGTACCTCGGAGTCGACCACACCGTCCACTCCGACCTCCCCGTCGACCTCCACGTCGACTTCCGGCTCGGTCGGCACCTCCACGTCCGGGACCGGCGTCGCCGGGACCGCGCATGCAGGCGCTCCCGGAAACGCGAAGGGCGGGAACGGTGCCTTCACGCCCCCGAGCTCCAATCGGAACGGCGGCGTGCTGGGCTCGTCGGTGAGCATGAGGGCGAGGCCGGCGCGGCCGGTGCTCGGCGCTGCGAACTTCACCGGCTGACGCGACTGCCGAGAGTTGAAGCGCGATCTCTCTCAGCGAGAAACCGGAGGAGCCGTCTCAGGGCGGCTCCTCCGTCGCGCGTCCGTGGCGGCCGCCATGTTCGCCGGTGCGCTTCTCGCCGGCGGCTGCGGCGGGTCCCGTCCCACGCTGGAGACCGGCTCCACGGTCTCGTTGCAGCCGCACACACAGGCGGCGGCCAGGCACGTGGCGAGTCACCCGGGAGAGAGCATCGTCGCAACCGCGACGACCCGCTCGGTGCCCATCTTCCGCTCGCCGTCCGCGCGACGTCCTTTCACGCGGCTCGCGAACCCGACCAGCATCGGCGCACCTCTCGTGTTCCTCGTGAAGTCTCGGACCGAGGGTTGGGAGCACGTCTTCCTGCCGATCCGGCCGGACGGATCCACCGGCTGGGTCAGGGACCGCGACGTGTCACTCGCGTGGAACCCCTACAGCCTGCAGGCGCTGCTGGGGAGGCATGAGCTGGTCCTGCGCAAGGACGGACGGGTCGCCGCCCGCTTCCCAGCCGCGGTCGGCCGCTCCGTCCTACCGACCCCGACCGGCCGCTACTACCTCGTGGCGCTGCTCAAGCAGCCCGACCCGCACGGCGCCTACGGCCCCTACGCCTTCGGAACGTCGGCGTTCTCGAGGGTGCTCTACCACTTCGGCGGCGGCCCGGGCCAGATCGGGATCCACGGGACCGACGAGCACGGCAGCATCGGACACAGCGTGAGCCACGGCTGTATCCGCCTTCGCAACCGGGACATCGTCCGCCTGGCTCACCAGCTTCCGCTCGGGACACCCGTCACGATCGTGCAGTAGTCCAGCCGTGCTCGAGTAGCTCGCGCGTCTCCTCGACGCCGGCCGCCCAGACGCGGAGGACATCTTCGTCCGGGAGCGCGTAGAAGCCCCCGTACTGGCCGTCGCCCGCGACCTCGCGCATCGCCGCCGGCGAGGCGGGCAGCGGCTGGGCCAGCGGCTCCTTGCGCTCCGCCGGCAGCTCGACGCCGGCGAGGCGCGTCCAGGGGAAGTTCTCCATCCAGGAGGCGTGGCTCGCGCCCGCGTCGAGCCCCTGCACCAGCGCCCAGACGCGGGGACCGACCCACCAGTTGTGGAACAGCGCCTCGGCGTCGGGGTGCGCGGCACCCCACTCGCGCCGCGCCGCGTCGGCCGGCGCATTCCCGCCGTGCCCGTTCACGATCAGGATCCGCCGGAAGCCCTGCGCGTGCAGCGAGTCGAGCAGGTCCTGCACCACGGCGACCAGCGTGCGGACGCGCAGCGTCGGGGAGCCCGGGTAGGCGCCGAAGCTCGGTGTGAGTCCGTAGGCGAGCGCGGGGAGGACCGGCACGCCCAGCGGCTCCGCGGCCTCCGCGGCGACGCGCTCGGCGAGGATGTTGTCCGTCTCGAGAGAGAGGTACGCGTGCTGCTCCGTCGAACCGATCGGCAGCACGACCCGGTCGTCCCCGCGCAGGTACTCCTCGAGCTGGAACCAGTTCAGGTCGCGGACGCGCACTGGGGCAGAATTGCAGGCAGATGGGCAACGCGTTGGCTGCATACCTCGCCGCTGCCGTCGCGGCGGTCTCCCACTCGGCCGCCCCGCCGAACGGCTCCGCCATGGCGCTCACCGCTCGGCCGCTGCAAACATCCGTCGTCCTCCGCGCCCGGCCGGGCGGGAAGACGCTCGCGCGCGTCGGGCAGCGCGGCCCGATCGGCGGCGGCCCGCTCGTGCTCGGCGTGGTCGGCGTCCGCGGCCGCTGGGTCCAGGTGACGGCGGAGGCGCTGCCCAACGGCCATTACGGCTGGGTGCGGTTCGGCCGCGACGTGGCCGTCCACCCGATCCAGTGGACGCTCCGCGCGTCCCTCTCCCGGCGACGGCTCTCCGTGGTGCGCGACGGCCGGGTCGTCCGGACGATCCGCGTCGGGATCGGCGCCCCCGACTCCCCGACTCCCACCGGGCGCTTCGCGGTCGCCGAGAAGCTCACCGGTCCCTTCGGCCCCGCCTTGGGGCCACGGATCCTCGTCCTCACGGCGCGTCAGCCCCACTTGCCCGCCGGCTGGAACCGGAACATCACCTACTACGCCGCGATCCACGCGGGGACGGGACGCGGGTCCGCCGTCTCCGCCGGCTGCCTGCACGCGACCGAGGCGGACGTGCGGTACCTCATGCGCGCCGTCCCGCTCGGGACTCCAGTTCAGATCTCCCCCTGAGCTGTGAAATGATCGGCGGGCGATGAGCGTCGTCGAGCTGCACGAGCAGGACTACGAGGAAGAGGAGGAGCTCCCGGCGTGGAGCCTGCCCGCGGAGGCGGTCGACCGCATCCGCGTGCCGGTCACGCTGCCCGACCAGGTCACGCGCGAGTGGGCATGGGGCGGCTCGACCGGGAGCGGCGTGCGCGTCTGCATCCTCGACAGCGGTATCGAGCTCGACCACCCGCTGGTCGGCCGCGTCGACCGTTCGGTCGCCGTGGTGAGGGACGAGGACGGCGCGCTGCAGGTCGTCGAGGACTCGGAGGGAGATCTCTGCGGTCACGGAACCGCCTGCGCCGGCGTGGTTCGCGCGCTCGCCCCCGACGTCGAGCTGACGAGCGTGCGCGTCCTCGGCGCCGGCTACACGGGCGGCGGCGAGATCTTGCTGCAGGGGCTCGCCTGGGCGATCGAGCAGGGCTTCCAGATCGTGAACATGAGTCTCTCCACGACGCGGACGAAGTACGTGGAGCGGCTGCACGAGCTCGCCGACCGCGCCTACTTCCACCGCGTCCTCCTCGTCGCCTCGGCCCACAACATGCCGGTCGAGAGCTTCCCGTGGCGCTTTGCGAGCGTCATCTCCGTCGGCAGCCACGAGGAGCCGGACCCGCTGACCTTCTACTACAACCCGTCCCCGCCGGTGGAGTTCTTCGGGCGCGGGCTCGACCTCGACGTCGCGTGGCTCGGCGGCGGCACGCTCCGCTGCACGGGCAACAGCTTCGCCACGCCGCACATCGCCGGGATCTGCGCGCTCGTGCTGGGCAAGCATCCCGACCTCACCCCCTTCCAGCTCAAGAGCGTCCTCTACCAGACGGCCTCGAACGCGAGGGCCGGCACATGAGCGACCTCGAAGCGGCCGTTGCCGCCGGCGTCCTCGGCGCGGACGAGGCGCACCGCTCGCTCCTGCAGGCGACGGTCGAGGTGGCGCGCGCGATCTTCGGTGCCAAGGCCGCGTCGGTCTTCCTGCTCGACGAGGAGGCGGACGAGCTCGTCTTCGAGGCGGTCGCCGGCGAGGGGGCGGGCGAGCTGATCGGGATGCGGTTCCCGTCCGGGACCGGCATCGCCGGCTGGGTGCTCACGACGCGCCAGCCGCTGATCGTGGACGACCTGAGCGCCGACGTGCGCTGGTCGCGCTCGGCGGCCGAGTCGACCGGCTATGTGCCGAAGAGCATGATGGCCGTGCCGCTCCTCGTCGAGGAGCGCGCCCTGGGGGTGCTCAACGTGCTCGACCGGCCGGCCGAGTCGAAGCTGAAGCTCGCGGAGGTCGACCTGCTCGGCATGTTCGCGCACCAGGCCGCGATCGCCCTGGACCTGCTGCAGCGGGCCCGTCGTGCGCGCGAGGCGCTCGAGGGCGAGGGCCGGCTCGCGCCGCTCGCGCGCGTCGCCGCCCGGCTCGAGGAGGACGAACGTGACGCCGCGTTCGAGCTGCTCCGCGCGTTGGAGCGCGTGCTCTAGCTCGCGAAGCTGGCGCTTCGCTCGCTGGGGACGGAACTGCGCCGCCGGGAGAGCGCGGTCTCCCGGCGGCTCCGTGCCTTGTTTGTCTTGGGATCCCTGGATGGGATGCCTTCCTCGTGCGCTCGCGCGCGGCGGAGGCCGACGCGAGCGCAGTCCGGCCTGCGGCTAAGCCCGCTACGCGAGTCTTAGCCTCCGGCCCTGGGCCTGGTTGTGGTTGAACGTTTCGAACCCGCACCCGGCCAAGGCGGCGCCGTAACGGTGCGTTACGCCGCCGAGGAGTAGCGAGCGTGCACGCCGTAGGCATGCTCGCTCGCGACGGAAGTACGGCTCGAACCTCGCGTCAGCGAGCGGGTGCGCAGCACCCGCGAGCTATCCGAGTAGGGCCCCGGCCGGCAGGCGCGACGTGACGATGTTCTCGGCGGCCGCGAGGGTCGGTGCGTGCCCGGTCACCGCGGCGAGGAAGTCGTCGCGCGCGATCGCGTAGAGCCGAAGCGGCTCGACGGCCCGCACGGTCGCCGTCCGCGGCACGTCGCGCAGCAACGCGATCTCGCCGAAGAAATCGCCTGGTCCCAGCTGCCGGGTCGCGCCGCTCTCGAGCTCGACCACGGCCCGTCCCCTCGCGATGAGATAGAAGTGGTTGCCGACCTCGCCGAGAGCCACCACCACCTGGTCGGCGGCGGTCGAGACGGTGATCGCGGACAGCGCGAGCCGCTCGAGCACCGGTTGCGGCAGGTCGGCGAAGATCTCGATCCTCCGCAGCAGCTCGAGCGGCTCCTCGGCGATCACGGCCTCGGCGTCGATTCGCCGCAAGCTCGGCCAGAGCGGTACGAGGAGGAGTGGCACGACGACGCCCGTTGCGATCAGAGCACCGTGCGGTCCCAGCCAGCTCACGATCGCAGGCGCCACCAGCGACCCGACTGCCAGCGCGCCGAGGATCGTGGTCTCGAGAACGGCAATCACCCGCCCGAGGACCTCGTTGTCGGCCGAGCGCTGGAGGAGCGTGATCCCTCCCACCTCCACGAGGACCGAGCCGGCGCCGAGGATGCCGAACAGGACGAGTGCGGGAGCCAGCGTCGAGACGCCCGCAACGAGCGCCAGCGGAACCACCGAGACGATGATCCCGAGCGCGAAGCCCACTGCGAGGCGTCGTCTTGCGGCGATCACGGCGACGACGAAGGCGCCGACGATGCTCCCGATGCCGATCGCGGCGTTGAGCCAGCCGACGCCGGCGTTGCCGGCGTGGAGCAGCTGCAGAGCGAGCACGACGAGCAGCACCTCGAGAGCTCCCGACGTGAGGGTCTGAGCTCCCGTCAACCCGACGACGACTCGGAGTGCGGGCTTCCGCAGGACGGCTGTGAAGCCGGCGGTGAGCTCGGGCAGCAGTCGTGGACGCTCCGCCCGCTCGGGTGGAGCGTCTCGCGGCACCTGCACGATCCACAACGCCGACCAGACGAGGACCGCGCCGTTGAATGCGAACACCGCAGCCGGGCCGCTGAGCGCGAGCAGCACCCCGCCCAGCGCCGGCCCGGCGAACATCCCCACACTCGAGATCGTGTTGCTCACGATGTTCGCCGCCGTGAGCTCGTCCGGGGTTTCCACGAGCGCGGGGAGGAGCGCGCCCTGGGCGGGCCCGTACGCCACGGACGCGACCGAGGACAACACGGCGAGGACGTAGACCGCGTAGGCATTCCCGCCGGTGACCGCCACGGCGGTCATCCCGCCGCAGAGCGCAGCGCGGATGATGTCCGTCACGAGCATCAGCTGGCGCCGCGACCAGCGGTCGGCGGCCACGCCGAGCCACGGCGCGGCGAGCGCGGCGCAGACGAACCGGGCGAAGAAGAGGAGGCCCACGGCGCGGGCGCCGCCCGCGTGGTAGGCGTACACGGGAAGCGCGACGGCGTAGGCCCAGCTTCCGAGCGTCGCGCCTACGTCCGCGACCTGGAGCTTGCGCACGCGCCGGTTCGCGAAGACCCGCCCGAAGGCGTGCACCGAAGCGGCGAAGCGGTTCACGTTGAGGAGGATCTCAGGCTCTGTTGCGAATTTGAAGGGCCGGTGGGAAGATTCGTCCTCCCAGGCACGTCTAGAGAGATGACAGCGCCAGGACAGGCGCGAAGACTTCAAAGGAGGAGCAATGTCGGACGAGCAGCGGAAGGACGAGGAGGCCGAGGTCGAGGGTCACGTGCGGCGCGGCGGCGGTCACGGTAACGAGCCCTCGCTGGCGGCGAACGACGAGCCCGAGGTCGAGGGTCACGTGCGGCGCGGTGGCGGTCACGGCAACGAGCCGTCGCTGGCGGCGAACGACGACGACGAGGTCGAGGCCCACGTCCGCAAGTCGAACGTACGGCACATCTAGAGCTCGCAGCAGTTTCGAAAAAGCCCGGCAAGCGCCGGGCTTTTTCATGGTCCGGAGCGGGATCGGCCGGCCGAGGCCCTGTGGAAGATTTCGGGTTCGTGGGCCGTCTGGTGGCATGAGAGCGCCGAGACCGGCGCAGAGAATTCCGAAGGAGGAGCGATGTCGGACGAGCTGCGGAAGGACGAGGCGGCGGACGTCGAGGGTCACGTCCGCCGGGGCCACGTGAACGAGGAGCCCGCCAGCAAGGACGAGGACGACGACGAGGTCGAGGCGCACGTGCGCAAGTCGAATCTGCGGATGGACTCGCCGCGCCACATCTAGGAAGGTCCGTCTGACCGTCACGAAGGGCCCGGCCTCGGCCGGGCCCTTCCGTTGGTCAGGCCCTACCAGAGGGAACGAGCGGCCGCTTCGGCGGCGCCGACGAGGCGATCGGCCTCCTCGACACGCTCGTCGCCCGGCAGCGCCGTGAGGTTCACGGCCACGAGCTCTCGTGCGCCCCGGGCCACGGCCGCGGCGAGGGCGCCGGCGGCCGCGACGTCCGCGTGGACGCGCAACTCAACACGCTCCCCCGAGGCGGCGCACAGCTCGGCCAGGTCCGCGGCGAGCCGAGCCAGCGCGAGCGGCGGCTCCGCGGCGGCCGCGGTGACCTGTCCGAGAGCCCAGTCGCGCTGCTCCGGCTTCTCCTTCGCGTCGGCGGCTGCCCGCGCCGCGAGCGCCAGCCGGTACGCCTCGGCGTCGTCGTCGACGAGCGCGGCCGCCCGGTCGCGCAGCGACTCGGCCTGCGCGGCCACGCCGGCGGCATCCGGCCAGCTGTCCGGCGAGAGCCGCGCGGCCATCTGCACGACGGCCGCAGCAGCCGCGAGGGCCGCTGCCAGGGCCGAGCCGGCGCCGGGAACCTCGCGCGGCGCAGCCAGCTCCTCGAGCAGCGCGGGGAGGGAGAGTCCGGTGAGCACCGAGGCAGTGTCTCACCGGAGCACGTCCCGCGCGGATCAGACCGCCTCGAGTAGCTGGCGCAGCCGCGAGACGATGAACGGCGAGGCCTCGTAACCGGCGGCGGCGACCGCACGCTCGAGGTCTGCCTGGAGCTGGAGGCGGAACGCGGCGTCCTGCTCGGCACGCGCGACGAGCTCGTCGATCACGGCCCGGGCGGCCGGAAGCTCCTGCGCAGCGCGCACCCATCCCTCGGGTGCGGGCGGAAGGAGGCGTAGCAGCCTGCCGATCCGTTCCTCGTCGAATCCGTTCATCTCAGTACTCATGACGGGCGAGAGTCCCGATTCCTTCCATCGAATTCGGAACGAACCTTTTCCAGGCAGCGGGAGATCCGACTGGCGATCGTTCCGGCCGGGAGGTCGAGCAGGTCTCCGATGGTGCGGTAGCTCTCGTCGCGGCAGAAGAAGCGGTCGAGGATCTCGCGGCACGGGTCGCCGACCTTGTCGAGCGCGGCACGCACGGTCATCGCGTCGTCGAGCGCCGCGAGCACGTCGTCCACCTCCTGCTCGTCCGGATCGACGTCCGCCGGGTTGTCGCGGGCGAGCAGGCGCAGCTTGTCGATGCAGAGGCGCCGCGTCAGCTGGGCGAGCCAGGGGCGGACGGCGTCGTCGCTGCGCAGATCGGCGAGCCGCTCGTAGGCGCGGGCGAAAACCTCCTGGAACACGTCCTCGGCGTCGTGCTGAGCCAGCCGGAAGCCTCGGCTGCAGATCGCGTACACGTAGCGCGAGAAGCGTTCCACGAACTCGTTCCACGCCTCGGGATCTCCCGCGCGGCAACGCGAGACGAGCTGCGCATCGGTCTGCTCCACCGCCATTGGGAAAACGATACGACCTACGCGGCGAAAGTGGGCTGGAGGACGCGTTCCAGGGCGGCGGCCAGCAAGTCGGCGTGCTCGTCCGTGAAGACGAGCGGCGGCCGGATCTTGAGCACGTCGGCCTGCTTCCCGGTCAGGCCGGCGAGAATCCCCTCTTCGCGGAGCTCGTTCGCGACGCGCGCGGCGAGCTCGGCGCCGGAGAGCTGGACGCCGGTCAGGAGCCCGCTGCCACGCACCTCGACCACGTCCCGCGCGGCGAGGCGCTCGATCGCCGCGCGCAACCGCCCGCCGACGGCCGCCGCCTGGACCGGCAGCCGCTCGTCCTCGAGGACGTCGAGCACGGCGAGGGCGGCGCTTGCCGCCACCGGATTGCCGCCGAACGTGGAGAACGTCCTTCCTGCGTAGGGAAACCGCTCGGCGAGCTCGCGCCGGGTCACGACCGCCGCGACCGGATAGCCGTTGCCCATCGGCTTGCCCAGGGTTACGACGTCCGGTGCGATGCCGTGCCGGGTGAACGACCACAGCCCGGGCCCGCCCAGCCGCCCGTGGCCGGCCTGGACCTCGTCTGCGACATAGAGCCCGCCGGCGGCATGCGTGCGCTCGACGAGCAGCCGGAGCTCGAGCGCGTCGGGCATGTGGATGCCGTCGCTGGTGAGCGCACCGTCCAGAAACGTGGCGGCTAGACCGCCCCCGAGCCTCGCGAGTGCCGAATCCAGTGCCGCGCCGAGGTCTGCGCCGCCGCCCGGCGGTGGGATGAAGGCGACACGGGGCGCGGCAGCGTCGGCGGGCCAATCCTCCGGCGAAAGCGCCGTCGTCGCCTCGGTGACGCCGTGATAGGCGTTTTCCGTCACGAGCGCCCCGTCGTGCCCCGTTGCTCCGGCGGCGAGCCGCCAGGCGAGGTCGTTCGCCTCGCTGCCGGAGTTGACGAGCAGCACGGTGTCCAGCGCCGCCTCCGGCGGGAAGGTGGCGAGCAGGCGCTCCGCGAGCTCGACGAGCGGCGCCGCGAGGTAGCGCGCGTTCGTGGCTGCGAGCCGAGTCTGGCGGACGACGGCCTCGGTCACGCGCGGATGGCAGTGGCCGACGACCGGGACGTTGTTGTAGGCGTCGAGCAGGCGGCGTCCGTCCGGCTCGTGGATCCAGACGCCCTCGGCGCGGGCCACGTGCACGGGGCGCGCATACGTGAGCGGCGTCAGGAGGCCGCCGAGCGCCTCGTCGCGCCGCCGCGCGAGCTCCCGGCGGGCCGCCGACTCGGGGCGCGCGCCGAGCCGGCGCGCCACCTCCTCCGGCCCGAGCTCGTCGAACAGCTCGAGCAAGCGCCAGGAGTCGTCGTCCCACGCCTCGATGTAGGCGGCGTTCTCGGGGAAGCGGCGGGTGCGCCAGGCGCTGATGGAGACGATCGCCGCGAGCCGGGCCGCAACGAGGTCGCCCAGCAGCTCGAGCTCGAGCGGTTCCAGTGGGAGGCGCGAGCCGAAGCCGTCGAGCGCGATCCGGGCGACCCGGAATGCGTCCTCGAGCGGCCGCCCGCGCAGGATCGACGCGAGCGCGACGGCGACGTCGGCTGCGAGCGCCGTGTGGCAGCAGTCGCCGAAGTCGAGAATCCCTGCGACGCCGTCCTGCTCGTCGAGCAGGAGGTTGTCGAGGTTGAAGTCGCCGTGCACGACCTGCGCGCGCACGCGGGTCCATTCGGGTTGCACGCGCTCCTCGAACCGGTCGAGGGCGCGCGAGACCAGCGCCCGCCGCGCCGGGTCGGCGATCTCCTCGAGCAGCGGCCGGAGCCGCGGCGCCGCCCGCACGTCCCAGAGCAGCTCCCGGCCCGCCGCGGGGTGGAAGAACGACCGCAGCGCGAGGCACAGCCGCGCGTGGACGGAGGCGATCCGTTGCACTGCGGCGTCGTCGAGCTCCGGGCCTCCCTTCCGGCCGTGCCGTCGCTCGAACAGCCGCACCTGATACCCGTCGAACGCCGTCCGCGGCGCCAGCGGCCGCGCGACCGGAAGCCCGGGATCCACGGCGGCGACGTGCGCGATGAGCGCCTCCTCGAGGTCGAGCACCGCGCTGTCCTCGCCGCTGTTCGAGATCTTGAGCACCCCGCCGGCGCCGCCGTCCTCGAGCAGGAACGCCTGGTCGCGCTCGCTGCCGAGATCCGCGGCGCTGCCGTGGACGCCGAACAGCTCGGCCGCGATCGCCGCAGCCTCCTCGGCCGTGAACCGCGGCGGTGTCGAGTCGAGAACGGAGCTCACCGTCGACCGATGCTATTTGGCAAGCGCTCCCCGGCCCAAAATCCCTCGTTCGAGCCAATCGGCTCCCCCTTTCGCGGGAGGATCGTCCTGCGATAGCCACCTACGTTGCGCCGACTGATTCGGCGGCTACTGCGGCTCGTTCTGCGGCACAGAGCGGTCGCGACAAGGAGGTAGAAGTGGGGGCCAACCTCACCACGCGCGACGCTTCTCGTTTCCGGCTCTGGCAGGTCGGACTTCTCACACTCGTCCTGGCCATGGCGCTGGGCATGATCCGCTCGGGTGCCTCGTGGGGCTCTTCCGCCTACGACGCGTCATCCGATCCGTACTCGATGCAGAACATCACGGCCGGCGACGGCACGCAGGCGTGGTGGAGCGCCGGCTACACCGGCAAGGGCGTGGACGTCGCGGTCATCGACACGGGCGTCGCTCCGGTGGCGGGGCTGAACGCGCCCGGCAAGGTGATCAACGGGCCCGACCTCTCCCTCGAGTCGCAGAACCCGAATCTCCAGTACCTGGACACGAACGGGCATGGGACGTTCATGGCCGGGCTGATCGCCGGCAACGACGGCCAGCCCGGTGGCTACCGCGGTGTCGCACCGGACGCGCGCATCGTCTCTCTGAAGGTCGGCGTCGCGGACGGCGGCGTGGACGTCAGCCAGGTGATCGCGGCGATCGACTGGGTCGTGCAGCACCGCCACGACAACGGGATGAACATCCGGGTCCTCAACCTCTCGTACGGCACGAACTCGACCCAGGCCTACGGCATCGACCCGCTCGCCTACGCGGTCGAGCAGGCGTGGAAGGCAGGCATCCTCGTGGTGACGGCCGGCGGCAACTCCGGGTACCAGACCGGCGCGAGCGCCCAGGGCCTCGCCGATCCGGGTTACGACCCGCAGGTCCTGGCGGTCGACGCCGCGGACACCGTGGGCACTGCAGCCCCGTGGGACGACCAGGTCGCCTCCTTCTCGGCCAACGCGGCGAGCTGCAACAACGGCTGCCGCGCTCCCGACCTCATTGCCCCCGGCACGCACATGCAGGGCTTCCGCGTCCCCGGTTCGTACATCGACCAGAACAACCCGAGCGGGGCGTTGAGCGACCGCTACTTCCGCGGCAGCGGCACCTCGGAGGCGACGGCATTCGTCTCCGGTGCGGCGGCCGACCTGCTGCAGCGCTACCCGCAGCTGACGCCGGACCAGGTGAAGCAGATGCTGACCTCGAGCTGCGACAAGCTCTCCTCCTTCAACTGGAAGCAGCAGGGATGCGGCGAGCTCGACATGAGCAAGCTCCTCAGCGCCTCGGTTCCCTCCGTGTTCGCGTCGCAGCAGTACAACGCTCCCTCGACGGGCACGGGCTCCCTCGAGGCCTCGCGCGGCACCGACCACATCTCGATCAACGGTGCGGTGCTGCAGGGCGAGCAGGACATCTTCGGCAAGCCGTTCGTCGCCTCGCTGATGGCGCTGCTCGAAGCCGCCGGCTCCAGCTGGTCGGGCGGCATGTGGAACGGCTCCGTCTGGACGGGCAGCTCCTGGAGCGGATCGTCCTGGTCGGGCAGCTCGTGGAGCGGGTCGTCCTGGTCGGGTAGCTCGTGGAGCGGGTCGTCCTGGTCGGGCAGCTCGTGGAGCGGCTCGAGCTGGAGCGGCTCCAGTTGGAGCGGCAGCAGCTGGTCGGGTGGGTCATGGCTCGGAGCGAGCTGGGGCTGATAGCGAAGGGAAGAGGCCGGTGATCGCCGGCCGGCCTCTTACCCAGCCTCGCCCCGCGCCGAGCGAGCCGTCGCGCACGCTCGGCGCAGCAGTGCGCGAGGCCTTTCACGGGCCCCGGCGCGTGTGGGCCTTCAACGGCGTTCTCGCGCTTACCTGCTCGCTCGTGTGGGCATACGCCGTCGGCAACTTCGGCGGCGAGAAGTTCGTGCAGGGCCCCTACCTCTCGTGGTGGGCTCTGGCGTTCGCGTTCTATTTCGCCGAGGTCGTCGTCGTCCATCTCCAGTTCCGGAAGCAGGCGCACACGCTGTCGCTGACGGAGATCGGCCTCACGCTCGGCCTGCTGCTCGGCGCGCCTCTCGGGCTCCTGATCGGCCAGCTCGCGGGCACGCTCGTCGCGCTCATCGTCAACCGGTGGAAGAGCCAGCGCCAGCTCGTCCGGCTTGCGTTCAACGTCGCGGAGCTGCCGCTCTGCAGCGGGATCGCTCTCGTCATCTTCCGCTCGCTCGCGACGCCCGGGGATTCGGCGCCGCATCTCTGGGCGCTCGTCCTCTTCGCCTGCGCTGTCGCGCACGTGCTCGGGATCCTGCTCGTCTCGGCCGTGATCGCCATCGCGGAGGAGCGTTTCCACGCGCCGCAGCTGCTGCGGACCCTCCTGACGTCGACGGTCGGGGCGCTCGCGACCGCCTCCCTCGGCCTCGCCGTCGTGCAGCTCCTGCAGGACAGGCCCCTCGCGGTTCTCCTGCTCGTCGTTCCCGTGCTGGCCTGTGTCGCCGCCTTCCGTGGCTACATGGAGCAGCGCGAGCAGCGTGAGCACGTGGAGTTCCTGTACGAGTCGATGCGGGCGACGCAGGGCGCGCCGGAGTTCGGTCTCGCAGTCGGGCAGCTCCTCGTCGCGGCGCGGAGGCTGCTCCGGGCCGAGTACGCCGAGATCCTGCTGCTGCCGGCCTCCGACGAGGAGGGGCCGTTGCGCAGCGTCAGCGGCGCCGAGGGCGAGCTGCTCATGCATCCCGAGGAGCGGTTCGCCGCCGAGGACGCCGCGGCGTTTCGGGAGATCGCCTCGACGGGCGCGGCAGAGCTGCTGACGCGGCGCCGCTCGGTCCATGCCTTCGACGAGTTCCTTCGCTCACGCAAGCTCGAGGACGCGATTGTCGGGCCGCTGACCGGGGAGAACCGGACGTTCGGGCTGCTCATCGTCGGCGAGCGCGTCGGCGACGTGAGCACGTTCGGCGAGGCCGACGTCGAGCTCTTCGAGACGTTCTCGGGGCACGCGAGCATCCTGCTCGAGAACGGCCGGCTCGAGCATTCGCTCGCTCAGGTGACGCAGCTGAAGGAGCAGCTCCGCCACCAGGCCTACCACGATTCCCTCACCGGGCTCCCCAACCGTGTCCACCTGCTGGAGGCGATCGAGCACGAGCTCGCCCGTGGCACGGGGTCGACGGCCGTCCTCTACCTCGACCTCGACCGCTTCAAGATGGTCAACGACACATGGGGCCACAGCGCCGGCGACGAGTTGCTCAGCGAGTTCTCGCATCGCCTCGAGCGCGCGATCCGCACCCAGGACCTCGCCGCCCGTCTCGGCGGTGACGAATTCGCCGTGCTCGTCCGTGACGCCGACGCCGAAGCTGCCGTCTCGGCGGCACGGCGGATGCTGGACGCGCTGGACGGGACGTACACGCTGGGCTGCGGAGACGTCGCCTGTCACGTCAGCGTCGGCATCGCCGTGGCGACGCCGGGCGCGACGAGCGCCGAGGACCTGCTGCGCAACGCGGACATCGCGATGTACAGCGTCAAGCGTTCGGATCGCGCGTACACGCTGTACGAGGCAGACCTGCACGAGAAGCTCCGCGCGCAGCGGCAGCTCGGGCTCGATCTCGAGGCCGCGCTCGAGCGGCGCGAGATCCTCGTCCACTACCAGCCGGTCGTGCGGCTCTCTGACGGCGAGATCGAGGGCTTCGAGGTGCTCGCCCGCTGGCCGCACCCGACGCGCGGCCTGCTCACGGCCGGCGACTTCCTTCCCGCGGCTGAGGAGACGGGACTGTCGGTCGAGCTCGGGCGTCACGTCCTCCAGCAGGCGCTCGAGTCCGCCCGCCGCTGGCCGCGCAACCTGAGCATCTGGCTCAACCTCTCGCCGGCCGAGCTCGCGAACGAGGGACTCGTCGACACCCTCGCAGAGGCACTCAAGGGCCATCTCGTCGATCCGAGCCGGATCGTGATCGAGGTGACCGAGTCGGGCGTCATCCAGGGCAGCGACGCGGCGCTCGTGGCGATGCGCCGGCTGCGCGAGCTCGGTGTCAGCCTGTCGATCGACGACTTCGGCACCGGCTACTCCTCGTTGAGCCGCCTCGCCGAGTTCCCGATCGAGTCACTGAAGATCCCGAAGCCGTTCGTCGACAAGCTCATCGGCCCGGCGGCGGACGAGGCGTTCGTGGACGCGATCCTGCGGCTCAGCGACTCCCTGGGCCTCGCTGCCGTGGCCGAGGGGATCGAGCACGCGGCGCAGGCCGATCGCCTCCGGGAGCTCGGCTGTCGCTTCGGCCAGGGCTACCTCTTCGGTCGACCGGCGCCTGCCGCAGACATCGAGCGCCTCATCGCGGAGCGTCTGAAGACCTTCACCCTGCAGGCCGTGTGACGAACCGGGAGCTTTGCTGAGGTTCTTCTGGTTCAAGCCGCCGTTGACTGCTGTTCCGGAGATCCCCCTAAAGGGGGAGGCCGAGCAGGACCGAGGCGCGAGATGATCCTCCTGACTCCCGCTCGGGGCTGACGGCAACAACTCTGCGGCGGAGTATTTGGAAGCGGCGGGCGAGCCCGCCGCTTCTTCTTTTTCGAGCTCGCGAGTGCTGCGCAGTCGCTCTCGCTCGCTACTTCGCGGCGGCGTAACGCGCCGTTACGCCGCCGCCTTGGCCTCGGTCAGGGTTCGAACGTTTCAACCAGAACCAGGCCGGACTGCGCTCGCGCGGGCCTCTGCCGCGCGCGAGCGCACCGGGCAGGCCTCCCATCAAGGGATCCCAAGACGAACAAGGCACGGAGCGGGCCGGAAACTGCGCTTTCCGGCCCGCGTAGCTCCGTCTCACCCGGGCGAAGAGCGCAGCTCTTCGCCCGGCCGCTATCCGACCCGGAGGATCGGGGCGTTGAGGACGATGTGGGTGTCCTTCTCGGTGAGCTTGCCCTTCTTCTCGAGTGCGTGGATCTGGTCGTCCTGGCCGATCACGACCGGCTTGACGCCCTTCTTCCAGGTCACGTCGACCTCTTCCCAGAGCGGGTTGTAGTCCGCCTCGCCCGGCTCCGACCCGAAGATCGTCAGCTGACCCTTCGCGGCCCGGCCGCGCACGAAGTACTGCTCCGGCAGGCCCTTCACCGACTTCAGCTCGGCGGAGTAGTTGATGTGCATGGCCTTCGCCTGCGACTTCGACGAGACGTCGGTGATGAGGTACGTGTCGATGTGGTGGTCGTAGTAGCCCTTGTAGACGGGCTGCGTCTTCATAGACGGCTTCCCGATGTTCGGCAGCCCGCCGGTGGCCGCGGCGGCGGCAGTGACGGTTGCAGCGAACAGCACGAGGCCGACGAGAAGGATCCTGCGCACGTGCTCCTCCTTGTCTAGAGTGAACGGCAATGGCTACGCGCCCGACCCTGCTCCGGTTTGCCTGCCTCGCGGCCCTCGCGGCGTCGGTCGCCGTCGCCGTGGCCGGGTTCGGCGGGTCGGCCTCGACCGCGAAGGCGGGCGTCGCCGCGACGCGTCAGGTGACGAAGGCGGCGACGGTGCAGACGCGGAAGGTGGGGAAGCTCGGGACCATCCTGGTCAACAGCCGCGGCCTCACGCTCTACATGTTCGTTCCGGACAAGCAGAAGCGGGTGACCTGCAAGGGCTCCTGCGCGGTGGTCTGGCCGCCGCTGAAGCTGAAGACCGGACAGAAGCCGACCGCCGGCGGCGCGGCGAAGAGGTCGCTGCTCGGCACGGACAAGAATCCGAGCGGCGGGCTCGTGGTCACCTACAACAAGTGGCCGCTCTACACCTACGTCGCCGACACGAAGCCGGGGCAGGCCAAGGGTCAGGCGCTAAACCTCAACGGCGGGCTCTGGTACGTCCTCTCGCCGTCCGGCAAGGTCATCAAGACGAAGTAGGCGGCGCGAGCAGCGCCACCACCGGGTCTTCGCCGCTGCCGAGGAGCGGCTCGACCTCCGCCTCGCTCGTCTCCAGATGCTCGACCCGCGCGCCGAGCGCCTCGAGGAACGCATCCGGCGGATCGAGGAACGCGAGCCCGTCGGGCGTCCGGTAGTGCATCGCCACCACGAGCGCCGGCTGCAGCTCCCGCACGAGCGCAGCCGCCGCGTCCGGCGCGATCGTCGGGCCGCCGCCGACCGGGAGGAAGAGCACGTCGACGTCGCCGAGCGCCGCGCGCTGCTCCGGCCGCAGCGCAGGCTGGCCGAAGTCGCCGAGGTGGGTGAAGGTCGTCCCGTCGAGCTCGAAGCGGAAGATCGTGTTGGGACCGCGCTGGGTTCCGCCGACCGCGTCGTGCTCGGACGCGATCCCGATCACCTCGCCGACCGGCGACTCGTGGGTGCCGGCCTTGGCCAGGACGGGGGGATCCCCGGCGATCGCGTCGACGCCGTTGTGGTCGAGGTGGTCGTGGGTCACGAGCAGGAGGTCGGCCTCGACGCCGTCGATCGGCGGGAAGGGCCAGCTCCAGCCGCTGTCGGCCGGCCTCGCGCCTGCGACGTCGCCGAACGGGTCGATGAACACGCGGTGCTGCTCGCCGGTGAGCAGGAAGGCGGACTGGCCGTACCAGCGGATGCGCATCTCGTTTCTCCTCTCAGTGTCCGGACAGGCGTCGTAAGAGCGGTATCGCGGTCAGCACCGTCCGCTGCTCCTCGGGGCTCAGCTCCGCCGCGATTGCTGCGGCGAGCCAGTCCTCGCGTTTCCCTCGCTCCTCGAGCACGCGCTGCCGGCCTTGCTGCGTGAGCTCGATGTGGATGCGGCGGCGGTCGGCGGGATCGGGGCGGCGCGCGATCAGCTCGGCCGCCTCGAGCTCGGCCAGCGTCTGCGCCATCGACTGGGGCCGGACGCGCTCGGCCGCCGCGAGCGCGCTCGTCGTCTGGGCTCCGTCGCGGTCGAGGCGGCTGAGCACGCTCGCCTGCGCGACCGGGAAGGAGTACTCCGCCCGCAGCCTCCGCACGAGCTGGCCGAGCACGAGCCGCAGCTCGCTCGCGCCGTCGACTACCTGCGCGGAGGGGCGGGGCATGTCCGGATTCTAGACAGGTAAACTGTGCAGGTTGCCTGTTAATCGGAAGAAGCTCGATTACAAGTGGATCGCGCTCTCGAACACGACGCTCGGGGTGCTGCTCGCGACGATCGACGGCTCGATCGTGCTGATCGCGATGCCGGACATCTTCCGCGGGATCGATCTCGACCCGCTGCAGCCGGGCAACAGCTTCTACCTCCTCTGGATGATCCTCGGCTTCCTCGTCGTATCGAGCGTGCTCGTCGTCAGCCTCGGCCGGCTGGGCGACCAGTTCGGGCGGGTGCGGATGTACAACCTCGGCTTCGTCGTCTACACGCTGGCGTCGCTGCTGCTGACGATCGACTGGCTCCACGGCAGGGCCGGCGCCGACTGGCTGATCGGCTTCCGGATCGTGCAGGGGATCGGGGCGGCGTTCCTCGTCGCCAACTCGGTCGCGATCCTGACCGACGCGTTCCCCGCCAACCAGCGTGGCCTGGCGCTCGGTATCAACAACGTCGTCGGCATCAGCGGGATGTTCATCGGACTGGTGCTCGGCGGGGTGCTCGCGCCGATCTCGTGGCGGCTCGTCTTCCTCGTCTCGGTGCCTGCCGGCATCGCCGGGACCATCTGGTCCCACCGCAGCCTGCGCGAGATCGGAGTGCGCGGCCGCGACCCCGTGGACTGGGCGGGCAACCTCACCTTCGCCGCCGGGCTCATCCTCGTGATGGTCGGGATCACGTACGGGATCAGGCCGTACCGCTCCCACCCCATGGGCTGGGAATCGCCGTTCGTCGACATCTGCCTCGCGGCCGGGGTGGCGCTGCTCGCGCTGTTCGCGTTCGTGGAGCTGCGGTCGCGGGCGCCGATGTTCCGGCTCGGCCTGTTCCGGATCCGCGCCTTCACGTTCGGCGTGCTCTCGAGCTTCCTCTCGGCGGTCTCGCGCGGCGGTCTGATGTTCATGCTGATCATCTGGCTGCAGGGGATCTGGCTGCCGGAGCACGGCTACAGCTTCGAGTCGACGCCGCTCTGGGCCGGGATCCGCATGTTTCCCCTCACGATCGGGTTCCTGCTCGCCGGGCCCGTCTCGGGGATCCTCTCCGACCGCTACGGCTCGCGGCCGTTCGCGACCGGCGGAATGCTCGTCTCGGCGCTCAGCTTCCTCCTGCTCGGAATCCTGCCCGTCGACTTCTCGTACCCGGTCTTCGCCGCGATCCTGCTGCTGATGGGGCTGTCGATGGGCGCCTTCGCCTCGCCGAACCGAGCCGGCGTGATGAACAGCCTCCCGGCGCAGCACCGCGGCGCCGGCGGCGGCATGAACCAGACGTTCCAGAACTCCGCGCAGGTGCTCTCGATCGGGATCTTCTTCACGCTGATGATCGTCGGGCTGTCCGCGACGCTGCCGCACTCGCTCGCGACGGGCCTGCGGGCTCACGGCGTGTCGGCGAGCGTGGCGACCCGCGTCAGCCATCTTCCGCCGGTCTCCGTGCTGTTCGCCGCCTTCCTCGGCTACAACCCGGCGCAGAAGCTGTTCGGCCCGCACGTGCTCGCGCGGCTGCCGGCGCACGACGCGGCGACGATTCGCGGCCGCGGCTTCTTCCCGCACCTGATCGCGACGCCGTTCCGCAGCGGCCTCCACGAGGCGTTCGCCTTCGCGATCGCGGCGTGCCTCGTGGCGGCGCTCGCCTCCTGGTCGCGCGGCGGCCGGGTGGTCGTGTCCGAGGAGCACGCGCTCGAGCACCCGGCGGAGCTCGGCGACTAGGAGGCTGCCGTCGAGCGCGCCGCCCGGGGTGGTGCCTATCTACCCGACGTGTCCTAGCTCGCTGCGGCACGCCATCATGCCGCTCAGGCTTTGTACCAGGGCACCGCGCGACCAGCGGACGGCCGCTCGTGGGCAGGGGTCCGTCTCCGATAGCGCCTGGGGGCGTCGTGGCCGTCCGCGTCGACGCGGCGGCGGCTCAGGAGCACTCTGCGCGTGTGAAGTTCGCCCGAATGAGCGATTGCCGGGCCGTCCGTCCTGCCTCATAGTTTTTCTGAGACGTAGTCGGCGGAGGTGGGGGAGGTATGAGCCGGACCGAGCGGTTGACCCTGGCGCTCCTGCTCCCGACCGCTGCGACCGTCTACGTGCTGTTCTCCCGCATTCTCCCGACGCCCCAGGGACTGCCGGGTGGCGCGCCCGAGCTGGGTCCAGGGCGAAGTGCCGTTCCCGCGCTGGTGATCCCGAAGGCTCTGCCCGGGACGAGTGTCCCGCGCGTAACGCAACTCCCTGCCGGGCCGGCCGGCGCGCCAGCCGCGCCGGTGGTACGGCTTGTTACGCCGCCGGCGTCGAAAACGAACGCCGTTCCGGTGCCTCCGCCATCGACGTCACCGTCCCGTCCTCCGCCGCCCTCATCGGCCCCGCCTCCGTCATCGCCGCCTCCGTCATCGCCGCCTCCGTCATCGCCGCCTCCGTCATCGCCGCCTCCGTCATCGCCGCCTCCGCCTTCGCCGCCTCCGCCTTCGCCGCCGCCACCCCCTCCGCCATCGCCTCCCCCGCCGCCTTCTCCACCCCCAAAGGCACCCGCACCTGCGACCACACGGCCGGGGTACGGCTACGGCGATAAGAACCACGTTCACTCCGGTCCTCCCGGACAGCCGCCTGCGCCGCCGCAGCCTCCCGCGCCGCCGTCATCGCAGCCGTTCCCGCCGTCCCCTCCTTCGCCGCCTTCGCCACCTTCGTCGCCTTCGTCGCCGAAGCCTTCGCAGCCGCCAACCCCGCCGACTCCTCCCCCTCACCCGGGGAAGGGCAAATAGCGCTCCGGACCTCGAGGGAGCCATGTCGTGCTCGTGCTTGCCGGCGAGTAAGCGCAGCTGCTAGCTAGCGACTGGTCGCGTTCCGATGGTCGGAATCAGGGGCATCAGCCGAGTGTGAGGACCGTCGCCGGACTGGTAGCGGCTGCCCTTGGTGCCGCCGTGGCTGTCCTCGGGCCGCCGAGCCGGCTACCAATGCCGCTGCCGTCGCGACGGCTCACCGTGCCGATCCTCATGTACCACCGGATCGGCAGACTGCCGAGGGTTGGCGACCGCTACCCGGGCCTGACCGTGCAGTCGCGCGTCTTCGCCGAACAGATGGAGTGGCTCGCCAGGCACGGCTTCCACGCAGTGAGCGAGCGGCAACTCTTCGATGCACTTGAGTGGGGTAGGCCGGCTCTGCCCTCGCGCCCCGTGGTGATCACGTTCGACGACGGCTACCGGGATGTGCTCTGGAACGCCGAGCCGATCCTTCACCGGCTGCACATGCCCGCCACCGTGTTCGTGATCACGGACCGGATCAGCGGACGCGATTCCAGCTTCTTGACGTGGAAGAACCTGACTGATTTGGAGCGTGACGGCTTCGCGATTGGTTCGCATAGCGTCAACCATCGTGACCTGACGACGCTCTCGCCGATGCGGGTATGGCTCGAGCTGACCCGGTCGCGCGGAGCCCTTCAGAGGCATTTGGGCGTGCCGGGCTACTGGTTCTCCTATCCGGCCGGGGTGGAGAATCCTGCCGTCGTCAGACTCGTTCGGCGGGCCGGCTACCTACTCGCGGTTACGACGCGACCGGGCTTCAGCCAATCGGCACGAGAGCCGTTCCTCCTCCACCGCGACGAGATCGGACGGAGCGATGGTCTGGCCGGCTTCACTGCGCTGCTGCGAAGCGCGTGAACGCAGACGACCTCTCAGCGCCGAGTCTCACGCCCACCTCCCTCGTCTGAGGCATTGAATCGTATCGCGGCCTATCCGACGATGAGCTTGCGCCGAAACAACGTAGTCCGAGCAATCGTCGGCGCGGAAGGAGACACATGAAGAAGCTCATCGCCGGTGCGGCGGCTGTTCTCGCGCTCGCCGCTCCCGTGGCCGCCAGCGCTGCCAACCCGGCTGGGATCAGCTACGACATGCTCTACGGCGTCGCGGCCGACAACGCTCAGTGCGGAACCCAGGCCGGCTCCGGCTCATTCGCATACTTCGGCAACTTCGGCTACGTCCACGACCTCGGGATCAACAATCTCGGCTCGAACGGCGAACCGGGGGCCGACGGGTACCAGACTGGCCTCAACAACTCGGCCGTCTGCGGCAATCGGCCATAGGTGACGTTGTTTGCGGCGGAGGCGGGCCAACCCGACTCCGCCGCAGCCAGTCTCCTACAGGTTCACCGCGACCTGCACAGCGACGAAGATCGCGTAGAGCGCGATCAGGAAGGAGCCGGCCGCGCGTCCTGCACCGTCGCGCCTGCCGAAGAGGATGAGCGCCGCGGTGGTCATGGCGACCAGCCACGCTAGGCCGAAGACGTCGAGCCGGGAAAACGTCGTCAGCACGCCGAGCGCCGCCGGGAGCGCGATCCCCGCGACGACGTTGATCGAGTTCGAATTCAGCGTCTCGCTCATGAGCGCCGAGCCACGGTGCTGCAAGCCGAAGCGGACTCCGGTCCACGCGTTGGGCAGCGCGGTCAGCACCGCAAGGGCGAGAACCCCGACGAGCGCCTGGGGCAGCGACCACGCGTCGGCGAGGTCGCTCGCGGAGCGGACCGCGCCGATGCTGCCGGCCACGATCAGGCAGAGCGCGGCGAGCAGGACGAGGACGAGCCGGGCTGCTTCGCGGCGGGAATCGAGCGGACGGGCCGCTCGGTGATGCTCGCCGAAGCTGCGGCCGATGAAGCGCAATTCGGCCACGTTGAGGGGTAAGCGTCTCGCCAGTCGCGGCCCGCCGGCGAGAAGTGCGACGTAGGGGACGCCAACGAGAGCGACGAGCACGATCCCAGCTGTGCCGCCCAGGACATCGGCGGCGACCAGCGTGGCCACGGCGATCATCCACAGCCCGACGAATGCCTCGAGCTCGAGCGCCTCGTGGCGGGCGCGCACGCGCGCGGTGACGAGGGCGCTCAGGCCGAGCATCGCCGCGATGTTGAAGGTGCTCGCCCCGATGACGACTCCGACGGCGACTGCATGGCGGTTCGTGATCAGAGCGGTTACGGCGGAGGCGAGCTCCGGCGCGTCGGCCGCGAGCGCGGTGAGCAGGCCGAGCAGCGTCTCGGGCAGACCGAGCCGCAGGCCGATGTGGTCGAGACGGCCGGCGAACACCGACGACGCGGCGAGCATCACGCCGATCGAGAGGAGGAAGACGGGGATGGCGGCTGCGGGCGTCATCGGCTGGCGCCGACCAGCCTTCCCGGCACACCGTTCGAAACGCTAGCGCAGGAGGACGAGGGCTCCGGACTACCTGTCCGGGTCGATCAGGTCTTCGTCGGACCGGACCTCCGTCTCGTCCGGTACGACGTCCTCGGCCTCGGTGATCTGCTCCTCGAGCTCCGTCGCCCGGATCTGGCCCGCGCCGGCGAAGGGCGCGGCTGCGAGGGGCGCCGCCGGGGCGCCGGCGTCGGAGAGGCTGTCGATCTCTCTGGCCTCTTCCTCGCCCGGGTTGGGGACGGCGTGCTCCTCGTGCAACGCCGCGGCCGTCTCGCCCGGGTCGTCTCCGCCGCTGATGTGCGGCGGGCCGGCGAGCGCCTCGCGGAGCTTGGAGAAGAACCCCATCGGCTCGGAGCATACGCGATCATCCGCCGATGATCGTCTCGCTCCACGTGGCGACCGGCGGCGCGGTCGGCGCGCTCGTCCGCTCGCGTCCGCTTGCGCTCCTGCTCGGCGCGCCGCTGCACGTCGCGGGCGACCGTGTGCCGCACGAGGACATTCCCGACCGTCCGTTCGAGATCGGCAGCGGACTCTTCGCGCTCGGTCTGCTCGCGGCGCGGCGCGGGCCGTTCGACCCGGCGGTCCTCGGCGGCGCGGCCGCGGCCATGCCGGATCTCGAGCACCTCCTGCCGTGGCTCCGGCCGCGCGGGGAGAAGCTCTTCCACCGCGGCGGCGGCCGTCACGGCACCGGCGTGACGGCCGAGGCGCAGCTCCTGCTCGCCGGCGCCCTGGTCGGCCTGCTGCTCGGTCGACGCCGGTAGCCTCGCCGCGATGAAGGTCGGCATCGTGGTGCCGTACTCCTGGTCGTTCGGCGGCGGCGTCGTCGACCACGCGGAGGCGCAGGCCCGCGCGCTGGCGGCGCTCGGGGTCGAGACGCGGCTGCTGATCGGCAACGACCCGCCCGGCTCCTTCAGCCGCATCCTCCACCCGCGCGAGGGGCGCGCCGGTCCGCCGCCGCCCGAGGTGATCCCGCTCGGACGGTCGGTGATCGTCCCCGGCAACGGCGCCCTCTCCAATCTCGTGATCAGCCCGCACGCGCTGCCCCAGCTCCGGCGAGCGCTGGCGCGCGAGCGCTTCGACCTGCTGCACGTGCACGAACCGCTGGCGCCGATGCTCAGCCCGGCCGCCCTCGCGCTCTTCGACGGGCCGGTCGCGGCGACGTTCCACGCGGCGGGCGACTCGTCCTGGCGGCCGATCGCCGAGACGCTCTGGGGCTTCCTCCTCCAGAGGATCGACCTGCGCGTCGCCGTCTCGGACCAGGCGAGGCTCGCCGCGCTCCCCTATCTGCCGGGCGAGTACGAGGTGATCCCCAACGGAGTCGACATCCCGCCGGCGATCGATCCGGGAGGCCGCGCCGACAGGATCGTCTTCCTCGGCCGCCACGACCCGCGCAAGGGCCTGCCCGTCCTGCTGCGTGCCTGGCCGAGGCTGCGCGGCAGCGGCGTCCGGCTGCGGGTGATCGGCGCCGACCCGCTGGCGGTGCGGCTGCTGCTGACCCGCCTGCGCGTGTCGGACGAGGGAATCGACGTGCTCGGCTTCGTCGACGACGACCATCTCACCGAGGAGCTCTCGACGGCGAAGCTCCTCGTCGCCCCGTCGCTCGGCAACGAGAGCTTCGGCATGGTGATCACCCGCGCGCTCGCCTGCGCGACCCCGGTGGTGGCCTCCGACATCCCGGGCTACCGCGAGGTCGTGACGCCCGCGACCGGGCTCCTCTCGCCGCCGGGCGACCCGGACGCGCTGGCCGAGACGATCGCGTCGGCGCTCTCCGACGAGCCGGCGCGGGCCGAGATGGGACGCGCGGCGCGCGAGCTCGCCGAGACCACGTATGCCTGGCCGCTGCTCGCCCGGCGGCTCGCCGACTGCTACGAGGAGCTGCTAGCCGGCTAGGCGGGAGGGACCGGTGAGCCGCAGCACCTTCGGCCCGACGATCCGCAACAGCCGGTTCGGCGTCGCGACGATCGGCTCGCCGTCGTCGCCGGTCAGCTCGGCGATCGCCGCATCGACCCGGCGCTTCACGTCGAGCACGCCCTCGCGGAGTCCGAGCTCGTCGAGCCGGACCGCGAGGCGCTTCATGTTCATCACGTAGTAGTAGAGCGAGTCGACGTCCGGGCCGTACGACTCGGCGAGGTGTGCGTCGATCAGGCCGCCGGAAGCCTTCGCGCGACGCACCATCCGGTCGGCGAAGTCCAGGTAGTCCGTGCACACCGTGAGCAGCCGCTCGGCTGCGCCCTCGAACTCCTCGAGGAAGTGGTGCGTCGCGAGGACGGCGATCCGGACGTGCCGGCCCTCGTCCCGGCGGACGTTCGTCTGCCCCTCCTTCATCCCCGGCAGGTCGTAGTCGTCGTAGAGGCCTCGTCCCTTGCCGCGGCGGATCACCACGTCGCTGTTCGCGACGACGTCCTCGCTGATCACGCCGTAGACGAAGATCGCGGTGTAGACGTCCTCGACTGGTCCGTTCGGCCTCAGCAGCCGCCGCATCCAGTGCTCGAAGCGGTCGAACCCGATCTCCGCCACGAAGTTGTTGTACTTCCGTGCCATACGGTCCACGTCGTCTGCCGGAATGCCGAGCACCTCGGTCGCGATCCGGAGCAGGCTTCCGCGGTGCATGCGCTCGTCGTGCTCCTGGGTCAGGAGCGCGGCCCGCATCGAGTCGTAGGCGCGCTCACGCGGCAGGGCGGCGACGATCCGATCCATCCAGTCGTCGACGACGGACTCCGCGCGGTAGATCGTCCCGAAGATGCGCTTCACCGCGTCCTGCTGCCGTCGCGAGAGCCGCCTGAAGCTCTCGGCGTCGGTGGAGAGGTCGACGCTGTACGCATTCCAGGTGTGGACGTGCGCGGCGGCGGCGATGTCCTCGAACGTCTTCCAGCCGCCGGTGATCTGGCGGTCGGCCGCCTCGTCGTCGGCGATCAGCCCGTCGATCTCGTGCAGGAGCCGCGCGATCCTGTCGTTGGTGCGGCGCCCCTGAGTGGTCTCGGCGGCCTGCAGGCTGGAGCTGAGGTCCACGGGCCAACTTTACGCGGCAGGGCGGCGCGATCGAAAGGTGGGGGATCCGCGCGAGGCGGACCCCCCGGTGTCGAGATCAGGAATGCTGCCAGGTGACGGAGAAGGCGCCGTTGCTGATCGAGCTGGGCTTGGCCTTCACCGTCGAGCCGGACTGCATGGTGATCGGGTCGATGTTCTTCGTGCTGCTGGTGAGCAGCGAGCCGTTCGCGGTCGCGCCGCTGAAGCTCACGGTGCCGAAGTTCGCCAGCGGCAGGACCCCGCCGCTGCTGGACGGCGCCTCGGCGATCACCTCCGCCGACGAGAGCTTGGCCGACCTGAGCTTGGCCGTCTTCACGTTCGTCCACCCCTGCGTGCCGTCCGAGATCGTCAGCGTGAAGCTCCCCCGGCCGTCGGTCGTCACGGACGCCGACATTTGGTCGCCGGGCTGAACCGGCTTGTTGAGGTTGGTGGGGAACTTCGGATACATCTCGTACCAGGCGTAGTACTGCGGAGTGGAGCCCGAGCAGTCCGCATCTGTGCCGGTCTGCTCGACCGTGCTCGACGTGTCACCGTCCAGCCCGACCCAGAAGCTCGAGTACGCGGTCGACCCGTTGCAGGTGGCCGACGGCTGCGTCCACGACGACGAGACCTGCGTGAACGGGCCTCCGGTCACCGCGTAGCCGGACCAGTTCGTGCTCGTCGAGTTGCTGATCCGGTGGTTCGGTGCATGCCGCATGCTCGGGGTCGCTCCGCCGCCTGTTGCCGACAGGGCAGCTGCTGTGGCGAGGACCCCCACGATGGCGCCGCAGAGATAGCGCCTACTCATCACGCCTCCTTGGTGGACGACAACGAACAGGAGCGGGAGGCTAACCGGTCTCGAGGTCGGCGTCGAGCCATCTCTCCGTCCGGCGCGCGCGAGAGACTTGTGACGTGTGCTGCATCCTGCTCGCGCTGTTCGCCTTCGGCCCTCGATTCGTGCTCGCCCTCGAATGGATCTTCGGCCACCGCATCCAGGCCGCCTTCGCCCACTGGTGGTGGCCGCTCCTCGGCCTCATCTTCCTGCCGTGGACGACCCTGATGTACACGATCGTCTGGACCACAGGCGGGGTGCACGGAGCAAACTGGATCGCCGTCGCCCTCGGCGCGTTCCTCGATCTGCTCTCGTACTCGGGCCGACAGGCCCAGAAGATGTACGGGCGACGAGGGGCTGCGTACTAGTAGGAGGCGGTCACCAGGGCGAGACCGTGGTCCCGCCCCACTCCTCGGGGGCGACGTCGCGGGTCGTCTGCGTCAGCTCCCAGCGGTGGCCGCCGATGTCCTCGAGGACGCCTGAGCGCTCGCCGTACTCCCACGTCGTGAGATCCTCGACGACGTGCGCTCCCTGGTCTCGGGCGCGAGCGAAGGCGGCGTCGACGTCCGGCACCCGCACCTTGATCACGTGCGTCCTACCAAGCCCCTCCGGCGCGACCCGCTCTCCGCCCACCTCGGCGACCACGACGGCACCGTCGGATCCGACGCTCAGCTGGGAGCGGTGGGACTCGCCGATCCGCACTCGCTCCTCGAACCCGAACGCGGCCTCCAGCCAGGCCACCGCCGCTCGCACGTCCGGATAGGCCAGCACCGGCGTGACTGTCGCGGGCGGGGCGGAACGATTCCTCGGCACGGCGGGACACTAGTCGGCTGCGGGGTACCCTCGAGAAGTGGACGACGAGCGGCTGACGGGGACGGCGCTGCGCACGGTCTTCATCGCGCTGATGCTCGGCATGTTCCTCGCCGCGCTCGACCAGACGATCGTCTCCACCGCGCTCCCCACCATCGTCGGCGACCTCGGCGGGCTGAACCACCTCTCCTGGGTCGTCACCTCGTACCTGCTCGCCTCGACGGTCTCGACGCCGCTCTACGGGAAGCTCGGCGACATGATGGGGCGCAAGCCCATCTTCCTCGCGGCGATCCTCATCTTCCTCGCCGGGTCGATGCTGGCGGGGCTGTCGCAGTCGATGGCCGAACTGATCGGCTTCCGCGCGCTCCAGGGGATCGGCGCCGGCGGACTGATGGTCGGAGCGCAGGCGATCATCGCGGACATCGTCCCGCCCCGGGAGCGCGGGCGCTACATGGGCCTGATCGGCTCCGTCTTCGCCGTCGCCTCGGTCGCCGGCCCGCTGCTCGGCGGCTTCCTCGTCGACAACCTCTCGTGGCGCTGGGTCTTCTACGTGAACCTGCCCGTCGGCGCGCTCGCGGTGCTGATCGTGAGCACGCGCCTGCACCTGCACACGCCGCATACGCGCCACCGCATCGACTTCCTCGGCACCGCGCTGCTCAGCGGCGGCGTCGGCGCGCTGATCCTGCTCACGACCTGGGGCGGGAGCGAATACGCCTGGGGCTCGAACATGATCGTCGGGCTCGGCGTCGTCGGGATCGTCCTGCTCGCGGTCTTCGTCTGGTGGGAGACGCGAGTCGACGAGCCGATCCTGCCGCTGCACCTCTTCCGCTCGCGGGTCTTCAGCGTCGCGAGCGCGATGGGGTTCACGATCGGGATGGCGATGTTCGGCGCGATCATCTTCATCCCCCTCTTCCTGCAGATCGTGTACGGCGCGAGTGCCACCAGCTCCGGTCTGCGCATGATCCCGCTGATGGCCGGGCTGCTCGTCGCCTCGATCCTCTCCGGCCGCGCCATCAGCCGCATCGGCCGCTACAAGGCGTTCCCGATCGCCGGCACGGCGGTGCTCGTGGTCGGCATGTACCTCCTCTCGCTGCTCGCCGTCACGACGGCGTCGTGGCTCGCCTCCGCGTACATGGTGGTCGTCGGGGTCGGGCTCGGTCTCGTGATGCAGGTGCTCGTGCTCGTCGTGCAGAACGACGCCCGGCCGCAGGAGATCGGCGTCGCCACCTCGACGGCGACGTTCTTCCGCTCGGTCGGGGGCGCGTTCGGCGTTGCCCTCTTCGGCGCGGTCTTCGCCAGCCGGCTCTCGACCGGGCTGGGGCACCTCCCGCCGGCCGTCGCCGCGCATCTCGGCAGCGGCGTCCACCTCAATCCCGCGGAGGCGAGGAGGCTGCCGCCGGCCGTCCACGCCGACTTCCTGCAGGCGTTCGCCCACGCGCTGCACGGTGTCTTCCTCTTCGGGATGGCGCTCGCCGCCGTGCCGTTCGCCCTGTCGTGGTTGCTGAAGGAGGTTCCGTTGCGGACGACGATCGCCCGCGCGGCGGACGAGGCTCCGCCGGAGCCGTCCGGCCAGCTCGCCTGGGGCTCGGGCGACGACTGAACGGCGCTAGCGGCCGAGAGACCGCAGCACCGCCTGCGCCGCGTGGTGGCCGCACATCCCGTGCACGCCGCCGCCGGGCGGTGTCGACGAGGAGCAGAGGAAGACGCCGGGCAGCGGCGTCGTATACGGCGAGAGGCGTGCGACCGGACGCGTGAACAGCTGCCTCAGGGTCGCCGCGCCGCCGTTGATGTCGCCGCCGACGTAGTTCGCGTTGTAGCGCTCGAGGTCGGCCGGCCCGAGCGCCGAGCGCGCCAGGATCCTCTCCCGGAACCCCGGCGCGAAGCGCTCGACCTGGCGCTCGATCGGCTCGGTCATGTCCACGTCCGAGCCGTTCGGGACGTGGCAGTACGCCCACGCGGTGTGCCGACCGGCCGGCGCGCGCGTCGGGTCGAACAGGCTCTGTTGCGCGAGGAGGACGTACGGCCGCTCCGCGATCTCGCCGCGCATCGGAGCCGCTTCCGACGCGGCGATCTCCTCCAGCGTGGCGCCGAGATGGACGGTGCCGGCGCGCGTGCACTCCTCGGCCAGCCAGGGGATCGGCCCGTCGAGCGCCCAGTCGAGCTTGAAGACGCCGGGCCCGTAGCGGTAACGCTCCAGCCGGCGGCGATAGCGGAGCGGCAGCCGGTCGCCCGCCAGCGCGAGCAGGCCTCGCGGCGTGACGTCGAGGACGACCGCGCGCGCATCGCCGAGCTCCGCGAGCGACTCGACCTGCCGTCCCGTTTCGATCTCGCCCCCCAGCGAGTGCAGGTACGAGGCGAGCGCGTCGGAGAGCCGCTGCGAGCCGCCGCGCGGGAACGGCCAGCCGACGGCGTGAGCGAGGAGGCCGAGCACGAGGCCGAACGCGGCGCTCGGCGGCCGGCTCAGCGGCAGCATCGAGTGGGCGGCGAGGCCGGCAAAGACGCCGCGTGCTCGCGCCTCCCCGAACGCGAGCCGTGCCGCCGTCGCCGCCGGCAGCGCGGCGCGCGCCCCGAAGCGGGCCAGGAGCAGCGGATGCGCGGGCAGGCGCAGGGGGGCGAGCGCATCCTCCAGCAGCTGGTCGGCGTTGCGGGCGAGCGGCGCGAAGATGCTCCGCCACCGCTCCGCGTCCCTCCCGAGCGAGCGCACGCCCGCGTCCGCCGAGCGCTCGAGCAGGACGGCCGTGCCGTTGTCGAACGGGTGCGCGAGTGCCGCGGGAGGCTCGACCCACTCGAGCCCGTGCTCTGCCAGCGGCAGCGTGCGGAAGAGGGGAGAAGCGATGCCGAGCGGATGGATCGCCGAGCAGACGTCGTGGACGAATCCCGGCAGGGTCAGCTCGGCCGAGCGCGCTCCTCCGCCCACGCTGTCGGCCGCCTCGAGGACGCGTACCGACAACCCCGCCCGCGCCAGGACGATCGCGGCGGCGAGCCCGTTCGGCCCAGAGCCGACGACGACGGCGTCCGGCATGGCCGGAGCCTAGTCCTGCGGCCCACGTCGGAGTCCGTTGTGATCTCGCCTGGACCTGAGTTACCGTCACGGTGTGGCCGACGCCGGACTGGCTGCGGGAACCGAGCTGACTCAGGTCTTGCTCGCCGCTGCGCGACGCCTCGCCGAGTCGCTCGACGCCGAGCGCGTCTACGACAGCTTCCATGAGCTCCTGGATGAGGTCATCCCTCATGACGGTGTCGTCGTTTCTTCGTTCGATCCGGACGACGGGCTGATCCGTTGCGAGTACGCCTGGGTCGAGGGTTCGCGTATCGACGCGTCGACGTTGCCGCCACTGCCGCTGAATCGTGACGGTGGCGGAATGCAGAGCCGCGCGATCGTGACCGGCGAGCCGTTGCTGGTGAACGACGTGGCCGAGCACGTGCAGCAGCCCGGAGGGACGTACTACAACGTCGACCGCGAGGGCCGGGTCGAGAAGATTCCGGACGCCGGGCCGGCCCGCACCAGTGCGGCGATGATGGTCCCGATCAAGCACGGGAGCGCCGTCGTGGGTGTCGTACAGCTGATGCGCGACCGTGGTCGATACGAGCCGCGCGATCTCGAGCTCTTCAGCGCGCTCGTCGGGCTCCTGCATGCGGCGGTTCGCAATGCGCGGCTCCAGGCCGAGCGCGCGCAGCTTCAGGCGATTGCCGCCGCGGAACGGGCACGCGCGGACGAGCGGGAGCAGGCCGTCCGCGTGCTCGAACTCGTAGGCGATGGGATCATTCTCGTCGACCGTGACGGCGTGATCGCATTCTCGAATCGCGCCGCGGATGCAGTGAGCGGGCGCGAGCTGCGGGGTCTTCGCGTCGCCGACGTCTTCGGAGGATGGAACTCCGTCGCCGAAGCCGTACCGATCGCGCGCGACGTCGCCGCGACACGCTCGATGACGCTCCCGGTGTCGGTGAACGGCCACGAGTTCTGGCTGTCATTCGTTGCGGTCGAGAGCGCAGAGGGCATCGTCTATGCGTTCCGCGACCTGACGGGCGAGCGCCAGCTCGACGAGGAGAAGCGTGACTTCGTCGCCACGGTCTCGCACGAGCTGCGGACGCCGATGACCGGGGTGTATGGCGCAGCCCAGACCCTGCTGCGCTCGGACATCGATCTGGAGGCCGCGCAGCGCCGCGAGCTCCTCGAACTGATCGTCGGGCAGGCGGAGCGCCTCACTCAGATCGTCGACGACCTGCTGCTCGCGACCAGCCTCGACCACCATCGGCTGCGGCTCTCTCAGGAGCTAGTCGACGTCGAGCTACTCCTACGGCGGACGCTCGACACGCTGCCACAGCCCGACGTGGAGATCACCGTCCGCGATCAGACCTTCGTGCTCGGGGACCGCGACCGGATCCAGCAGATCCTGGTCAACCTCCTCGACAACGCCTTCAAGTACGGCCGGCCGCCGGTGACGGTCAGCGTCGAGCCCGCCGGCGATGCCGTCGCGGTCACCGTGTGCGATTCGGGTGGGGGCATCCCGCGGGAGGAACAAGCGCGGCTCTTCGAGAAGTTCTATCGCAGCGACCCGAAGTTGACGCGTGCCCCGAGCGGCACCGGCCTCGGGCTGTACATCGCGCGCGAGCTGGCGGTGCGGATGGGTGGCACCCTCGACGTACGCTCGGCTGACGAGACCGGCACCGCATTCGTGCTCACGCTGCCACGCCCGAACTCGAACGATGCCGGTCGCGACGTCGGCGCTCGCGCGAATCCCCTCTGACGGATGCAGGTTCCACACTCGGGTCAGCCGACATTGCTTTGGTTGCCTCGTGGTCGCCACGGTGTCACGATCGGGCAAACGGAGGGAGTCGAGCGGATGGGCAGCCGCGTGGAGGTCGTCGTCGCCGGGGCCGGGGTTGCGGGTCTCGAGATCGCGCTCGCGCTGAACGCGATCGCGCGCGAGCACGTGGTTGTGGAGCTGATCGCCCCGGAGCGCGAGTTCACGTATCGGCCCCTGACCGTCGCGGAGCCGTTCGGCATCGGTCGCGTCGTGCGGGCACCGCTCGGAGACCTCGTCCACGCCACAGGCGCTCGCCTTCGGTCTGGCGCACTGGCGGGCGTCGATAGCGGTCGAAATCGCGCCCTCCTCGAGGACGGACAGGAGCGCAGTTACGACGTACTGGTGCTCGCCCTGGGCGCACAGGCACGCGAGTCCGTCGCCGGAGCGGTCACCTTCCGCGGCACGGACCACGAGCCTGGTTTTGCGACGCTGCTGGAACGCGCGTCGGCTGGCGAGCTACAGCGCCTCGCCTTCGCAGTGCCGGCGGCCGTGACCTGGCCGTTCCCGGCGTACGAGCTCGCCCTCCTGACCGCGGCGCTTCTCGGCGAGCGAGCCGAACTCGAGTTGGTACTCGTGACGCCCGAGGCTCGGCCGCTCGCACTGTTCGGTCCCTCGGCAAGTGCCGCTATCGAAACGCTCCTGGCGGACGCCGGCATCGAGGTCGAGACGGCAGTCGTCCCGCAGTCCTGGGAAGACGGCAGGCTGCGACTCGCGGGAGGCCGAACGATCTCGGCCGACGCCGTCGTCTCTCTGCCGAGACTCGAAGCGCCTTCCCTCGCCGGCATCGACCAGGACCCCGACGGCTTCGTCGAAACCGACGAGTTCGGCCGTGTCACGGGACTCGAGGGCGTCTACGCAGCCGGCGACATCGTCCGGTTGCCCGTTAAGCAGGGCGGCATCGCCACCCAGCAGGCCGACGCCGTGGCTAGCGTCATCGCGGCCGGCGCGGGCGCGCCCGTTCGGGCCGAGCCCTTCCATCCGGTGCTGCGCGGCCTGTTGTTGACGGGTTTCGCGCAAACGTTCCTGCGGGCGGAGCGGGGAACATCCGTCGTCGATCCGCACCCGCTTTGGTGGCCGCCCGCGAAGATCGTGGGGCGTTACCTGAGCCCGTTCCTCGCCGCCCAGCTCGGAATCGGCACCGAGCTCAAGCCCCCCTCGGAGGGTGTGGCCGTCGAGATAGCGCTCGACACGCTCGACCACGCCACCTGGTCGGCCGTCTGAGCGGGATCACGGCTCTCTCAGCCCGCGAACAGTCTGCGCGGCCCGTGCACGGCATCGAGTTCGAGTGACACGTCCTGACCCGTCGGGCCGCGAGGAGACATCACCGTCTGTGGATGCCGTGCATCGTCCGCGTCTGTGTACGGTTTCGACCCGCCGGCGTCTCTTCAGCCCGGACCAAGGTCCAGTCCGGGCAGGACCTTGCTCTAGGACGCCGCGAGCTTCGCCGAAGCGAGCAGCGCGTCGACGCGGCGCTCGTTGGCGGCCAGGCCCGGCCCGCGCAGGCAGGCGATGAAGACCGTCGGCACGTTCAGCCCGGTCCGGCTGCCGATCTGGACCTTGATCGTCCGGTCGGCCCCGATCGCGCGACAGTCTCCGGGCTGCGATGTGATGCGCTTCGCATAGAGGCCGCCGATCCGGGTCGGCGTGCCCGGCGCGTCGCGGAGCCCTTCCACCGGGATCCCGTAGACGAGCCAGGAGATCAGGACGCCGCCCGGCCGGAGGCGCCGCACCGGGAAGCCGCAGGTCGTGGCCATCCCGTGCGTCGAGCACGGAGAGTGAACCGGCTGCGTGCTGAGGTAGACGATCGGCTGGTAGTGGAATCCCGGGGCTCCGGGGTTCGCGTACGCCGTCCACGCCGCAGGGTGGGCGAAGCTGACGCGGGAGCTCGAGTACCGCACGAGCTGAGGCTCCTGGGCGGCCGCCTGTGCGCTCGCTCCACCGCCGCAAGCGCTCGTCGACACGACCGCCGCGGCGATCGCGGCGAGCGCCAGGACGCGCCGCAGAGTCAGGCGGGCTTCCATACCCCTTCTCTGTAGCCGTGCGTGGAACGGCCCGACCGGCCCGAAGGACCAGGGTGCGCCGCCGGTTCGATTGGCCCTGTTTCCGGGGATTTTCTTCATCGCAGGATGTGCGCCACGAGTGACATGGCGAGGACGGCCATCGTCGCCAGGAGGAAGATCAGTCCGAGGCGCGCGAGGCGTGCGGCGACGACCTCGCCCAGGGCGCGTGCGAACGGCTCGCCCACGGGGGTCGGGGCCTCGCGAAGGTACGGCCGCGGCACCGGCCAGACGGGCGCGCCGAGCCGTGCGAGCACCTGAGCGCGTAGCTCCGGGGCGAGGACGAGCACGAGCTCGGGCGAGAGCGGCTCGTCGGGTGCGAGCTGGGGCATGGCGTTCACGGTCGAAACTGCTCAATTCGCCGTCCCGGCCCTGATTCCGCCTGTAGGCCCGGTGTCTTCCGGTAGCCGAAAGGGCTGGCGGGTCCAGCCGAACGGGGCTGCTTGAAAGCCGCGAGAACGAGTGAAGTAGGTGCGTGGTACTGCGGCTTCGACGGCTGGCATATGCCTGTGCGGTGGCTTCGGCCGGGACGACGATTGCCATCGTCTTCGTCGCGAGGCTCAATGTCGCTCATCGCGCACCCGGCCTTCACGTGGCTCTCGAGACGACCGCGGCGCTCACCGCCTCGACGGCCGCGTTTCTCTTTCTCGGCCGCTACTTGCGGACCGGCTTCCTCGACGAGCTGATTCTCTCCGCGGCCCTCTCGCTGCTCGCGTTCTCGAACCTCGCCTTCGGCGCCTTTCCCGCCGTCTTCGATCTGCGGTCGAGCCGTGGCTCGATCTGGAGCCAGCTGTTCACCGCGACGCTCGCGGCGTTCCTCATCGCCGTCGCGGCCCTGCTGCCGCGGCGACGGCTCGCTGCCGGGCGACGTTGGCCGCTCGGGATCTTCGGCTGCACGGTGGCGCTGGGGCTCGCGGGAACGGTGCCGTTCGTCGTCTATCGCGGGCTCCTGCCGCAGCACATCACGGCTTCGGCCCCCGTCGGTGCGTCGGACCCGAGCCTCGTGGGGACCCTGCAGCTCATCCTGGCGGCGCTGTACCTGCTGGCCGCCCTCGGCTTCGCGCGGCGCCACCGTCTCACGTCGGACGAGCTCAGCGGCTGGCTCGCGATCGCCTGCATCCTCTCCGGCGCAAGCCGCGTCAACTACTTCTTCCACCCGGCCGTCCACACGAACTGGGTCTACACGGGCGACGCGTTCCGTCTCGGCTTCCTTCTCGCCCTCCTGATCGGAGCGGCCCGGGAGATTGCCTCCTACTGGACGAGCGTCGTCGCGGCAGCGTCGCTCGAGGAGCGTCGCCGGCTGGCGCGCGACGTGCACGACGGGCTCGCCCAGGAGATCGCCTTCCTCGCCCGGAACGCCCGCCTCCTCCCCGAGAAGGGCGCGGATCCGCAGCTCGTCGAGCGGATCCTCAGCGGCATCGCGCGCGCGCAGGAGGAATCGCGGCGGGTGGTGGGCGCGCTCGCCGAGACGAGGGCCGACGAGCCGCTGGAACGGGCGCTCGCCGAGGCGGCCGAGGACGCCGCCCGTCGCTACGGCGCGGCCGTCGACATGGAGCTGGCGAGCGGCATCGCGTTGTCGCCGCTGCAGAGGGAGGCCGTGGTGCGAATCGCGTCCGAAGCCGTCGCGAACGCGGCGCGCCACAGCGGCACCGAGGTCCTCCGCCTCTACCTCGAGCGTGTCGACGCCGGTATGCGCCTCAAGGTCGTCGACGACGGTGAGGGCTTCGACGACGAGCAGCCCAGGAAGGGCTTCGGCCTCGTCACGATGAAGGAACGCGCCGAGGCGCTAGGAGGGAAGCTCCACATCGATTCGCGCCGGGGAACGGGCACCAAGGTGGAGCTCGAGCTGTGAGCATCTTCGCGCACGTCGCAGCCCCCGTCCGGCCGCTCCGTGTTCTCATCGCGGACGATCACGCACCGACGCGCGACGACGTCCGGCAGGCGCTCGACGACGGGGGTATGGACGTCTGCGCGGAGGCGGCGGACGCGGCGCACGCGGTGCAGCTGGCGCTCGAGCGGAAGCCGGACATTTGCCTCCTCGACATCCGCATGCCCGGCGGCGGAGTGGCGGCCGCGTGGGAGATCGCGGCGCGCCTGCCCACGACGAAGATCGTGATGCTCACGGTCTCGGACGACGACGCGAGCCTCTTCGCCGCGCTCCGTGCCGGGGCGGTCGGCTATCTCGTCAAGGACATCGACCTCCGCAGCCTGCCGCGCGCGCTGAACGACGCCGCCGAGGGGAACGCCGCGATCCCGCGCGGGCTCGTCGCCCGCATGGTGAAGCAGTTTCATGGCACGGACCCGCGCTTCCGCACCACCGCGGTCGCTGGCGAGCTCGGCCCGAGGCTGACGAGCCGCGAGTGGGACGTGCTCGTCGGCCTCGCAGACGGGCTGTCCACCCGCGAGATCGGCCGCCGCCTGCAGCTCAAGCCGAGCGGTGTGCGAGCTCACATCTCGGCCATCGTGCAGAAGCTCGGCGTGGCGGACCGCGAAGAGGCGATCGCCTTCTTCCGCGACACGACGACGAGCTGAATTCGCTCGTAGGGCGACGCACGCGCTGCGAACCACAAGCGGCTAAGACCATCGGCGACCCTTGTGGCCGACTGCCTATCGCGCGACCCTGAATGTTGTCCACAGGGGTGTGGACGGCGAAGCGAGTCGAGCGATGCGGCGGCTCGCCCCGCCTGGCAGGGGGGAGTGAGGGGCAAATCGCATGGCAAGGAAGGTGATTGGGCCGACAGGAAGCCGGCGCAGACACTGGTTGTTCCTGGTGTGTCTGGCGCTGGCTGCGACAACGGCGCTGCTGGTCATTGGAGGCGCCTTCGGAAGTCCGGAGGGCAACCCGCCGGGCTTCTTTGCGCTCGACAAGAATGCAACGCACAACCTCAATACGCCGCACGTCGGGATCATCAAGTCGAGCATCAACTCGACTGCCACGAGCATGACCGTCTGCGAGTACAGCGGCACGCCGGCGACGCTCCCTGCCGGTGCGACGCTGCTGATCGACGCCGAGCAGGTTTCGTTCGTCAGCTACGGCACGATCTCGAGCCAGACCGGTGGCTGTAGCTTCAGCGATCCGAACATCACTCCGACTCGGACTCGGGTCTACAACATCACGAGACACGCAAACAGCACGACCGCGGCCAGTCATCCGGGCGACTCCGACGTCACGCAGCTCACGACGACGGGTGCGCTTCCGGGGAACGACTGGGACCAGGTCTACGCTGCGGTTCAGGCGAACCCGCCGAGCGACTCGAACCCGAACCCGTGCTCGAGTAGCACGTTCCAGCTCACCAACGGGTCGGCCGTCGCGTGCGACTGGGTCAGCGACCCGCCGGGACAGACGATCTTCACCGGGGGCTCGTCGGACATCGCGGACATCAATACCTGGACCTGCACCAACCAGTCCGTGCCGGATGCAGACGAGATCCTGCACGCGTACGCGATCAAGTACAGCACGAACGCGACCCCCAGCAACCAGTTCCTGTACTTCGGTGCCGACCGCTTCGCGACCAACGGGTCGAAGGACTTCGGCTTCTGGTTCTTCAAGAACCCGATCTCGTCCTCGGGCGACACGATCACCAACAGCTGTCCGAACGGAGCCTTCTCCGGCGGGAACCACACTCCGGGCGACATCCTGCTGCTCGGGACGTTCACGCAGGGTGGCGCGATCGGCAGCATCCGCACGTTCAAGTGGGTCGCCTCGGGTGGAGACGTCTCTACCCACCTGTTGTCGGAGGGAACCTTCGGCGACTGCGTCCCGGGCGCGAGCTCCGACAAGGGCTGCAACACGATCAACAACACGACGATCAACTCGCCGTGGGCGTACCAGGGCAAGACCGGCGCCGCGAACGTCATCTACAGCGGCGGCTTCATGGAGGGCGGCATCGATCTCGGGGCACTTGGCCTCACCGGGTGCTTCTCGAGCTTCATGGCCGAGACCCGCTCGTCACCGTCGCTTACCGCCGAGCTGAAGGACTTCACGATCGGGAAGTTCGAGGCGTGCGGTGCCACCGTGAAGACGACGCCGAAGGCGGCCGACGGCACCACGAACCTCACCGCCGACAGCAACAGCAATAACCTCGTTGAGACCTCGATCGGCAGCGGCACCGTGCAGGTCAAGGACTCGGCCGACTTCAGCGTGAACGGCACCGACACCTTCACGGGGTCGCTCAAGTTCTACATCTGCGGCCCGATCGACAATCCGGCTGCGTGCGCGGTGACCATCAACAGCAACGGCACCGTGACGACCAGCGGCGTGGCTGCCGGCTCGCAGACAGTCACTGCGAACGGCACGTACACGTCCACCGCCGTAACGCTCACGAAAGCAGGCCGATATTGCTGGGCATCGGTCTTCGTCTCGGGAACGACAGGCGTGCCGAATGCCACCGACAACAGCATCGAGTCGGGCACTCCGGACACGTCCTCCAGCAAGACCGGCGAGTGCTTCGAGGTTCTGCCGGTGCAGAGCTCGCTGGATACGCAAGCCGTGCTGAACGCCAACGGCGACACGATTCCGGACGGGTACCAGACGCCGCTCGGCGGTGCGGTGTTCGATACCGCGACGCTCAGCGGTACGGCCACCCAGCCCGGCACGGACGGTGCGAATGCAACGTATCCGTCGATCAACGCGGATCCGGGATCGCCTGCAGGAGGGAAGATCACCTTCGAGCTCCTGAAGGACGACTGCAGCACTGACGCGGTCGCCTACACCGGAAGCACCGACACGAACCCGCAGGACTTCACGCCGATCAGCGGCGACGACACCTACGGGCCGGTCAGCTTCAGTCCGGATGCACCGGGTACGTACCACTGGGTGGCTACCTACACGGTGGCGTCGGGCGATGTGAACAACATCGGCTCCGATCACAACACGGACTGCAGCGACACGAACGAGGACGTCACGGTCCAGCAGCTCCAGCCGACGATGGACACCAACCAGTCGTTCGATCCGAAGGACTCGGCAACGGTGGATGTCGCCGGCGGCGCCGGGGACCTGGACGGCTACGTCGTCTTCGAGCTTTTCGTCAACAACTCGACGTGCGACGGTACCGCCGACTATTCCTCCGGTCAGATCGCCGTGTCCGCGACTGACACGGGGGCAGGCAACACCCTGGAGGACACGGTGTCCTGGGATAGCGGGCACTTCTTCGACACGGACGGAACCACGTTCAACTGGGTGGTCTCGTTCCACTCGAACAACACCGCTCACAAGGACGTCACGAGTAACTGCACCGAGGACTCCAGCATCGCGATCGACAACGGGAGTCAGGCGAACACGCCCTAGTCGTTCGTAACGCTCCGAGTCACAGAGAGACCCCGGCGTACGCCGGGGTCTCTCTCATTCGTGCTGGTTTGTACGGTCGCTCGTCAGGCGCCGACGTGGAACCCAGTCGTGGCGAGCGTCTGCTCCCGGCCCTGCTTGTCGAATGCGACGAGCCTGGCCGTGCAATCGGCTTCCCCGCCCGTCCAGTAGTTCGACGAGAGGACGAAGTTCTGGCCGGTTGCGGCGCCAGGCCAGAATGACGCCCAACCGTCGTAGACAAACGCGGTTCCCTGATAGCAGCGGACGTTGACGTTCGGGTGATCCGTCTGGTTTGTCTGGACGTCGAACGTGATGGTCGAGCCGAACGTGGGCTGGATGGCAGCGGCGTTCCCGTCCGAGCCGACGACGACGACGTTGAGGCTCGAGCTCGGCTTCGCCGCGGCTGCGAGGCCCGCAACGACCAGGATCACGACAAAGACGGCAGCTGTCGCGAGTAGGGTCTTGCGCATCGTACTTCCTCCTTCGGTGCGGCTCCGAAGGGGGAAGCGGGGGACCCGGGCTTGTTCGGCTTCCCCCGGCCCTTCGGGGTTCTGCGTTTAGGCGGGACCCCTCCGCCGTGGGTGTCGTCCCCTCTATCGACGCAGTGCCGGGTTTCGATTGATCCCTCGTGCGGGGATCCAGCGGAACGCAAGACGGGGCGGCCTCGATTGCCGCCCCGTCAGCGCTTTACGTGCTCGCGGAGCTACGGCGTTACGGTGAAGCTCAGGGTCGCGAGGACGTGCTCGCGGCTCCGGCTGTCGTAGTAGAAGAGCCGTGCGGTGCAGCTCGCCGACGTGCTGCCGTCCCAGTAGGACGAGTCGAGCGTGAAGTAGGGGTTGAACGCATAGCTCGGGTAGTAACCGACGTACCCGTCGAGGATCCATGCCGATCCCTGGTAGCAACGTACGCCGACCTCCGGCAGGCTCGTCGCCGTCGTGGAAACGTTGAAGGTGATCGAATCGCCGTGATTCGCGATCCCGTTTCCGTTGAGGTCGGTGTACATGACGGGGCCGGCGAGCGAGCTGGAACCACCGCCACCGCCCCCGCCCCCGCCCCCGCCCCCGCCTGGTTTGCCCTTGCCGGCAAATGCGGTCGGGGCGAGCGCAAGGGCCAGGACCAGTCCGGCCGCTGCAATTGCGACGCCAGCCGGGGTTGGCTTCCTGATCTTCATTCCAAACCTCCCTGTACGGGCCTGACCCCAGCGGCACCCGCAATGGATGACTACCGGGCTCTTCGGCACGTACTGAGCTGCACAGTTCCCCCGAGCGAGGGAGTGCTCGTTTACTGGGCGCGGGCTTTATACCGAGTTTCCCGGACGGCCGCTGCGAACCCCAAGCGCCCTCTGGGCGGAAATGCCTTGTAGCAAGCCGCCTTTCGCGTAACTCTCATGCTCGTCCACATGCGGTTGTGGACAAACGAGCCAGCCCACGCTCGGCGTCCAACTGCGGGGGAGTGGAGGAAGGGCTACATGACACGATTCAACTTCGGGCGGAGGTGGGCGGGCCCGCCGTCGAAACTTGCGGGTCTCGCTGCACTCACAGCAGTCGTCGCCGCCGTGGCATTCGCCTTTGCCGGTCCATCGGCGGCGGTTCCGGTCGGCGGAAGCCTCGACTGGAACGGCGTCAACGGCGCGACTGCATGTGCTCCCGACACGCAGGGCACGATGCTCTGGATCTTCAACCCGCACAGCGACGCCGTGCCCACAGACCTGACCATCACGTGGAACCTCAGTGGTGGTGGGACGTCGACTCAGACGTACACCGGCTGGGCGGCTTCCGGCGGCGGCCAGAACTGGCACCTCACCGTGGACATCCCGGTGGACGCCGTTCTCCCGCCGGCATCGGCCACGCTGGACTACACCGGTGAGCTCGGCGGCAACCCGATCCTGACGATCTCGGGCTGTAACGAGGGAACGACTCCGACCGCCAGCGCTCCGACGGTCGTCAAGACGGCTGCGGGGTCCTACGACGACACCTTCTCCTGGGACATCCAGAAGGACGTCGACAAGACGTACGTCGAGCAGATGGGCGGCTCGGTGACGTTCAACTACACCGTTACCGTCAGCCACGACGCCGGCACGATCAGCGACGTCATGGTGAGCGGGACGATCACCGCCGTCAACGGCAACGCCGGCGACCTGACGCTGAACAGCGTCACCGACCAGCTGTCGGACAGCACGACCTGCTCGGTGGACACGAGCGGCGGTTTGGTCGTCCCGGGGAACGGGACGCTGGACTTCCCGTACTCGTGCGACCTGGGGAGCACCGTGCCGGTCGCCCCGATCACGAATACGGCGACGATCGGCTGGGCCGATCAGAGCGTGGGCGGCCAGTCCTTGACCGCCGGCACCGCGTCGTTCACCACGGATCCGATCGACTTCGCGGCCAGCAACATCGACGACTGCGTCGACGTGACCGACACGATCGCCGGCGACCTCGGAACGGTCTGCGTCGGAGATCCGAACCCGACGACGTTCACCTACTCGAACACGGTGCAGGCCCCGCCGGCCGGCAATTGCACCACGGTCGACAACACCGCGACGTTCACGACGAACACCACGGGCTCGACCGGCGACTCGAGCCAGGAGGTTCAGGTCTGCGCCTTCAACGCTCCGCTCACGATCGGGTACTGGGGCAACCACCTGGCCGCCAACGGGACGAGCGGATGCACGCACCTGCCGAATGGGACGGGCTGCAGCAAGAACGGCCCGTGGACGAAGCAGTTCCTGCCGCAGCCCCTCGGGAACTTCTCCGTCTCGACGTTCCAGCTGGCCGCCGCGGTGTTCGCCGCCAACAACTGCAGCAACGCGGCGAGCAGCTCACAGAACGCGGTCGGCTGCCTCGCGGCGCAGCTTCTGGCTGCGGAGCTGAACGTCGCGAACGTCTCGAATCCATGCATCGATTCGACGATCGCGGACGCCAACGCATTCCTCGTCACCATCGGCTACGTCGGGCCGACGGGGCACTACACGCTCACCACCAGCCAGCGAAACAGCGCACTGGCGTTGAAGGACACGCTCGTGAACTACAACCAGGGAGGCGGCTGCTGAGCAGGCGCCCCGGTGGAGGAGCAAGGTAGGGGGAGCCAAGTGGGAGGCGGGAAACCGCCTCCCACAGGTTCTGAGCAGCTCGCTCTAGGGGCTCGGAGACACCACGGTAAGCGTGAAGGAGCACTTTCCGCCGCTGACCGTGTACGTGTAGCTGCCTGCGGCCAACGTCGCGTTCAGACTCACGATGCTCGGCCCATTCGCGCTCGCGCCGTTGGAGAGCCCGAGCGACAGCACACTGCACTTGCTGAAGGCGAGCTGCGCGCTGGCTGCCCCGGCTCCGACCGCGACGCTGAAGCTACGCGACGGGTTTCGTGCATTCAGGGAGCCTGAGAACGTCGAGGTCTGCGTGCTGGGCGGCGGCGGTGGAGAGGCAGTCACGACCCCCGTGGCCGCCGAGGTCGCCGTGGTCGAGCCGCCGCTGTTCGACGCGGTGACGACGACGCGGAGCGTGTCTCCGACGTCGCCGGCCTGCGCCGTGTAGCTGCTGCTCGAGGCGCCGGCGATGGCTGTGCAGCTGCCGCCGCTCGTGTCGCAGTCCTCCCACTGGTACGCGTAATCGGTCGGGCTCCCGGTCCAGGACCCGGGCGATGCGGTGAGCGTCTGCCCAGCCTGCGGCAGCCCGGAGATGCTCGGCGCCGTCGAGTTCACCGGCGGGGACGGGGTCGTCGTGCCGCCCACCGGCGCCGAGAGCGGAGAGGCGACGGCGACCGAACCGAGCCCGTTCTTGACGGTCACGAGCAGACGGAGGCTGTAGCCGGTGTCCGCGGATTGAACTGTGTATGTCGCCGCATTGGCGACTGTCGCGCAGCTCGAGCCGCTGCTGTTGCAGCGTTGCCACTGGACGGCCGAGATGCTGAGTGGTGCACTGCCCGTCCAACTGCCCTGCCCCCGCAGCAGCACCTGGCCGACCTGCGGCGCAGCTGCGAGAGCCTGGTAGCCGTAGGCTCCGTTCGTCTCGACGAAAAGCTGGGGCGCCGAGACGTTGACCGGCGCGCTCTGAGCCTGCGGGTCGCCCAAGCCGAGAGACTGGAGCGCCGCAAGCGCGTCGACGCGCCCATAGGAGACCGAGAAGCCGACCGGTGCAGCGCTCGACTCCAACGCCTGCTCGACCTGGGTGTTGGTCAACGACGGGTTCGCGGAGAAGAGCAGGCCCGCGGTCCCGGCGACGACGGGTGCGGCTGAGGAGGTGCCGCCCACGGGCGCGTAGCCTGGCGAGCCGTTGATGGTCGGCCAGGCGGTCATGTCGCCCTCCGGAGCCGCGACCGCTACCCATTTGCCGTAATTCGAGTCACCGGACTTGTTCCCGGAGTTGTCGACGCCGGCCACCCCGAGCACGTACGGATCGGAGGCGGGATAGGTCGCACAGTCACAATTCGAGTTCCCGGCCGCGGCGGTCATCACGACGCCGTGCTGGTGCGCGTACGTCGTCGCGGCGCGCAGCGTGGCAGAGTCGGCGGTCCCCGCCCAGCTCATGTTGGCCACCCTTGCCCCGTGGTCGGCGGCGTACGTGAGGCCGTTCGCGATGTCGCTCAGCGAAGCGCCGGAGTCGGTTCCGACCTGCACGATCATCAGGCGGCAGCCTGGACAGAAGCCGGCGTTTCCCGTCGCGTTGTCCATCGCCAGCCCGGCGACGCCCGCTACGTACGTGCCGTGGTTACCGGCGTTCGTCGTGGCGTCCGTGGTTCCGGTCATCGCGTTGTAGGTCGACGCGATCTGGCCGGCGAAGTCGCTGAGCCCGGCCGTCTTGATGCCGGTGTCGAGGATCGCAATCACAACGTTCGGATCCCCGCGTGTGACGTCCCAGGCCTGAGTGGTGTGCGTCTGCGACCAGCCCCAGGCGCCGCCTGCCACCCCGAAGCTCGTTGGGAAGGACGGGTCACTCGGCAGGTTGTCCTGCGGCTCGAGGATCGCGTCGGGCTCGACGAACGCGACGAGCGGGCTTCCGCGCATCGCCTTCGCCGCGGCGTTTGCGCTGCCCGACGGCACGTTCACGACCTTGATTCCGAGGTCGTGCACGGAACCGACCTGCTTCGCGTGGACCGACCCCAGCAGAGAGGTGCGCGCCTCCGGGGATGCGGTCGGCTTGAACTTGACGAGGAGGCGCGTCGTCCCGGAAGCGGCCCCCGCGGCGGAGGGTCCGACGAGCAAGGCGGCGATGACGACAGCGGCGAGCGGTTCGAGCGCGTTCCTGCGGAGGCGTGAGCGCATGGCGGCGTGCTCCTAAAACGGTTCGGCCCCGGGCGACCCCGAACCGGCGGCGGCGTTCTCTCGAGCCCGATATCGGCGCGTGTGCAGTCGATCGGCCATCCCTGGAATGCGGGAACCCGTTCGAGGGTCGGCCGGGGGAAGACGCTCTAGCGGTCGCGTGCGGGTGCCGTGACAGCGACCGGCCCGGGCTCGGCAGCCCGTCCGGACTCGGCGAATGCCCACAGCTTGTTCGCGGTGAAGCTGAACGGTGTCACGAGGACGATCGCAACGGCCTGCGCGGTGAGGTGCCCTGCGCCGGCCGCGACGAGGACGAGCAGGAAGAGCTGGTTGGCTCCCAGCGAAAGCCCCGAGACGAGTAGCGCGCGTACGCCCTGGCCGAGCACAGGCGCGCCGGAGGTGCGAAACGTCCACGCACGGTTCCAGGCGTAGTTGCTTCCGGCGGCGACGAGGAACGAGATCGCCGCTGCGGCGAGGTAATGGAGCCCGGCGGCGAGAAGCCCGGCGTAGACGGCGAGGTTGACGGCGTAGCCCGAGGCGCCGACAAGGCAGAAGCGCAGGAACTCGGTTTCGAGCAGCCGTTTGACGAGCCGGATCGCCACCCTCACAGCGTCGTTCGCAAGACGTCTTTCTGCGTCGGCCGATGGTTTGGGTCGTCCCCTCCTGCAGTCGAGTCGCGGCAGACGTCCGAGAGCTTTGGCAAGATCCTTTCGTCACGATCCTCCGACCCCACGAATTTGTCGTCATCGCTCGGCTTCGGCGACAGCGCGGCCCGGGATATCGGACAGGCGCATGGACGGTCGCCGGCGTGGCCGAGGCTGCGCCGCTCGCCGAGGCGATGGCCGAGATGGTCATCTCCTCCGATTCGCTCCTGGAGGCTCGTGCGCTGAGTCACCGGGAGCTCTTCCACAAGATGCGGGACATCGAGCGCGAGCGAATCGTCGAGCTTCTTGGCTGTCGCACCACGGCGGACATCGCCCGCGGCGATGCGCTGCGCCGGGCCGCCCAGACGTGGCTCGAGACGGCCGAGGCTCCCCTCAGCCGCTCCCACGCGGGCGAGGAGAGTCGGCTTCGCCCCGCCCGGCCCGTCATTTGATTCACCGGGGGCCAGAAGGCGACCGTTCGGAATTGAGGGGGAGCGCCGGGGCGCTCCCCCTCAACGAGGGTTGCTACTTGTGGATCACGATGCTGCCGCCCGAGATCGCCTCGGGGTTGGCGCTGTTGATGTCATCCGAGGAGCCGAGCGAGTTGTCGTAGACGACGGCGCTCGTGGCGGTGTTCCAGACCTTGATCCGGAACTTGTCCACTCCGCCGCCGCCGTTGACCGCCCCGTCCGTCGCGGTCAGCAGGAAGCTGTAGCCACTTACTCCGTTGACCGTGCCGGTGCCCTTGTACTGCGCCAGGGGGCCGGAGACGACCAGCCATTGATAGTCCGAGCTGTGGAAGTCGAACGACGCGACCTGGAACTGGAACTCGGTCTCGCCGGTCGGCACCGTCGCTCCCTTCTTGTACTGCGAAGTGAAGCCGAAGTTGGCTCTGCCCGTCAGCGTCGGATTGGCTGCGTACGCGCCGGCAGGGGACATGATCCAGCCGCCGCCGGTGACGAAGCCGGCGTTGGCGTCGTAGACCACGACGTACTGGAACACTCCCGTCGCCGTCCCCGTGTCGTCGTCCTTCACCGTCACCCCGACCTGGTACACGCCGGCCGCGGTGTAGGTGTGTGTCGCCGAGCACGATCCGTTGCCCGTACCGGGCGCCGACACCGTGGTGGCGGCCGAGAGGTCGTCCCAGGTGTACGTGCACGTGTGCGTGTCCTTTGAGCCCACGTCGGTGAAGTTCGTCACGACCGTCGCGTTGACGCCCGAGCCGCCGAGGGCGAGCGGAACCGATGGACCGGTGACAGAGGTGACAACCGGAGCAAGGTTCGCGATCGTCACCTTCAGCGTCGCGCTGCCGCTCTTCGGATCGGGAGAGCCGTTCGTGGTGCCGTTGTCGGTGACGGTGAACGTGGCGGTGTAGTCGTCGCTCGGCGT
>DASTZY010000131.1:0-6120 GCA_035764085.1 Gaiellaceae bacterium
GACCTCGGCCTGCTCGACGGCGACAAGGCCGAGCGGATCGCGGCCGCCGCGACCCGCATCGCCGAGGGCGAGCTCGACGACCAGTTCCCCATCGACGTCTTCCAGACAGGCTCGGGCACCTCGTCGAACATGAACGCGAACGAGGTGCTCGCCACGCTCGCGGGCGATGACGTCCACCCCAACGACGACGTGAACATGGGCCAGTCCTCGAACGACGTCTTCCCGTCGGCCGTCCACCTCGCGACCCTCGACCAGATCACGAGCGACCTGCTGCCGGCGCTGGAGAGCCTCGCATCCTCGCTCGAGTCGAAGGCGCGGGAGTTCGACGACGTCGTCAAGTCCGGCCGCACGCACTGGATGGACGCCGTGCCCGTCACGCTCGGCCAGGAGTTCGCGGGCTACGCCGCGCAGGTGCGGCAGGGCGTCGCGCGGGTTCGCGACACGTTGCCGCGGCTCGGCCAGATCCCGCTCGGCGGCACCGCGACCGGCACCGGGCTGAACACGCATCCCGAATTCGCGGCCCGGGTGCGCGAGCTGCTCGCGCGCGAGACCGGACTCGAGATCTCGGCGCCCGCAGATCCATTCGAGGCACAGGCCGCCCGCGACGGGATCGTCGAGGTATCGGGCGCCCTGAAGACGGTCGCCGTCTCGCTGACCAAGGTCGCGAACGACATCCGCTTCCTCGGCTCCGGCCCGCGCGCCGGCCTTGCCGAGATCGCGCTGCCCGAGCTGCAGAAGGGGAGCTCGATCATGCCCGGCAAGGTCAACCCGGTGATGCCCGAGGTCGTGACGCAGGTCGCCGCGCAGGTGATCGGTAACGACGCCGCGATCGCGATCGGCGGCATGCAGGGGCACTTCGAGCTCAATGTCTTCGTGCCGCTGCTCGCGCGCAACATCCTCGACTCCGTGAAGCTGCTGGCGAGCGCCTGCCGGCTCTTCGCGGAGAAGTGCGTGGACGGGATCGAGGCGAATCGCGAGAACTGCGAACGCTACGCCGAGCTGACCCTCTCCGCCGCGACCGCGCTCAACCCGTACATCGGCTACGACCGCGCGACCGAGATCGTCAAGGAGGCTGCCGCCTCGGGCCGGTCGCTGCGCGAGGTTGCGCGGGAGAAGGGCGTCGAGAAGTCCGTCCTGGACGAGGCGCTCGACTACCGCAAGATGGCCAAGCCGCACGGCGCCTGAGAGACAGACTCGGGCTCGGAGCAGCCGTCTCGGCTCCCGATTGACGGCCCGCCAGATCGCCTCTACTCTGCGCGGACGCCCGGGGTCATGAGGGCGGCGGGGCTGTGAGGGCCCCGAGTCGGTGCAAAGTCAAGAGGGGGAGTGACGCGGTATGAGGAAGTTCCTCGGCGCTGCACTTGCAGCGTCTGTTTTCTCGCTCGTCGCAACAACCGGCGCACTCGCAAGTCCGGGCGCGGGCTCGGGGCCGGCATTCAGGGCGGACAACCTGACCAGTCCGCTGCAGCAGAAGCAGAACGTGCTTCGGCAGAAGGCGCTGGCGATGGAGGCCAACGGGACGATCGCTCCCGGAACGAAGGTTGGCCGCGTCGCGAAAGGTCAGTACGTCAAGCTCCAGCAGACCGGGCACTCGAACATCTTCGTGATCCTGGCACAGTTCGGGAATCAGATCGATCCGCGGTACGGCGGCACGCCTGGGCCGTCGATGGGACAGATCCAGCCGCCGGACCGGTCGCTGGACAACTCGACGATCTGGTTCGACGACGGCTACACGCCGGACCACTACCGGAACCTCTACTTCGATCACGTTCCGGGCGACAACTCGGTCTCGAACTTCTACCAGTCCGAGTCGAGTGGCCGGTTCAGCTTCGACGGCGACGTGACGAACTGGGTCACGGTGCCGTTCAACGAGGCTCGGTATGGCAGCGACTACTGCGGCTCGACGGTCTGCTCGAGCACCTGGCAGCTGCTTCGCGATGCCGCCAACCAGTGGGTTCTCGATCAGGAAGCGAACGGCATGACGCTCGACCAGATCAAGGCCTACCTGTCGCAGTTCGACCAGGAAGACCGCTACGACTACAACGGGAACGGCAACTTCAACGAGCCCGACGGCTACATCGATCACTACCAGCTGATCCACGCCGGCGAGGGCGAGGAGATCGGTGGGGGTGCCCAGGGCACCGACGCGATCTGGTCGCACCGCTGGTACGCGTGGTCGGGTGGCAACTCCGGCGACGGCAGCGGGCCCGCGGATGGCGGGCAGTTCGGCGGATTCGAGATCGGCCAGGACGTCGGTCAGCCCACCGGCTACTGGGTCGGGGACTATGTAACGGAGCCCGAGAACGCGGGCACCGGCGTCATCTCGCACGAGACGGGTCACGACTACGGCCTGCCGGACGAGTACGACACGTCGTACGCCGGCGAGGCGCCGTCGACGTGGTGGACGATCATGTCGCAGGGCTCCTACGGCAACGACAACACGAACGGGATCGGCAACCGCCCGGTCGACTTCGACGCCTGGGACAAGTTCCAGCTCGGCTGGCTGAACTACAAGGTCGCCAACCCGTTCAAGCAGGGGACGACCGACATCAAGCTCGGCCCTGCCGAGACGAACACGAAGCAGGCACAGGGCGTGTTCGTGCTGCTCCCGAAGAAGGGCGTCGCCACCAACGTCGGAACTCCGACCGACGGGTCGAAGGCACTTTATTCGGGCAGCGGAGACAGCTACGACACGACGGCCACCAGGACGGTCACCGTACCGGCCGACGGCGCCCTCAGCGCCGACGCCTGGTACGACATCGAGGAGGGCTGGGACTACGCCTACCTCGAGGTGTCGACTGACGGCGGGAACACATGGACGCACGTGCACACGTCGCTCTCGACGTCCGACGACCCGAACGGCCAGAACACCGGCGAAGGCATCACCGGCACGTCCGGGCACTACGGGCTCGGCGACGACTGGTACAACCATCCGTACCCGCCGGAGTGGGTGCAGCTGAACGCCGACCTGTCGTCATATGCGGGTCAGACGGTGCAGCTCCGCTTCGAGTACTGGACGGACGTGGCGTCGCACGGTGCCGGCTTCGAGGTCGACAACCTCAAGGTCGGCTCCTCGTTCGCCGACTCGTTCGAGACGGACGACGGCTGGACGTTCGACGGTGGCTTCCACCTGACGACCGGCTCCGACACGACGTACTTCAACCAGTACTACGTCGTCGAGAACCGGCAGTACATGAACTACGACACGGGTCTCTGGACCTCGCCGTACAACTTCTACGATCCGTCACGCCCGAACTGGGTCGAGCACTACCCGTTCGAGGACGGCGTCCTGGTCTCGTACTGGGACACGTCGCAGGGCGACAACAACACGGGCCAGCACAACGGCGACGGCCTGATCCTGCCGATCGACGTTCACCCGGACCCGATCATGATGGACAACGGGCAGCCTGCCCGCGACCGGGTGCAGGCGTACGACGCGACGCTCTCGACGACTCCGACGGACTCGTTCACGCTCCACGACGGGGCGACCGGCGGGTCCTACGTGGTGCCGTCGCTGCCGGGCGTCACTACGTTCGACGACCGGAACGACTACTGGAATCCGGCGATTCCGGCCGAGGGCGTGAAGACACCCGCGACCGGGACGATCATCCGGCTGAAGTCGATCGACTCCGCCGGCTTTGCGAACGTCTCGATCTCCGCGGCGAAGTAGAGCCCGGAGGGTTCAAGGAGAGAAGGGCCCGCTTCGGCGGGCCTTTCTCTTTTCGGTAGGGGATCGCGGCCGGGCTTGACCGCGTGGCGGGAGACGCTGGCCGGCCGATCGTGACGGCGCAGTTCGTGCGCAGGTCGCGCATCGTGTCGACGACCTCGTCGTTCGTCTCGCCGAGGCCGACGATGATCCCCGACTTCGTCAGGACGGGATAGTCCGCGAGCTCCTTCGCCCGCCGCAGCAGGCCCAGTGCGCCGTCGTAGCTCGCCTTCGCACCTCGCATGCGCGCGTGCAGGCGGCGGACGGTCTCGATGTTGTGGTTGAAGACCTCGGGTCGCGCTCCGAGCACGGTCTGCAGCGCCTCCTCCTCGACGCCGAGGAAGTCGGGCGTCAGCACTTCTACCGAGGCCTCGGGGAGCTTTGCCTTCAGCGCGCGGATCGTGGCCGCGTAGTGGCCGGCGCCGCGGTCCGGGACGTCGTCCCGGTCGACCGAGGTCACGACGACATGCTTGAGCTGCATCTGCGCGGCAGCCTGGGCGAGGCGCAGCGGCTCGAGCGGGTCCGGCGGCGATTCCGGCTTGCCGGAGTGGACGTAGCAGTAGCGGCACGCCCGCGTGCACGTGTCGCCGAGGATCTGGAACGTCGCGGTGCCGCGTCCCCAGCACTCGGAGATGTTCGGGCAGCGCGCCTCCTCGCAGATCGTGTGCAGCGACAGCCCGTGCACGAGCTTCTGCACGTCGAAGTACGAGCCGTCCTTGGACGGGGCGCGCACCTTCATCCATTCGGGACGGCGGGGGCGCTCGGCTACGGGAAGCGATGAGTTCATGAGCTCGTTCCAGTCTAGGTGGTCAAGGAAGACGGATCGCTGCTAGCCTGAAACGGACTGGAGAGTCCGCTTACCAAAAGGAGGGGAATGAGTCGCCATTCCACGAATCCCTGGGTCGTCCTCGTAATCATCTGCCTCGCTCAGTTCATGGTCGTGCTCGACGCGACGATCGTGAACGTTGCCCTGCCGCACATCCAGTCCGCTCTCGGTTTCAGCGAGGCGAGCCTGCAGTGGGTGATCAACGCGTACACGCTCGTCTTCGCCGGCTTCCTCTTGCTCGGCGGGCGCGCGGGCGACCTTCTGGGACGGAAGCGGCTCTTCATGATCGGGCTCGTCATCTTCACCGCGGCGTCCTTCCTGAACGGGATCTCGACGACCTCGGGGATGCTGATCGGCTTCCGGGCCCTCCAGGGTCTCGGTGCCGCGCTGATCTCGCCGGCGGCCCTCTCGATCATCTCGACGACCTTCGACGAGGGGAAGGAGCGGGCCCGGGCGCTCGCGGTCTGGGCGGCGATCGCCATCGGCGGCTCGGCGGTCGGACTCGTGCTCGGCGGCGCGCTCACGCAGGCCTTCTCCTGGCGCTGGATCTTCTTCGTGAACGTCCCGGTCGGCATCTTCGCCTTCTTTGCAGCGTTGCGGCTCGTGCCCGAGTCGAGGGACGAGCACGCACACAAGGGCTACGACCTCGCTGGTGCCGTCACCGTGACCGGCGGCCTGATGCTGCTCGTGTACGGGCTCGTCAACTCGGCGCAGCACGGCTGGGGCTCGACGGTGTCGGTCGTCTCGTTCGTCGCTGCGGCCGCTCTCCTCGCCGGGTTCGTCCTGATCGAGCAGCGCTCGGCCGAGCCGCTCGTCCGGCTCTCGATCTTCCGCGTCCGCTCGCTCACGACGGCGAACCTGTCGATGTTCCTCGCCTTCTCGGGGATGTTCGCGATGTTCTTCTTCAACACGCAGTACATCCAGCGGGCGCTCGGCTTCGGTCCGCTCAAGGCCGGCGTCGCGTTCCTGCCCTTCACGGCGGGGATCATGCTCTCGGCGGGGGTCGCCTCCGCGCTGGCGCCGCGGATCGGCGTCCGGCCGGTTACCGCCGCCGGCATGGTGCTGACGATCCTCGGGCTGCTTCTCTTCGCCCGGATGCCGGTCGACGGCTCGTACGCGAGCGACGTGTTGCCGGGAATGATCCTGGCCTCGCTCGGGATGGGTGCGATCTTCATGCCGCTGACGCTCGTGGCGACGACGGGCCTCAAGAACGAGGACCAGGGACTCGCGTCCGGGCTCTTCAACACGTCGCAGCAGGTCGGCGGCGCACTCGGGCTGGCGGTCCTGTCCACGGTTGCCGTCAACCACACGAGCAAGGCTGCTCTTGCCAACCCGCTCGATCCGGCGTCGCTGCCTTCGATCGTGCACGGCTGGCAGTGGGCCTTCGGCGGCGCCGCCGTCCTCGTCACCCTGAGCCTCGTCGTCTTCGTCGCCCTTCTCCGGAAGCGGGACGTGGCCCGGATCGAGGCCGAGGCCAGGACCGACGACCAGCCGGTGTTCGCCAGCTGATGACCGAGCTGCGCGCCGACGCGCGGCGAAATCTCGAGTTGGTGCTCGACGCGGCGGAGCAGGCCTTCGGCGCGTCGGG
>DASTZY010000132.1:0-1048 GCA_035764085.1 Gaiellaceae bacterium
AGGCGGCTCCCTCCAAAGGGTGATCTTCCGGCCACAGCCTGCAGGAGGTTTCGGCAGAAAGTGCTCCCCCACCCTTTCGGTTCTCCCTTTGGAGGTGTCCTCAGGGCCGGCCGCGAACCTGCCGAGAGAGGACAGCAGGAAGACGCCGCTACCGAAACCGATGGGGGGTTTCCAGATGCGCAGCACGCGTCGCGTATTGGTCATCGACGACGATCGGCTCCTGTGTGAGCTGCTTCGCACGACGTTCGAGCTGGAGGGGTTCGAGGTGAGCTCGGCCTACGACGTGATCGAAGCGGAGAGAGCGCTCGCCGAGTGTCGCCCTGACGCGATCCTGCTCGACATCGGGCTCCCCGGCATCGACGGGATCTTCTACCTCGAGCGGCTGCGCGAGACGCCGCAGACGAGCAAGATCCCGATCGTCGCCATCAGCGGCTCCGACGAGGCCGGCCGGGCGGCGCGCACCGCCGGTGCCGACGCGTTCGCGCGCAAGCCGTTCAGCCCGCTCGAGCTGCTCGCGCTCGTCACGCCGCTGCTCAAGAACGGCTTCGGCCCGATGGACGCGGAGCGCGACGTGGTCGACGCCGCCGACCTGAACCGGCTGATCGAGATCGGCCGCCGCCAGCACCAACTGCTCAACGAGGCGTACGCCCAGACCGTCGCGGTGCTCGCCTCTGCGCTCGAGTCGCGGGACTTCGGCACGAGCCGCCACTCGCGGCGGGTGACCCAGTACGCGACGAGGCTGACCCTCGAGGTCGCGCCGCGCCTGCTGGACGATCCCAGCCTCGAATGGGGCTTCCTCCTGCACGACGTCGGCAAGATCGGGATCCCGGACGGGATCCTGCTCAAGCCGGGCCGGCTGACGCCGCTCGAGCGCCGGCGGATGCAGGAGCACGCAGAGCTGGGCGAGCGGCTGCTCGCCCATGTCCCGCTGCTCAACCAGGAAGGCGCTCGCGTGATCCGCTCCCACCACGAACGTTGGGACGGCAACGGGTACCCAGACAGGCTCGCGGAAGAGGCCATCCCGCTGGGGGCGCGGATCTTCGCAGTC
>DASTZY010000133.1:0-3684 GCA_035764085.1 Gaiellaceae bacterium
CCCGTCCTCTCCTACGTGCTGCTCCGCGGTCGCTGCCGCCGCTGCGGCATCCGGATCCCGCCCCGTGACCTCGCGATCGAGCTCGCGACGGCGCTCCTCCTCGTCGCTTGCGTCTTCGCGTTCGGCCTCACGGCCAGGGCAGCGGCCGCCGGGATCGCGTGCGCCGCGCTCGTCGTCGTCACGGCCACGGACCTCGAGCGCCGCATCGTTCCGAACCGCGTCGTCCTGCCGGCCGCGGTCGCCGTGCTGGCGCTGGACACGATCTGGCATCCGTCGCCGGTCTGGGCGATCGGTGCCGCCGGAGCCGCCGGCTTCCTCTTCCTCGCAGCGCTTGCCTACCCGGGCGGCATGGGGATGGGAGACGTCAAGCTCGCACTCCTGATCGGCGCCCTGCTCGGTCGCACCACTCCGGTCGGAATCATGCTCGGGCTCCTCTTTGCCCTCGTCCCGAGTGTCGTCCTGCTCGCGCGCCACGGCGCCGGCGCACGCAAGCTCGGGATCCCCTTCGCACCGTTCCTCGCCGCGGGCGCTGTGGTGGCCCTGTTCGCCGGCGGGCCGATCCTCCACGCGTACCTCGGAGTCCTGAAGTGAGACGACTGCGGTGTCAGCCCAACCTGCCATGAACCCCGGCGGCGGCCCGGCGAAGGGGCCCGCCACACCCGCACCGATCTCCCAGCTCATGGGCGAGCTCGTCGTCGACCTGCTCGAGACGACCGGCCTCATTCCGGAGGCGAAGGTCGGCGTGCTCCGAGAGAAGGCGAAGCACGTGCCGGTCGTCCAGGTGCTGATCGACGAAGGACTCGCCTCGAGCGAAGCGATCGCGCGCATCGTCGCGGCGCAACACGGCCTTCCCGTCGTGGAGCTGGGCGCCGGCGGCATCGATCCCCTGGCGGCCGAAGCCGTGCCGCTGCATGTCCTCGAGCAGGTCAACGCGATTCCGTATGCCTTCGACGGTGACGAGCTGTGCGTGGCGATCTCCGACCCGCAGAACATCCACGGGATCGACGCGCTGCGCCTCGCGAGCCGCCATCCCATCGCCCTGCGAGTCGCCTCGAGCGAGGAGATCGCAGCCGAGCTCGGGCGGCTGACACGCACGGCCGAAGCGTTCGGCGCCCGCTCCGGGATGAGCGACGTCGACGCGCTCGAGGTGATCGAAGAGGACGACCTGGACGATCTCGAGGTCGAGGACGGCATCTCCGACGCGCCTCTCGTCCGGCTCGTCAACTCGATCATCTTCGAGGCCGCCGAGGACGGCGCGAGCGACGTCCACTTCGAGCCGCAGTCGGACGCGCTCGTCGTGCGCTTCCGCATCGACGGCGTCCTCCACGAGACCCAGCGGATCCCGAGGCGAAGCGCGGTCGGCGTCACCACGCGCCTCAAGGTGCTCGCCAAGCTCGACATCGCCGAGCGCCGGAAGCCGCAGGACGGACGCATCTCCCTGTCCGCGTCCGCCGCGGGCCGGATGCTGGACGTCCGCGTCGCCACGCTGCCGACGGTCGAGGGCGAGTCGGTCGTGATGCGCCTCCTCGACAAGTCGAAGAAGCCGCCGACGATGGAACAGGTCGGGCTCGGCGTCGCAATGCAGGAGCGGCTCGCGGCCCTGATCCACCGGCCGACCGGTGCTCTCCTCGTCACCGGGCCGACCGGGTCGGGCAAGTCGACCACCCTCTTCGCCGCCATGGCCGAGATCAATCGGCCGGAGATCAACGTCATCACCGTCGAGGATCCGGTCGAGTACCGCCTCGCCGGGCTGAACCAGGTGCAGATCAACCCGCGCGCCGGCTTGACGTTCGCCACGGCGTTGCGTTCGATCCTCCGCTCCGACCCCGACGTCGTGATGGTCGGCGAGATCCGCGACGTCGAGACCGCCAAGATCTCGATCGAGGCGGCCCTGACAGGCCACTTCGTCCTCTCGACTCTGCACACGAACGACGCGCCGAGCGCCCTCACCCGCCTGAACGAGATGGGCGTCGAGCCGTTCCTCACCGGCGCGGCCGTGACCGGCGTGCTCGCGCAGCGCCTCGCGCGCCGGCTGTGCGAACACTGCAAGGAGCTTTACGTGCCGGGCAAGGAGGAGCTGGCAGCGGCACGCATCCCCGATGAGCTCGCGCACGCCAAGATCGAGCTCTTCCGCCGCAACGGCTGCGTCCGCTGCAGGCAGACCGGTTACAGCGGTCGCATCGGCGTCTTCCAGCTTCTGGCGATGGATGAGGAGCTGTCGGCGCTCGCCGCCCGCAAGGCGAGCCACGAGGAGCTCGAGCGTGCCGCGATGAATGGGGGCATGTCGACCCTCTGGGCGGACGGGATCGAGAAGGTCCTCGCCGGTCTCACCTCGCTCGAAGAGCTCGCGCGCGTCACCACCGTCTGATCGACCCGCCTGGGAGAATCGTCCGGCGTGGAGGTCGGATGGGACGAGGTGCTGGCGCGCCGTCTCCTGCGGTCGTCGCTGAGCGAGCGCGCGGCCGGCGGCCGGCTCGTCGAGGTCGTCGGCGCCCTGTGCGGCGTGCACGCGCAGGTACAGGTGTCCGCCGAGCTGCAGCTGGCGACTCGGATGGACGGGATCGTGCAGGAGGACGTCCGCACGGCGTTGTGGGAGCGACGCGAGCTCGTCAAGGCGTGGACGGTGCGCGGGACGCTTCATCTTCATCCCGCTGCCGAGCTGCCGCTCTGGTACGCGGCTCGGCGCGCGGTCACGCGTACGGCCGAGGGCCTTCCTCCGTGGCGCGATCCCGCGGGCGTGCTGCACCCGGCGGTCGGCGCGGACGAGGTCGAGGCGGTTCGCGCCGCGGTCTGGGACGCGCTCGATGGCCGCTGCCTCCTGCGCGAAGAGCTGGCGGACGACGTGGTCGGACGTGTGGGAGGCGCGGCGGGCGACCGGCTCCGCTCCGGCTTCGCCTTCTTCATCGGCGAGCTGTGCCAGGGGCCGCCGCGGGGCCCGAAGATCACGCTCGCGCGCCCGGACCAGTGGATCGAGAGCTGGCGCGCGGTCGGCGACGAGGAGGAGGCGCTGCGCGAGGTCTGTCGCCGTTTCCTGCGCACCTACGGCCCCGCTCGACCCGGCGACTTCTGCGAGTGGTTCTCGGCCGCTGGGTTCTCGGTGGCCGATGCGCGGCAGCTGTTCGAGAGCCTCGGCGCCGAGCTGGAAGAGGTCGACGTCGACGGTCGCCCGTCGTTCGTCCTCGCCGGCGACCTGTCGTTCCCCCGGCCGAGCAGCCAGGTGCGTCTCCTGCCGGGGTACGACGTCTACGTGATGGGATCCCGCGAGCGCGACCGGCTCGTGCCGCAGCCCGTTCGCGACCTGGTCGCGCAGCACGGGCGCGGCCGCTACGAGGGGCCCGCGGGCGTGCGCCTCGTCCTGGTCGATGGGGTGGCCGCCGGGCTGTGGCAGCGCCGTAAACGGGGGAAGCGGGTCGAGCTGGACGTCCGGCCCGCGCGTCGGCTCACCCGGTCGCGCCGCGTCGAGCTCGAGCACGAGGCAGAGCGCATCGGCTCGTTCCTCGGCCTCGAGCCGGTACTGACAGTCGAGCCGAGCTGACGGCTACTGGCTCTTGAAGCTGAAGCGCTTGGGCCGGCTTGCGGCGGCGAGATCCTCGAGCGAGCTCGGCGGTGGCGTGAACCCGCCCCCGGGGGTGGTGGGTTCCGCCTCGGGCTCCGGCTTCTCGGCTGCGGCAGGCCGCTCCTCGG
>DASTZY010000134.1:0-7312 GCA_035764085.1 Gaiellaceae bacterium
CCGCACGTTGAGGTTGAACGCACCCCCAAGGTCTTCCCACCCGGCCCGGCGCGCGACTCGGGCGATCAGGGCCGAGACGGCCGGATCGTCCGCGCCGGCTCGAGGCCCGAACCAGCGCGGCAACGCAGCCTGAGCCGTCGAAGCACCGATTCCGGTCATGGCAACGGGCCGAGTCAGCCGGCTAGGCGCCGTGGCACTTCTTGAACTTCTTGCCCGAGCCGCACCAGCAGGGGTCGTTGCGGCCGAGCTTCTCGTGCGGGCTCGACTGCACGGTCTGCGCCACGACGCCGGAGGCCGAGGGGACTCCGGCCGCGACCGCCTCTCCCCCGCCCGCGGCCGCCATCGCGGCGGCGCCCGCCGACGTGTCGTGCTCGTAGTGGAGGTTCGCGCCGTCCCCGCCGCCGTTCGAGCCCGGCTGGGGCATCAGCCCCGCCGTCTCGCCCTGATCCGGCGGCGCGAGCTCGGCGTGGAAGAGATGGAGCACGACCTCGCTGCGGATGACCCGGCCGAGCTCGGTGAACATGCGCTCGCCCTCGCCCGTGTACTCCACGAGCGGGTCCTTCTGGGCCATGGCGCGCAGGTGGACGCCCTCGCGTAGCGCCTCCATGTTCTCGAGGTGCTCGCGCCAGCGCATGTCGACGACCTGGAGGACGATGAACCGCTCGAGCTCCCGCATCAGGTCCGGGCCGAACTCCTCCTCCTTCGCCTCGTACTCGTCGCGGGCGTCGGTCTGGAACTCCTCGACCAGCGCCTCGCGGGAGATCTGGCCGAGGTCCTCGCGCAGCTCCTTGGCCGTGATCTCGGTCTGGTACAGCTGCGCCATCGCCTGCGTGAGCGCCTCGAGATCCCACTCCTCGGCGTACTCCTCCTCCGTGAACACGTTCACCGTGTCCTCGACGACCTCCTCGATCCAGAGCTTGATCTGCTCGGAGAGGTCCTCGCCGTCGAGCACCTGGCGCCGCTGCTCGTAGATCCGCTGGCGGTGCCGGTTGAGGACGTCGTCGTACTTGAGCGTGTTCTTGCGGATGACGAAGTTCTGCTCCTCGACCTTCTTCTGCGCGGTCTCGATCTGCCGGGAGAGGATCTTCGCCTCCATGGGCTGGTCCTCCGGGATCTTGAAGCGCTCCATGATCCCCTTGATCCGATCGCCGGCGAACAACCGGACGAGATCGTCCTCGCCGGACAGGTAGAAGCGCGTCTCGCCGGGATCGCCCTGGCGGCCCGAGCGGCCGCGGAGCTGGTTGTCGATCCGGCGAGCCTCGTGCCGCTCGGTGCCGAGGACGTAGAGGCCGCCCGCCTCGCGCACGCCGTCGCCGAGCTTGATGTCGACGCCGCGGCCGGCCATGTTCGTCGCGATGGTGACCGCGCTGGGCTGGCCGGCGTCCTTGATGATCTCGGCCTCGCGCGCGTGCTCCTTGGCATTGAGGACGTTGTGCTTGATCCCCTTGCGCGTCAGGAGCTGCGAGAGGTACTCGGACGTCTCGACGGCGATCGTGCCGACGAGGACCGGCTGGCCCTCCGCCGTCCGCTCCTCGATGTCCCGGACGACGGCCGCGAACTTCCCCTCCTTCGTCTTGAAGACCAGGTCGTTCTCGTCTGCGCGGGCGACCGGCACGTTGGTCGGGATCTCCACGACGTCGAGCCCGTAGATCTCGACGAACTCCTTCTCCTCGGTCTTCGCGGTGCCGGTCATGCCGGCGAGCTTCTCGTAGAGACGGAAGTAGTTCTGGAGCGTGATCGTGGCGAGGGTCTGGTGCTCCTCCTGGATCTTGACGTTCTCTTTCGCCTCGACCGCCTGGTGAAGGCCCTCGCTCCAGCGGCGCCCCTCCATGATCCGGCCGGTGAACTCGTCGACGATCTTCACCTCGCCGTCCTGGATCACGTACTCGACGTCGAGCTGGTAGAGGGACTCCGCCTTGAGCGCCTGGTAGAGGTGGTTGACGAGCTGCGTGTTCTCCGGCGCGTACAGGTTGTCGATCCGGAGCGCGCGCTCGACCTTCTCCACGCCCTGCGGGGTCACGCCGACCGTCTTGTGCTTCTCGTCGAACTCGAAGTCGGCGCCTGCGTCCTCCGCCGCGCCCTTCGGGTCGCCGGGGGAGGAGCGGAACGGGATCAGCTGCTTGGCGACGCGCGCGAAGTCGTAGTAGATCTGGGCGGCCGTCTCCGGCTCGCCCGAGATGATCAGCGGCGTCCGTGCCTCGTCGATCAGGATCGAGTCGACCTCGTCGACGATCCCGTAGGCGTGTCCGCGCTGGACGAGCCCCTCGAGGGCGACGGCCATGTTGTCGCGCAGGTAGTCGAAGCCGAACTCGGAGTTCGTCCCGTACGTGACGTCCGCGGCGTACGCAGCCTTGCGGGCCTGGAACGACATCATCGTCTCGATGTGGGCGACGGTCATCCCGAGCGACTCGAACACGGGGCGGTTCCACTCGGCGTCGCGCTGGGCGAGGTAGTCGTTCACGGTGACGAGGTGGGCGCCGCGGCCGGCCAGGCCGTTGAGGTAGAGCGCGAGGCTCGCGACGAACGTCTTTCCCTCGCCGGTCTTCATCTCGGCGATGTCCCCCTCGTGGAGGACGATCCCGCCCATCAGCTGCACGTCGAACATGCGCTGATCGGACGCGCGCTTGCGCGCCTCGCGGACGGCCGCGAACGCCTCGAAGGTCAGGTCGTCGAGGCTCTCCCCGTTCTCGAGCCGTTGTCTGAACTCCGCGGTCTTGCCCTGCAGGTCGGCGGCCGTGAGCCTTTCGAACTCCGGCTCGAGCGAGGTGATGTACGCGGCCTGCTCCTGGAGCCGCTTGAGCCGGCGGCCCTCGCCGACGCGGAGGACCTTCTCGAGGTTGCCGATCTCCACGGGGCAAGGGTAGCGGCCTACAAGGCCGTGACCTTGACCTCCCAGAGATCGCCGTCGATGCGCTCCGCCTCGACGTAGACACTCTCGCCTGCGGCCGCGGCGAGCTGCTCCAGCTCGGGCGGGACCGGGTCGTCGCTCGGCTCTCCGTCGACGCGAAGATCCAGGTCTCCGCCGTTCTGCGAGAGCTCGAGCTTGTCGCCGTCCGGGAACGGGATCTTCGCCACCTGGATCCGCTTCGCCGCCACTGCCCACAGGTCGCCCTCCTGGCGCTGCGCGACCGCACGGTACGGCGGGCTCACGCGCTGCTCGACGGCATCCGCCAGCGGCGACACGTCTCCGTCGCCTTCCGCCTTGCTCACGATCACGTCGCCGTCCGGAATCGTCGTGAACTCGATCCGATCGCCCGCCAGATCGGAGGCGGTGGCCGTGACCGCGGCGTCCCACTCCTTCGGCTCGACCCTCGAGCCGTCGGGGACGTCGATCGCGTCGAACATCGGCCGCGACGGCTCCGGCTCCGGCTGCGCCGGCTGCGGATCGCCGAGCACCTGCGCCGGATCGAGCCCTGCCTCGCGCAGCAGCTGCTCGTTCAGGGTCTCTTGCCTGCGGCGGAAGAGCCCCACTAGCTCTCGGTGATCTCCGCTTCGGCCGGATCCGCGACCTCGGGCTCGTCCCGGGCGGCGCCGGAGGCGCCGCCGTCTTCTCGCCGCGCGTCGTCGACTTCGCCGGCGACGCTTGCAGCAACGTGCTTGCGGCCGTCGACGCGCTTGTCATGGAGGTCCCTGACCTGGCGGACGAGCTTGTCGGTGAGCTCGTCGATCGCCGCCTTCATGTCGCGCGCCGCCTCCCGCGCCCGGAGCGTATGGCCCTTGAGATGGACGGTCGCCTCCGCGACCTGGCTCTCGGCGATGCGCGGGTTGTGCTCGACCGCGAGCTCGATCTCGACGCGCGTGGACTCGTGAACGCGGCGGTCGAGTTTCTGGAGCTTCCGCTCGGCGTAGGCCCGGATGGAGTCGTTCACCTCCAGGTTCTTGCCCTTGACGTGCAGCTGCATCGGCGCCTCCCCCTGTCACTGCGTGTGAGGTGGCGTCAGCCTAATGGCGACGGAGGGCGCGGGCGAACGCGATCGCCTCGACGCGGCGGGCGCCGGCGGCGCGCAGGGCGGTCGCGGCCGCCGCAGCGGTGGCGCCCGTGGTGTAGACGTCGTCGACCACCGCGACGGCTCGCGGCGAGGCGGTCCGCGCCCGGAACGCCCCGCGCACCGTCCGCCGCTCGGCGGCCGAGCTGCCACGCTGGCGGCCGCCCCGCGTCCGTTCGAGCAGCGGGAGGCACGGCAGCCCCCACGCGACGGAGAGCTCGAGCGCCAGGCGCTCCGCCGGGTTGTGCCCCCGCTTCAACCTCCTTGATCGGTCCGACGGAACGAAGGTCAGGGCGTCCACGGCCGGCGGAGCCACACGCTCGGCGACGAGCTCCGCGGCCTCGCCAGCGAGGCGCCGTAGCCCGCGCTCCTTCCAGGCGTGGACGAACCGGCGCGCCGCCTCGTCATACCCGACTGCGCCCCGTGCCGACGCGAAGCCGAGTCTGCGCCCCGCGCATTCGCGACAGCGCTCCACGGGCCACGCCGTCGGTGCGCCGCAGCGGGCGCAGAGCGGCGGCTCGATCCGCGGCAGCCCGTCGCGGCAGCCCGCGCAGAGCTGGCTCCGGCCGCCCCGGCCGCAGACGACGCAGCGCTGCGGCAGCAAGAGCTCGAGCACGGCTCCACGCTACGGCGCGAGGTGTGGCGGAACCGTGCCGGTTCAGTCGAGGCTGTACGAATCCCGCCGGGGTAGGCCGGCGAGCTGCCGCAGACGGTTGTCCGCCTCCAGCAGCTGGTCGTGGTTCCCGATGTCGTACCAGGTGCCCTCGAAGCGGTAACCGTAGACGGGCTCTCGCCCCGCGAGCCAGCCGAGGAAGCTGCCGGCGTTGTCCGGGCTCCGTCCCTCCTCGAGGTACGTCTCGACGAGGCGGACGTGCTCGGGCGGCACGAGGTAGATCAGGGTCGACGCGAGCGTCGAAGGCGGGTCGCTCGGCTTCTCGACGAAGCGCACGACGCGGTCGTCGGCATCGGTCTCCGCGATCCCGTAATGCGTGGCGAGCTCGAGGTCGCCGACGTCGTGGAGCGGGACGGCGGTCGCCGGCTGCGGCTTCGCGCGCCACCACTCGACGAAGCGCGGCAGCGAGAGCTCGAACAGGTTGTCCCCGGCGAGGACGAGGAGCTCGTCCTCCTCCAGCCCCGCCGTCTCGGCGGCGAGCCGCAGGTCGCCGACGGCGCCGAGCCGGTCCTCGTTCGACGTGGTGCCGTCGTCGTGCACGGCGACGTGGTGCGACTCCGCCCAGGCCGTGAAGACGGGAGCGAAGCGGCTGTTCGTGACGAGGTGGATCGCGTCCACCTCCTCCACCTCGCGGACGCGGTCGAGCACCCAGTCGAGCATCGGGCGGTCGCCGACCGGAAGCAGGTGCTTCGGCACGTCGTCGGTGAGCGGCCGGAGGCGGGTCGCGTAGCCCGCCGCGAGGATCACGGCTTTCACGCGAGGGAGACCTCGTACGGTGCCCGGTGGACGCCGTCCTCGGTGACGATCGCCGCGATCAGCGCTGCCGGGGTGACGTCGAACGCGGGATTGCGCGCCGGGAAGCGGCTCGTCAGCTCCGCGGGATCGCGCTCCTCGATCGGGATGGCCGAGCCGTCGGGCGTCTCGCGGTCGACCGTCGATGTCGGAGCGACGACGTAGAACGGGATCCCGTGGTGCGCGGCCAGCACGGCGAGCGAGTATGTCCCGATCTTGTTCGCGGTGTCCCCGTTCGCGGCGATCCGGTCTGCTCCGGTGACCACGAGATCGACCTCGCCGCCGGCCATGAGCGAGCCGGCCGCGGAGTCGGCGATCACCGCGTGCGGGATGCGGGCCTGCTCGAGCTCCCAGGCGGTGAGCCTCGCGCCCTGGAGGAGCGGCCGCGTCTCGTCCACCAGCACGCGTTCGAGCAGCCCCCGCTCCGCCGCCGCGCGGAGCGCACCGACCGCAGAGCCGTAGCCGCCGGTGGCGAGGCCCCCGGCGTTGCAGTGGGTCAGCGCGCGGGTGCCGGGCCGGAAGAGGGCGGCGGCGTGCGCGGCCATGCTGCGGCAGCGCTCGACCTCCTCCTCGTGCAGCGACCGAGCCCTCTCAGGTGTTGGGTCGTCGCGCATCTGCGCGAGCGCCCAGGGCAGGTTGACCGCAGTGGGTCTCGACTGCGCGAGCACGCGCTCCGCGTCGGCGAGGTCCTCTCCACCCAGTGCGGCCAGCGCCATGCCGTAGGCCGCCGCGATCCCGATCGCCGGCGCGCCGCGCACGACCATCGTCCCGATGGCGTCGGCCACATCACCCGCCGACGCACAACGCACCTCGACCGTCTCGTCGGGCAGGAGGCGCTGGTCGAGGAGGACGACCGCGGGGCCGTCCTCCTCGAGGCGCACGATTTGCTCGGGGTCGAGCTCGCTTGTCATGTCTAGAGAGCACTTTTCCGGAACCAGGTTCCGGACATGGTCGTCAAAGAGGGTCCGCTGAGAGCACGCGCGCTTGAATCAGGCGTGCTCCTCCAATCCGGCCGGGTCTGAAAGAGACACGGCCGGTACCAGGTACCGGCCGTGTCCGAAGTGGTCGTGTCGTCCAGGCTCAGGTGCCTTCGTCCCACGAGGCGAGGTAGCGAGCCTGCTCCTCCGTCAGCTGGTCGATCTCGACGCCCATCGTCTCGAGCTTGAGGCGAGCGATCTCGCGGTCGATCTCCGGCGGCACCGGATAGACCTTGCGGTCGAGCTCGCTCGCGTTCCGCGAGGCGTACTCGAGCGCGAGGGCCTGGTTCGCGAAGGACATGTCCATCACGAGCGCCGGGTGTCCCTCCGCCGCGGAGAGGTTGACGAGCCGGCCGTCGGCGACGAGGTAGAGCCGCCGCCCGTCGGCGAGCGTGAACTCCTCGACGAACTCCCGGGCGCGCTTCGTCTCGACTGCCATGTTCCGCAGCGCCGGGATCTCGATCTCGACGTTGAAGTGGCCCGTGTTGGCCAGGATCGCGCCGTCCTTCATCCGCTCCATGTGCGCCTGCGTGATCACGTGCTTGTCGCCCGTGGCCGTACAGAAGAGGTCTCCGACCTCCGCAGCCCGTTCGAGCGGCAGCACCTCGAAGCCGTCCATCGACGCCTCGAGCGCCCGCAGCGGATCGACCTCGGTGACGATCACGTGCGCACCCATCCCGCGCGCCCGCGACGCGACGCCGCGTCCGACCCAGCCGTAGCCGCAGACGACGAACCGCTTGCCGGCGATGAGGACGTTCGTCGCGCGGATGATCCCGTCGATCGTCGACTGGCCCGTGCCGTAGCGGTTGTCGAACATGTGCTTCGTCTGCGCCTCGTTGACGGCGATGATCGGGAAGCCGAGCTTCCCCTCCGCCTCGAGCGCC